>JBAWFF010000146.1:0-39622 GCA_049591635.1 Acetobacteraceae bacterium
GTGCCGGCCGCCGGGCTGCGGCCGGCGGCGCTGGAGACGGCGGTCGCCCACGCGCTGGTCCGCGCCGGACTGGAGCGCGACCCGTCGGTGTCGGTCGAGGTGACGGCCTATCGCCCGATCTTCGTCCTGGGCGAGGTCAACAAGCCGGGCCAGTTCGCCTATCAGCCGGGGATGACGGTGCTGGCGGCGGTGGCGCTCGCTGGCGGGTTCACCTATCGCGCGATCGACGGCTATGCCGGCGTGGTGCGCACCTATGACGCGGGTGCCGCCGAGGGCCGCGCGGCACCCCAGACCGCGTTGGAGCCGGGCGACGTGGTAACGGTGTTCGAGCGGCGGTTCTGAGGTTTGCGTCCCTCGCCCGGTTCGGCGACGCTGCGCCGCGTCCATCCAGTGGCAGCATCGACGCCGACATGCCGCAGTACCGCCGGATCATCCACATCGACATGGACGCGTTCTACGCGTCCGTCGAACAGCGCGACGATCCGGCGCTGCGCGGCCTGCCCGTCGCCGTCGGCAGTGCGCGCGAACGCGGCGTGGTGGCGGCGGCGAGCTACGAGGCGCGAAAATTCGGCGTCCGCTCGGCGATGGCCTCGGTCACCGCGCGGCGCAAATGCCCCGACCTGGTGTTCGTGCCGCCGCGCTTTGACGCCTACAAGGCGGTCTCGCGCCAGGTCCACGCGATCCTCGCCTGCTACACGGCGCTGATCCAGCCGCTGTCGCTCGACGAGGCGTATCTCGACGTGACGGCGCCGCTGCTGGACTGCGGCTCGGCGACCGCGATCGCCGAGGAGATCAGGGCGCGCATCCGCGCCGAGACCGGTCTGACCGCCTCGGCCGGCGTGTCCTACAACAAGTTCCTTGCGAAACTTGCATCCGACCACCGCAAGCCGGACGGGCTGTTCGTCATCACGCCGCGCATGGGGGCGTCGTTCGTGGAAGCCTTGCCGGTCGGGCGCTTCAACGGCGTGGGCCCGGTGACGGCGGCGAGGATGGCCGAACTGGGCATCCGCACCGGCCTCGACCTCCGGGCCCGCACGCTCGCGTTCCTGAACGCCCATTTCGGCAAGGCCGGCGCTTACTATTACGGATTGGCCCGCGCCGAGGACGACCGTCCGGTTTCGGCGGACCGTGAACGCAAGTCGCTCGGCTCCGAGACGACCTTCGCCCATGACCTGCTGGAGTGGGAGGAAGTGGCACGGGCGCTGGCGCCGGTCTTCGCGAGCGTCTGGGCGGCCTACGACCGAGGCGGGAAGGCAGCGCGGACGGTGACGGTCAAGGTCAAATACGCCGACTTCCGCCTGATCACCCGCGCCCGCTCGTGGCCCGAGCCGATCGCATCGCGTGCGACCATCGAGGAGATCTGCTTCGATCTCCTCCGTCCGCTGTTCCCGTTGCCCCGCGGCGTGCGGCTGTTGGGAGTGACGTTGTCCAATTTCGAGAGCGAAGCGCGGCGGCAGATGGCGCTTTCCCTTGCCGCGGTGCCGCTCGATCCGTAGCTAATAGTTGGTGGCGCGGACTTCTGGATATCGAGGACGGCGCCGCGCGACGAGTTTGCGGCCCGCTCGCGGGTCCCGTAAAACATGCCGCTCAGGCAAGGAGATCGGCGCATGGAGAAGCGGCAACTCGGACGGTCGGGGATCCACGTCGCCCCGCTCGCGTTCGGCGGCAACGTGTTCGGGTGGACCGCCGATCAGGCGACCTCGTTCCGCCTGCTCGACGCTTTCGTCGCCGCCGGGTTCAACCTGATCGACACCGCCGACGTCTATTCGCGCTGGGTTCCCGGCCACCACGGCGGCGAGTCCGAGGCAATCATCGGCAACTGGCTGAAGCAGCGCGGCGGGCGGGAGAAAGTGGTCATCGCCACCAAGCTCGGCAGCGACATGGGCGAGGGCCGCAAGGGCCTCTCGCCAGCCTACATGATGCGCGCGGTCGAGGATTCGCTGCGCCGGCTGCAAACCGATCACATCGACCTCTACCAGTCGCACCGCGACGACCCCGATACCCCCGTGCAGGAGGTGCTGGAGGGCTACCGGCGCCTGATCGAACAGGGCAAGGTACGGGCGATCGGCGCGTCCAACTTCACCGCGGCGCGGCTGACGGAATCCCTGGATACCAGCCGCAAGCTCGGCCTGCCGCGCTACGAGACGTTGCAGCCGCTCTACAATCTCGCCGACCGTTCGGAGTTCGAGGATACGCTCGCGCCGCTCTGCGAGCGCGAGCAGATCGGCGTGATTCCGTACTATTCGCTGGCGAGCGGGTTCCTCACCGGAAAGTATCGGACGCAGGCGCATCTGACCGGCCGGGCCCGCGCGGCGGGCGCGGGGAAATACCTCCACGACCGCGGTCTGCGCATCCTCGCCGCGCTCGACGACGTGGCGGCAGCCCAGCGGCTCAAGCCGGCCCAGGTCGCGCTGGCATGGCTGACCCATAGGCCCGCGATCACCGCCCCGATCGCCAGCGCGACCAGCCTCGAGCAGCTGAACGAACTGATGACCGCGCCGGACGTCAAGCTCGACGCGGCATCGATCGCCAAGCTCGATCAGGCGAGCATGTGAGCGGAACCGTACCGCCGGAAACAGCGGATCAGGCACTCGCGCGGGCCCAAATCGCGGCTCAGGCGAGGCGCTTCGGGGAAGCAGCGGGCATTTGCAACGATGTGCTGTCGGGCGTGCCCGAGAATGCGAGCGCGATGGCATTGCTCGGCATCGTGCACGCGCATCAAGGCAATGTGGAGCGCGCCATCGAGCTATTGGAAAAAGCCGTCGCCCGTCAGGCGGGCGTCGCCGCTTGGCACGCCAATCTATGCAGTCTCTATCGGATTTCAAACCAAATCCAGGCGGCGGCGACGGCCGGGCGCGAGGCTGTCCGGTTGGCCCCGGCCAGCCCGGATAATTTGGTCAATCTATCCCTCGTCCTCACCGACCTCGACGACCGGGAACACGCGGTCGCCTGTCTTGTTCGTGCGATCGGATTGAACGATCAGCATGCCGATGCGCACCTCGCGCTCGCTCAGAACTTGCTCGCCCGGGGCGAGTGGGATCCCGGCTGGATTGAATACGAATGGCGGAACCAGACGGAGGCTGGGCGCGGCCAACTCCCGCGGATCACGTCCGCGCCCTGGACGGGTATGCGTATCCCGGGCGGCAAGGTACTGCTGGTCGGCGATCAGGGATACGGCGACACCATCCAGTTCGCGCGCTACATTCCGATGGTGGCGGAACGCTTCGACGAAGTGCTGCTTGGATGCAGCGCGGAGCTGGCCCCTCTCCTGGCGCGCATTCCGGGCGTCTCGCAAAGCTTCCATCGCTGGAACGAGATCCCGGGACACGCGGCCTATTGCCGCTTGTCCAGCCTGGCTCTCGTGTTTCGCACCACGGTCGATACGGTCCCCAACGGCGTTCCCTATCTCACGGCGGAGCCGACCCGGCTCGCTCACTGGGCCAGATGGCTCGAGGCCGCGCATCCGCCGGGCACGCCACGGATCGGCCTGGCGTGGAGCGGACGTCCCACCCATCCGAACGACCGGCGGCGTTCCATTCGCCTCGAGCGCCTCGCGCCGCTTGGACGCGCGGCGCCGGCGCGCTTCATCTCGCTCCAGAAGCCGGCGCCGGTCATGGATGGCGACGTCCTCGACCGGTTGCCTGGGTTGACCGACTTGTCGCAAGAACTGCGTGACTTCGACGACACGGCGGCACTGATCGCGAATCTTGACCTGGTCATCACCGTGGACACGTCGATTGCTCATCTTTCCGGCGCGCTCGGAAAGCCGACATGGGTCATGGTGCCGAAAGCAAGCGACTGG
The DNA here is from genome assembly GCA_049591635.1 of Acetobacteraceae bacterium. Classification (GTDB taxonomy): domain Bacteria; phylum Pseudomonadota; class Alphaproteobacteria; order Acetobacterales; family Acetobacteraceae; genus DATFDN01. The sequence goes on from JBAWFF010000146.1 coordinate 3,803, forward strand.
CGCTGGCTGCTCGATCGTGACGACAGCCCGTGGTACCCGACCATACGCCTCTTTCGGCAGACGACCCCGGGCGCGTGGGACGAGCTTATCCAGCAGGTCTCACGCGCGCTGACCGATCACATTTGGCCCGATACGGTCTCCTCCGGAGGATGAAGGTGGGCCCTACGCCGACAACGCCTTGCATCCATACCGGCCGATCCATATCTTACGCTCGTCTTACCGCAAGGGGCACAGACGATGGCGACCGCCGAGAAGCTGACGACCACGCTCTCAACCAAGGGTCAGGTCATCCTCCCAGCGGAAATCCGCCGCCGGCGGCATTGGGACGCCGGTACCAAGCTGGTGGTCGAGGACACCCCAGACGGCGTGTTGCTCAAGGCCGCCCCTCTCTTCGCGCCGACGAAGATGGAGGATGTCTTCGGTTGCTTGCCCTACGACGGGCCGCCAAGAACGATCGAAGAGATGAACGCGAGCATTGAGGCGGAGGTCATGCGACGGCATGCTCGCGGTCGATACTAACGTCCTGGTTCGGGTCGTCACGATCGACGACCCGCGCCAGTCACGACGCGCGCAAGACCTGGTGGACGGCAATGACATCTGGGTCTCGACGACGGTGCTGCTGGAAACCGAATGGGTGCTCCGCAGCCTGTATCAATTTACCCCCGGGCAGATCGTCGCTGCCCTGCGAAACTTTGCCGGCCTCTCGCGCGTGTCGCTGGAGGACGCGACTTTGGCCGCCCAGGCGCTGGATTGGTGCGAGCAGGGCATGGATTTCGCCGATGCCCTGCATCTCGCGGCGGCGGGCCACTGCGAGGCGTTCGCCACGTTCGACAAGGACTGTATCAAAATCGCCAGAAAGGCAGGTCTGAGGGTGCGGGAGCCCTGAGCATGCCCTCACCCCAACCCTCTCCCAAGGGAGAGGGGGCGCGGTGTGTTCTTCCCCCTCTCCCTCTGGGAGAGGGTCGGGGTGAGGGGACTCCCTACGCCGACAACGCCTCCGGCTCCGTCCGCTCCCGTTTCACCAGCAGCTTGTTGAGCGCGTGCACATAGGCCCGCGCGGCGGACACGATGGTATCGAGGTCGGCCCCCTGGCCATCGACCATCTTGCCGTTCTCCTCCAGCCGCACCGTCGTCTTCGCCTGCGCGTCGGTCCCCGTCGTCACCGCGCCGACCGAGAACAGCACGAGGTTCGCCTCATGCGGGAAAATCGCGTGGATGGCGCGGAACGTGGCGTCCACCGGGCCGTCGCCGGTCGCCACCGCCGAACGCGCCTCCCCGTCCACCTCCAGTTCCAGTTCCGCGCGCGCCGGTGCCTTCGATCCGGCGTGCACGTCGAGCGAGACGAAGCGGACGCGCTCATGGTCGCGCACCACCTCGTCATCGACCAATGCCACGATGTCCTCGTCGTACACCACCTTCTTGCGATCGGCGATGTCCTTGAAGCGGCGGAAGGCGACGTTCAGCTGGTTATCGCCGATCGTGTAGCCGAGGGAACGCAGCTTGTCGCGAAACGCCGCGCGGCCCGAATGCTTGCCCATCACCAGGCTGGACTTGCTCCACCCGACGCTCTCCGGCGTCATGATCTCATACGTCGCCGCGTGCTTCAGCACGCCATCCTGATGGATGCCCGCTTCATGGGCGAAGGCGTTGCGCCCGACGATCGCCTTGTTGGGCTGCACGTCGAACCCGGTGACGGTGGACAGCAGCTTGGAGACTTTCAGCAGGTTCTTGGTCTTGATGTTGTTGTGGAACGGCACCGCGTCCTGGCGGGTGCGGATCGCCATCACCGCCTCCTCGAGCGACGCATTTCCGGCGCGCTCGCCGATGCCGTTGATCGTCGATTCGATCTGCCGCACCCCGGCGGTGATCGCCGCCAGCGTATTGGCGACCGCGAGGCCCAGATCGTTGTGGTTGTGGGTGGACAGCACGACCTTGTCGGCGCCCGGCACGCGCTCGCGGATCATGGTGAAGATGCGCGTCATGTCCTCGGGCAGCGCGTAGCCGACAGTGTCGGGGATGTTGATCGTGCTCGCGCCCGCCTTGATCGCCGCCTCGACGCAGCGGCACAGGAAGTCGGGATCGGTGCGCGTGCCGTCCTCGGCCGACCATTCGACATCGTCGGCGAAATTGCGCGCCAGCACAACGCTGTCGGACGCCAGTTGCAGCACCTCGTCGGGCTCCATCCGCAGCTTGTATTTCATGTGCAGCGGGCTGGTGGAGAGGAAGATATGGATGCGCTTGCGCTTGGCGGGTCGCACGGCGTCGGCGGCGCTGAAGATATCCTCCCGCCCGGTGCGCGCCAGACCGCAGATCACCGGCGTGTCGTCGCGCTGGCCGAGGCTCTCGGCGATCGCCTTCACGGATTCGAAGTCGCCGGGCGAGGCGATCGGGAAGCCCGCCTCCATCACGTCGACGCCCAGTTCGGCCAGTGCCTCGGCCATCCGGATCTTCTCGCTGAGGTTCATCGAGAAGCCGGGCGATTGCTCGCCATCGCGCAGGGTGGTGTCGAAGATGATGATCCGGTTGTCGTCCAGCTTGCCGAAGCTGGGATGCTCGATACTCATGGGATGGGTCCTTCGCTGGAAACACGCTGCCTGTCAGGGGTCCCCCTGAGCAAGGCCAGCGGTTGCCACCGCGGCCCGCCGCTCAGGGGCGGCTAAGTCGAAGGAGCAGCGCGAGCGAGCGGAAGCCGTGGACCATGAACGGTGCTATACGCGCTGGATCGGCCGGGGGCAAGCCTGCCGAGCCGCCAGGGATACCGCCCGCGCCGGGTTGCCGACGACGGTCGCGCCCGCCGCCACGTCGCGCGTGACCACGCTGCCGGCGCCGATGATCGCGTCATCGCCGACGCTGATGCCCGGCAGCAGGATGGCGCCGCCGCCGATCCACACGTCCCGCCCGATGCGCACCGGGCGCCCGAACTCCAGCCCCGCGCGCCGCGTCGTTGGATCGCGCGGATGGTCGGCCGCGTAGATCTGCACCGCCGGCCCGATCTGCGTGCCCTCCCCGATCACCACCTCGACCACGTCGAGGATCACGCAGTTGAAGTTGAGGAACGCGCCGCGGCCCAGGCGGATGTTGGAGCCATAATCGCAGAAGAATGGCGGGCGGACGACCGCGCCCTCTCCGACCGAAGCGAAGCGCTCCGTCAGCAGCGCCTGCCGCTCGACCACCGACGCGCCGGCCGAGGCGTTGTAGCGGGCAAGCCACGCCTGCGCGGCTGCCTGTTCGGCCTGCAACTCCGGATCGTCGGGCCGGTACGGCGCACCCGCCGCCATCTTCTCCCGTTCGGTCACAGCCGCTACCGCGCCGCCTGTTGCGACAGCGACTTCAGATACGCGATCACGTCGCGCCGGCGCAGCGGGTCGGGCAGCCCCATCGGCATCTGCGCGCCCTTGATGTAAGCCTGCGGGCCGGACAGCCATTTGTTCAGCGTGTCGGCATCCCAGGTCACGCCGGAATGGGCGAGTGCCGTTGAATACGGATAGCCCGGTGCCGTCCCCGCCTTGCGGCCGAACACGCCGCGCAACGGCGGTCCCACCTTGCTGTGATCGAGGGTGTGGCACTCGGCGCAGGCATTCGCGAACACCTTCCCCCCCGCCACCGGATCGGGCGGCTCCGCCAGGAACCGCGCGAGGTCGGGCGCGCCCTTCGGTTTCAAGGAGCGGAAGAACTCGTACGACAGGTCGATCTCGGTGACATCCGACGTGTTGCGATCGGTCCCCATCCGCGCATCGACGTAGAAATCAACCGGCATCTCCACCTTCTGGTGCGGCTCCAGCCGCTCCTCCGTGAAGCAGAAGCACTCGATCTTCTTGAAGTACTTGCCGGTCTTCTCCGGCGTGACGTTGAAGGTCGCATGGCCGACGATCGGCTGATCGGACAGGTTCTCGGCTTCGAAGAACACCAGCGTGTCCTTGCCGAGTTGAACGCGCACCTTGTCCTGCACCGGGACGAAGCGCCACGGCAGGCTCGGCTCGGTGCTGGTCAGGAAGCGCACCGTCACCATCTTGTCCGACACCGGCCCGCTGACGCTGGCCACACGCTCCGTGGTGCCGAGTGAGCCGGTCGCCTGGCAGAACAGCCGGTACAACGTCACCGAGTAGGAAACGAGGGTGACCATGACCGCGACGGCGCAAAGCAGCGCGGCAAGCGTGGCGAACTTGCCCATCCGGGGAGAGCGCATGGGCGGGGTCTAGGCCCGCCGGCGAGGAGCGGCAAGTCTAAGGGAGATCGGCGAGCACCGCGCGATAGATCGCCAGCGCATCGACGCGGAAGCACACGAAGGTCACACGCTCGATCGATGGCGACTCGGCGAGTGCCATGCGCGTCTCGCCCACGGCGATGCGCGCCGCCTGCGGAAAGGGATAGCCGTAGACGCCGCAACTGATCGCCGGAAAGGCGATCGTGCGAACGCCGTTCTCGCGGGCGAGGCGCAGGCTCTCCCGATAGCAGCTCGCCAGCAGTGCGGGCTCGCCCGCATCGCCGCCGTGCCAGACCGGGCCGACCGTGTGGATGACGTACCGGGCCGGCAGCCGGTATCCGCGCGTGATCCGCGCCTCCCCGGTCGGGCAACCGCCGATCGCGCGGCATTCGGCGAGCAATTCGGGCCCGGCGGCGCGATGGATGGCACCGTCCACCCCGCCGCCGCCCAGCAGGCTCTCATTGGCGGCGTTGACGATCGCATCGACTTCGAGGCGGGTTATGTCGGCCTGCACGGCCTCCAGGCGATCCGACACGGTCATCCAACCACTGTAAGACCTTCAGAACCCGATCACCACGTCGGCCGCCAGGGTGAGGGCGTTGCGGTTCGTCCCGGCATCGAAGGGCGGGTTGGCGAAGGCGTGGTCCCAGCGGATCTCCGGGCGGATCATCAGGTTGGCGATCGGCGCCGGCACGCTGGGCTTGTAGGTCACGCCCACCGTCAGTTCGGTATACGTGTTCGCTCCGTACGACTTGACGAACGGCGCCGGCTTGCCCGCCTGGACGTTCACCGGATCGAACACGCCGGGGAAGGCCGCGACGTAGAAGCCGTTGTCGTCGCGGAACACCTCCGCCCGCCCGTTCAGCGTCAGCTTGTCGGTCAGCGTGTAGGACACATACTGCGCCAGCCCGAAGCCGTTCGCCCGGAAAAAATCGTCGCGCACGAGATTGGCTTCGGTGGTCAGCGTCAGCTTCGGCGTCGCCTTATAGACCGCGGTGATGTCGTTGTAGAAGCGCATATAGCCGTCAGCGCCCGGCACCGTCAGCACCGGATTCTCCGGCCCGAAATGGGTCAGCGCGAGGATCGTCAGGTTGCCGCCTAGCAGGGTCAAGTTGGCGCCGAGAATCCCCGCTGGAGCGGAGTTGTTGTCGCCGTTGCCAAGCGAGGTGTTGGCGCCGGAATCGATGCCGCCGTACAGATCGAGGACCGAATTCACATGCGCGATCGCCAAGCCGCCGGTGTCCTTCAGCGGCAGCCCGAAATTGAAGATGTAGGAGTGCGAGTAGAACGGGTTGGTCGATGGATCGATCGTCTCGTATCCCAATGGGGTCGGATACTGACCGACCTTTAGGTCGATGCCGCCGGCCACCAGATACGGCAGGTGCACCTGCACGTTGGCGTTAATGATATCGAGCTGATAGCGGCTGTCGACCAGGTAGTTCAGCTCGCCGATGAAATGCGTGTAGCGGGCATCGGTGCCATACAGCAGCTGAAGGTCGAAGCCGAAATTCACCGTCGACGCCTTCGAGTCGATGGGCTTCTGCGCGGTCAGCAGAAGCTGGTTCATCATGATCTGGTTGGCCCGGTCGGTGAACAGCTGCCCGAAGTTCAGGAAGTCGTTCGGCCCGGCCGGGTTGCCCGTTATGCCAAGCTCGGCCTGCGCGTTGAGCGTTATTCCGTAGAGCTGAAAGGACGACGGCGCGGCCGGTGCGGCCGCCGCGGCGACCCCTGGCGCCCCGGGCGTGCTCGTGGCGGGCGGCGTCGTCTGAGCGAGCGCCGGTGTGCCGGCGAGGCAACCGACAAGCGCCGCGACGGCTCGAAGAAGGTCAAGGTCGGTCATGCGCGGCGCCTCCTCCGCGCCATCGTCATCCGGTAGGCGGGTCGGGCATAAAGACGCGATACGAAACGCGGCTCCGGCGTCTCAACGACATGTAAAAGGGGACGCCGTGGCCGACGCCCCCTTCATGCGGCTACTGGAAGATCTGCTCGCCGTGCAGCACGAGATCGAGGCCCTCGCGCTCCTCCTCCTGATCCACCCGCAAGCCCACCAGGGCATTGGTGACCATCAGGATGACCCAGGTCATCACGCCGCTATAGACCAGCGTCGTCACGACGGCGATCACCTGGCTCTCGAACTGCGCGATCCCGCCGATATTGACGCCCTGCGGTGCCGCCGCGGTTGCGGTCAGCGGTCCGTAGGCGAACACCCCGGTCAGCAACGCGCCGATCATGCCGCCGACGCCATGCACGCCGAAGGCGTCCAGGCTGTCGTCGTATCCCAGCATGTGCTTCAGGCTGGTCGAGGCCCAGAAGCAGCCGACGCCGGCGGCGACGCCGATCACGATCGCCGGGCCGGGCAGCACGAAGCCCGATGCCGGCGTGATCGCGACTAGTCCCGCCACCGCGCCCGAGGCGATGCCGAGGACCGAGGGCTTGCCTTTCGTCGCCCATTCCGCGAACGCCCAGGCCAGCGCCGCCGCGGCGGTGGCGATCTGCGTCACCGCCATCGCCATGCCCGCGCGCCCGTTGGCGCCCACCGCCGAGCCCGCGTTGAAGCCGAACCAGCCCACCCACAGCAGCGAGGCGCCGATCAGCGCGAAGGAGACGTTGTACGGCGCCATGTTGTCGTGCCCGTAGCCGACGCGCTTGCCGAGCACGAGCGCGCAGACCAGCCCGGCGACCCCGGCGTTGATGTGCACCACCGTGCCGCCGGCGAAGTCCGCGGCACCCGGCAGCCCGAACACGCCGGCGCCCAGCCAGCCCGTGGCGCTCCACACCCAGTGCGCGATCGGCGCGTAGACCAGGATGGACCACAGGCACATGAAGATGCACAAGGCGCTGAACTTCAGCCGGTCGGCGAACGCGCCGGCGATCAGCGCCGGCGTGATGATCGCGAACGTCATCTGAAACATCATGTAGACGCTCTCGGGGATCGTGGTCTGCGTCGCGGTGTCGACGCCCGCCCCAAGCAGGAACGGCTTGTCCCAATCGGCGCCGAAGCCTTGCAGGAAGAACCGCGAGAGGTCGCCGATGTAGGGCGTGCCGTTGGTGAAGGCGAGACTGTAGCCGATCACCATCCAGACGATCGTCACCAGGCAGCAAACGGTGAAGGACTGCATCATGGTGGCCAGCATGTTCTTCCGCCGCACCATGCCGCCGTAAAACATCGAAAGGCCGGGGATGGTCATCATCAGCACCAGCGCGGTGCTGGCCAACATCCAGGCGGTGTCGCCGCTGTCGATCCTTGGCGCGGGATCGGCCGCGAATGCGGACGTGCTGAGCAGGCCGAGGGCCAAGGGGGCCGCCAGGGCGGCGCTCCAGGCAATGCGGGTTCGCTTCATTGTTCGCTGTTCCTGTTCGAGAACCTAAAGGGCGGCCGTGTCGGTTTCGCCGGTGCGGATGCGCACGGCACGCTCCAACTCGACGACGAAGATCTTGCCGTCGCCGATCTTGCCGGTATGGGCGGCGAGCACGATCGCCTCGACCACCTGATCGGCGATCTCGCTCGCCACGGCGACTTCGATCTTGATCTTGGGGAGGAAGCTCACTTGGTATTCGGCGCCTCGGTAGATCTCGGTCTGGCCCTTTTGTCGTCCGAACCCCTTCACCTCGGAGACGGTGAGGCCTTGCACGCCCAATGGCGTCAGCGCCTCACGCACCTCATCGAGCTTGAAGGGCTTGATGATCGCCATGATGAGCTTCATCGCGCCATGACTCTCCGTTGGCGCGCCCGGGTCGGGGCGCCTTCGTCGAAGCTCCTTTCAAGACCCGTGCCAGCATGGTTCGCTCGGGCGGACGGACGGAGCGGAACAGGACCTGCCTGGAAATTAGGCGGCGTGTGAGTATTTCGCTGGCGTCGCGAACGCGACGTCAGGGCGCCCCCGGCCGCGGGAGGGAAATGCCGACGCAGCGGGACAGTTCGACGGCGACGCCCGGCGCGGCGGCAAATACCGGGTTGCCGCGACGCAGACCGTCATTGGCCAGGAAGTCGTTGGTCCGCCCGCCTGCCTCGGCGACGATCAGCAGGCCCGCCAGCGCGTCCCATGAATTCATATGCAGTTCCGCGTAGGCGTCGGAGCGGCCATCCGCGACATAGGCGAGCCCCAGCGCGCCGGAGCCGGCTCGGCGTACGTTGGCGCCGGCGCCGAGCGTGGCGCCGACGATGCCGAGATAAGCGGCATCGCCGACGCGGGTGGACCAGCCGATCTCCACCGTTGCGTCCGCCACGCGATGGGTTTCCGCGGCCCGGATGGCGCGGCCGTTGAGGGTGGCGCCGCGGCCGAGTCGGGCGAAGTGCAGTTCACCTGAGGTCGGTTGCAGGATCGCACCGAGCCGGGTCGTGCCATCGAGCACGAAGCCGATCGAGACGCAGAAATGCGGAATGCCGCGGACGAAGTTCGCGGTTCCGTCGATCGGATCCACGACCCAGGTTCCTTCGCCCGAGCGTTCGACGCCCTCCTCGCCCAGGAAGCCGTCACGCGGAAAGCGATCGGCGAAACGCTCCGCCAGCACCCGTTCGACCGCCTTGTCCGCCTCCGTCAGATAATCCTGAGCACCCTTCATCTCGATCTTCAACTCGAAGCGGCGTTCGAAGAACGCCCGCGCCTGCCGCCCAGCCGCGCGGATCGCGGAGAGCAGCACGCGCTCGCGGGCGTCCAGCGCGGCGTCGGTTTCTGTCATGGGACCCCCGGCACGAGGACCAGCTTGTCGCCCGGGACGAAAACCGACACCGTCGTCCCGCGCGCGAACACGGTCGCGCCGATCGGCGCGTGCGCCTTGAGGCGAAGGCCCCCGGCGTGCGTCAGTACGTACTCCATATGGTCCCCCATGAAGGCGATGTCGGCGACGCGGCATTCGAGCCGGTTCGGGCCATCGGCGGTAACGGCAGAGAGCGCGATATCCCCGGCATGGACGAAAGCGGTGGCGGAGCCCGAAACGTCGCGCCGCGTTTCGATCGCCAGCCTCCCCGCGTCGCCGTCGATTACCGCCGCGCCACCGGTTATCGTCACCGGCAACGCATTGGCGTAGCCGACGAAGGTGGCGACGAAGGTGCTGGCGGGGCGGCGGTAGATGTCTTCCGGCGTGCCCACCTGCACGATCCGGCCGCGATCCATGACCGCGATCATGTCCGAGAGCGCCAGCGCCTCCCGCTGGTCGTGCGTCACGTAGATCGACGTGATGCCGAGCCGGCGCGTGACCTCGCTGATCTCGAGCCGCATCTCCTCGCGCAGGGAGGCGTCGAGGTTCGACAGCGGTTCGTCGAGCAGCAGGATCGTCGGGCGATAGACGATCGCGCGTGCCAGGCCGACACGCTGCTGCTGGCCGCCGGAGAGGTGGCGCGGATAGGCGTCGCGATAGGCATCCAGATGCACCATCGCCAGCGCCTCGGCGATTCGCCTCGCCCGCTCCGCCGCCGGAACGCCGCGAACTTCGAGCGCGAAGCCGATATTGTCGGTTACGCTGAGATGCGGGAACAGCGCGAAGCTCTGGAACACCATCCCCATGTTCCGCCGATGCGTCGGAAGGTCGGTCACGTCGCGTCCGTCCACCAGCAACCGCCCCGAATCCGGGGAGAGATAGCCCGTGATCAGGCGCAGCAGCGTCGTCTTCCCGCACCCCGAGGGGCCGAGCAGGGAGACGAACGTGCCCGGCGCGACCGTCAGATCGATGTCGCGCAACGCCGCGAGCCGCCCCCAGTTCTTCGATATCGCGTGAAGTTGGAGGCGCGGCGTCGCGTTCATGCGCCCTTCAATCCCCCAAGCAGGTTCTCCGGCTTCACCATGCGCAACAGCACCAGCAGGAAGAGCAGCGATGGGATCAGCAGGATCACGCTGATCGCGCTGGCGACCGAGAGGTAGCCGTTGCCGATCGACAGATAGGTCTGCACGGGCAGCGTCACCGTGTCGGGGCCATAGACCATCAAGGTCAGCACGAAATCGTTGTACGACGCGAGGAAGGAGAACAGCGCGGCGGCGACGATGCCGGGCACCGCGAGCGGGGCGATCACGCGGCGGAACAGCTGCATCGGCGTGCAGCCCAGCACCGCGCCGGCCTCCAGCAGGCGCGAATCCAAGCCCTCGAACGTGCTCGTCAACACCAGGACGGCGAAGGGCGCGGCCAGGATCACATGCGACAAGGCAATCCCGAGATAGGTATTGGCGAGGCCAAGCGCGTAGAAGATCCGGGCAACGCCGAGCGCGAAGGTGATCTCCGGGATCATGCGCGGCAGCAGGATGGCGCCCATCAACACTGCCTTCAGCGGCAAGCGATGGCGCGCGATTGCCCACGCGGCGGGAATGCTCAGCACCAGGGAGAATCCCGTCGCCAGCAGGGCGATGATCGCGGTGTTTGCCAGCACGCTACCGATATCGGTCGTCTGGGTCGCCCAGTGGAACCATTTCAGCGTCCATGCGCCGGGCAGCAACCGCATCCCGAACCAGTCCGCGCCGAACGCTTCCAACAAGATCATCACGAAGGGCAGCGTGATGAACAGGACGAACGCCACCAGCAAAAGCAAGACCGTGCCGCGGCGCGCTGCCTTCATGCGCCCCGCCCCGTCGCGTCGAGTCGGCGATACAGGATGACGAGCACCGCCTGTATCAGCCCCATGACCACCGCCATCGCGCTCGCCGCGTGCCAATCCAGGAACACCGTGGCCACGGTATAGATCTTCACCGCCAGCGGCTGGTAGTTGCCGCCGGCGATCAACGGCACGCTGAAGGCGCCGAAGCATTGCAGGAACACCATGATGGAGCCCGCCCACAGGCTTGGCTTCAGCAGCGGCAGTACCACTTTGCGGAAAGTGCGCAGCGGGCTCGCGCCCAGTACGCGCCCGGCCTCTTCCAAGGCCGGGTCGATGGCGCCGAGGCCGGACATGATGACCAGCCCGCCGTAGGGAAAGAACATCCACACGTAGAACAGGACGATGCCAGGTATCGTGTAGTCGATCCGCAGCGGCCGGGGGGCCACGTGCAGCACTTGAACGAGGAAATAGTTCACCCAGCCGGTACGGTCGTACAAGATCACCAGTCCCAACGCGCCGACCAGCGACGGGATGGTGATTGGCAGCATCATCAGGAACTGGATCGCCGCCTTACCCTGGAAACCGCGCCGCAACAGCAATGCCAGCGGCACGCTCAGCAACACTGAGAAGAACGTCGCCGCGACCGACAAGAACAGTGTCAGCGCCAGCACCCCCTGGCCCTGCCGGCTGGTCAGGAAGTTGGCGTAGTTGATCAGTGTGACGCCGCCCGCCGTCCCGCTCAGGCTTTGGGACAGCGTATAGCCGACCGGATAGTAGAAGGCGGCGGCGAGAAACAGCAGCAGCGGCAGGACCAGCAGCCATGCGGTCAGACGCATCCTACTGCGCGACGTGGTCCATGCCATGCTGCTGGATATAGGTGATCGCCTCGAGATTGCTGATGCGGATGCCGTGCGACTCCGCTTGGTCCACCCGCGGGATCTTCTCCCACGCCGAAGCCGGCGCCTGCTTCCACGCATCGGTGCCGGGATATTGGTACATCGTCCCCAGCATCTCCAGCTGCACCTCCGATGACAGCAGCAGGTTGATCACCTTGTACGCCGCCTCCTTCTGCGCCGCCGAATCAACCTTGGGAACCGCCAGCCAGGCGTTCGATGTGCCGATGATGTTCACATCGAGCGGCGCCCCCTTCATGGTCGGCGGCAGCTGGCCCTGCGCGGTGCTCCAAAGCGTATAGTCCTGCGCATACACGCTCAGCCACACTTCCTCGGTTTGGAACTGATGGAACATGACGGGCGGGCTCGAGGCGACGGGCTGCGCGAGGTACTTGCTGAAGTCGCGGAACTTGTCCCAGGCGTCCTTCCAGGCCGCGGATTTCTCGATGACGGCGAACGGTTGGCTGAAATCGACGCCGAAGGAGGTCAGGAAGCTGTAAATGAAGGCACGCCCGCCGCCGGAGCCGGCATCCGGGCGGATCAGGCCGATATGGCCGTCGAACTCCTTGCGCCGGTCGTAGAATTCCTTCCACGTCTTCGGCGGGGATTTCACGAATTGGGAATTGTAGATCAGGTCGAACTGGGCGCGCCAGAAGATCAGCCCCTTGCCGTCCAGCGCCACGCCGTTATTGCTGGCCAGGAAGTCCTTGGGCTCCGCGCTCTCGTTGGGGATTTGCGTCGCCAGCGCCGGATAGAGCGGTTCCAATGCGACGCCCGACCGCACCATGTTGGACAAATCGAGGCCCTTGACGAACAGCAGGGTGAATTCCGGCGCGTCCTGCCGCCAACTCTTCATCTGCAACTGCAACGTCGGGCCGGACCCGACCGTGTAACGCACGCGGATCCCAAGTTCTTTCTGTATCTTTGGAATCAGGTAGGTATTCCAGAACGCCTGGAAATTCGGTCCGGAGACCGTGTCGACAATGCTGACCGACACGTCCTCCGCATCAGCCATCCCAGCCAGTCCCGTGGAAGCCACGCAACACCCGACCGACCCGGCCATCAGCCGGCGGCGCGACAACAGCCGTGGCGAGCCGAGCATCGCGATGTCCTCCCTTCGTTCGTTGCTTCGATCGTCATCGGTCCGCTCGGCAGTGTCAATTCGACCGTTGCAAAGTGCCGGCGTCCGTGGTCGGCTCCCAGCCGGAAATGTCGTTCCTGACCGTCGAGGATCTGATCGTCCGTCACGGCCGCGTGGACGTGCTGCGGCGGCTGTCGCTCGCGGTTGAACGCGGCAGCCTCGTGGCACTCCTCGGCGCTTCCGGTTGCGGCAAGACTACCCTGCTGCGCGCGATCTCCGGCTTCAACCCGGTTGCCGGCGGGCGGATCACCCTGGACGGGCGCGACATCACCACGATGCCGCCGGAGCGGCGCGGCACGGCGATGGTGTTTCAGTCCTACGCGCTGTGGCCGCACATGACCGTCGCGCAAAACATCGGCTACGGCTTGCGCCTGCGCGGCGTCGGCAAGGCACGGATCGCCGCGCGGGTCGGGGAGTTGCTGGCGCTGCTGCATCTGCCAGGCCTCGCCGCCCGCAACGTGACGCAACTTTCGGGCGGGCAGCGCCAGCGCGTGGCGCTCGGCCGAGCGCTGGCGGTCGATCCCGACGTGCTGTTGCTGGACGAACCGCTGTCCAACCTTGACGCCCATATCCGCGCCGAGCTGCGCCACGAGATCCGCGCCGTGCAGCAGCGGCTTGGCATCACCGCGCTGCACGTCACCCACGACCGCGAGGAGGCGATGGTGATCGCAGATCGCATCGTCGTGCTGCGAGACGGACAGATCGCCCAGCAGGGGACGCCGCAAGACGTCTATCACACCCCGGCCAGCCCTTTCGTCGCCAGCTTCATGGGCGCCGACAACGTGATCCGCGTGGCGGCGGCGGGGGTGCCGGCCCTGCGCGATGGCGGCGCGCACTTCGCGGGGGATCGCCATGACGGCCCGTTCGACGCCCATTTCCGTGGCGCCGCGGCGCGCCTCCTGCCAGCGGATCGCGCCGGCCCTCCCGACAGCCTCATCCTGACGGGGCGCATCCTGCAAACCAGCTACCCCGGCGATATATGGCGCTATACGGTGGAGGTGGAGGGACAACGCTACCTGATCGACGATCCCGTCGCGCTCGGCGTCGGTGCGGAGACAAGGGTGGCGATCCCGGCGGCGGCGCTGCATCTGTTTCCCGCCGGCAATCAGGGAGGCCAACAATGAGAAAGCCCACCATGCTGGCAATCGCCGCCGCCACTGCTGTCTCGGCCGTGCTGCTAGGCCCGGCGCGCGCCGACACCACGCTGACCGTGGCGACCGCGGGCGATCAGAACATGGTCGATTACGTCAACCAGTATCTCGGACCAAAATTCGAGAAGACGCATCCGGGGGTGCATGTGCGCGCCATCGGCACCGGCCCGGGCGACGCCGGCTCGCTGGCGATCGAGCAGAAGCTGATGGCGGAGAGCAAGTCCGGTACGCCGACGTGGGATCTCGATGTCGTGGTGATCCATCAGCGCGGGGCGGCGCAGATGGTGCCCGAGGACCTGCTCGCCAAGTACCGCGATCAGGTCTCCACCAGCAAGCTAGTGACCAGCCCGAAGGCGAACAACGCGCTCGGCACCGATGTCGCCGGCTACGTGCTGCCGATGTTCGATAGCCAGGTGGCGATTGCCTACAACCCGGCGATGGTGAAAGACCCGCCGCGCAGCTTCGCCGCCTTGACCGAATGGGTGAAGAAGAATCCGAAGCAGTTCGGCTATAACGGGATCAAGGGCGGCATGGCGGGCATCGGCTTCGTCATGGGCTGGGTACAAGCCTATGGCGGCCTCGGCGCCCGGCTCGACGCCGGGCCGTACGACGCGGCCGACAAGGGGAAGATCGACGACGCCCTGGCTTCGCTGAAGGCCTTCAACCGCGACGCGACGATCACGCCCGGCAACGCCGGGACGCTGGACATGCTGGGCCGCGGGGAGATCGCGATGGGCGCGGTGTGGGCCGACATGTTTTACACTTGGCAAGCGGACGGACGGCTGCCGCCCGAGCTGAGGCTCGTGCTGCCCTCGCCCGGCCTGCCCGGCCAGCCGATGTATTACGCGATCCCGGACAAGGCGGCCCATCAGCAGTTGGCGCGCGAATTCATCGAGCTGGCGACCAGCCCGGAGGTGCAGGCGGACGGTATCGTCAAGCGCTTCAACTGGTATCCCGGCATCGACGCGCAATACGTCCAAGCGAAGCTCGATCCCAAGGTCTGGAACCATCTGTTCGTCGACATCACGCCGCAGGACTTGAAGACGGACGCCAAGCCGTTCCCGATCTCGCCCTACTTCACCACCATCCTCAACGAATATGAGCGCGTCGTCGCTAATTAGCGCGCGACGCGACCCTTGGGGCCTGTTGCTGCTGGCGCCGGCGTTGGCGCTGCTGATCGGCCTGTTCGCCATTCCGGCGGTGTACTCGGTGCTCGGGGCGCTGACCGGGAAGGCGGGCGGTCCGAGCCTGGAGCATTTCCGCACCGCGATCGCGCTGTACGGATGGGATATCGTGTTCACCGCGTGGCTCGTCTGCCTCTCGGTCGCGGTGATCGCCCTGCTGGCGATCCTGATCGCCGGCTATCTGACGCTCGGGGCCAACCGGCTGGCGGTGCGCGGCCTGGCGTGGCTGTACCGCTGGCCGCTCTTCGTGCCGATGATCTGCGCCGCGCAGATGATGCGCGGCTTCCTGGCCAAGAACGGGATGCTGAACAACGCGCTCGTCGCCGCGGGTGCGCTGTCGCCGACCACGACGACGTCGCTGCTCGACTGGCGCGGCATCCTGATCACGTTCGTCTGGAAGCAGTTCCCCTTCGTGACACTATTGCTGGCCGGCGCGATGGCATCGCTCGACCGCAACATGATCGAGGCGGCGCGCGACCTCGGCGCAGGTCGGCTTCGCGTGCTGTTCGGCATCGTCCTGCCGCTGGTGCGCGCCCCATTGCTGGTTGGTTGCGTCCTGACCTTCGTCACGCTGATGTCGGTCCTGTCGGTCCCGATCATGCTCACCGCGGACTCGCCGACCATGATCACGGTGGACATGGCCTATCGCATCAACACGTTCGGCGATTACGGCACCGCCGACGCGCTCGGCGTGATCTCCTATCTCATGACCATGCTCGCCGCCTGGGTCTACCTCCGTGAAGCGACGCGGGAACGCCGATGAGCCTCGCGGCCCTGCGCTGGGTGCCGCGCGGCCTCGGCCTCGGCTTGCTCGCCTTCGCGGTGTTCGGCCCGATCGGCAACCTGCTGCTGTGGGCGTTCGCGGAACGTTGGTACTGGCCGCACGCGCTGCCGTCGCAGTACGGTTTCTCGTTCTGGAGCCGGGTGTTCGCGCCGCGCGCCGACGCGTGGGGATCGCTCGGCCTCAGCCTGCTGATCGCGGTGCTCGCCGTGATCGTCTCGCTGCTGCTGGCGGTGCCCGCCGGCTACGCGCTGGCGCGCCGCGACGTACCCGCTCGCGGCATCCTGATGCTGCTGTTCCTGTTGCCGCAAGCGTTCCCGAGCCTGCCGATCTACATGAACATCGCCCGGTTGTTCTACTCGGTCGGGCTGAACGGCACGGTGCCCGGCGTGGTGCTCGTGCATTGCTTGCACGGGCTGGTGCTCGCGGTATGGATTTCCGCCGCCGCGTTCGCCGCGGTGGACGGCGCGCAGGAGGAAGCCGCGCGCAACCTGGGCGCCGGCCCGCTCATGACCTTCGCCACCGTCACGCTGCCGGCGGCGCTGCCGGGACTGATGGCGAGCGCGATCTTCGTGTTCCTCGATTCGCTCGACGAGTTCACCGGCACCTATTTCGTCGGCGTGCCGGATATCGTCACCATGCCGCTGCTGATGTTCAACGCGGCGATGGGGGGCAACTACCAGATCGCCTCGATCACGGCCCTGGTGCTGCTGGTGCCGTCGATCGCGTTCATGCTTGTCATCGAACGCTTCCTCAAGGCCGACGTGTTGGCGAAGATCGGGGGATAGGATCATGCGCATCGGCGTGGTGACCGACAGCCTGGGCCACCTCTCGCTTGACGATCTGCTTGGCACGGCGGCCGAATTGGGCATCACGCGGCTCGAATTCGGCTGCGGCAACTGGTCGGTGGCCCCGCACCTCCCGCTCGACGCGCTGCTCGACAGCGAGCAACGCCGTCGAGACTTCCTGGCAAGGCTCGCGGGCCACGGCCTGTCGATCAGCGCGTTGAACTGTTCCGGCAATCCGCTGCATCCCGGCGACCACGGGCGCCGCCACCGGGAGGTCACCTCGGCGACGCTGCGCCTCGCCGGCCTGCTCGGTGTCGAGCGGGTCGTGATGATGTCAGGCTGTCCGGGCGGACCTGGGGACGCGAACGCCAACTGGATCACCACGGCGTGGCCGCCCGAAGCCGCGCGCGTGCTCGAATTTCAGTGGGACGAGGTGGTCATCCCGTACTGGCGGGCATTGACGCGGGAAGCCGAGGGGAGGGGCGTCGGCAGGCTCTGCCTGGAGCTGCATGGCCAGCAGAACGTCTACAACGTCGCGAGCTTCCGCCGGCTGCGCGACGCGGTCGGGCCGATCGTCGGCGTCAATTTCGACCCGAGCCATTTGTTCTGGATGGGCGCCGACCCGCTCGCCGTCATTCCCGCGCTCGGCGGCGCGATCTATCATGTGCACGCGAAGGACACGCGGATCGACGCCGACAACGCGGCGGTCGATGGCCTCATCGACGTGGGGCCGATGGACAGGATCGGGACCCGGGCGTGGTCCTACGTCACCCTGGGCGACGGTCACGACGCATCGTGGTGGTGGCGGTTCTGCGCCGCGTCGCGCGCGGCCGGCTACGACGACGTGCTCTCGATCGAACACGAGGATCTGTCGCTCCCGCCTCTGGACGGCGTGCGCCGATCGGTGGATTTGCTCAGGACAGCGCTTGCGACGTGAAGGATGGGTCGATGGTTGGTTTTGCCGTTCTTGGCTGCGGGCGCATCGGCGGGATGCACGCGCGCGACATCGCGGCGAACCGCCGGACCGATCTGGTGTCCTGCCATGACGTGATCCGCCGCGCGGCCGAGGACACCGCTGGCGAACTCGGCGCCGAAGTCGCGGACTCGGTCGAGGCGGTGCTGTCCGATCACCGTGTCCATGCGGTGCTCATCGCGTCCTCGACCGACACGCATATCGACCTCATCACCCGATGCGTGAAGGCGGGCAAGGCGGTGTTCTGCGAGAAGCCGATCGACCTCGATATCGCTCGCGTGGATGCCTGCTGGGCCGACATCGGCAAGCTGGACCCGCTGATCATGATCGGCTTCAACCGCCGCTTCGATCCGTCGTTCAAGGCGCTACGCGAGCGCGTCGAGGCGGGCGAGATCGGCCGGCTGGAGCAGTTGGTCATCACTAGCCGCGATCCGTCGCCACCGCCGCCCGCCTACGTCGCGTCATCGGGCGGCCTGTTTCGCGACATGATGATCCACGATTTCGACATGGCGCGTTCCCTCGCGGGCGAGATCGTCGAGGTGCACGCCGTCGGAGCGACCCTCATCGACCCCGAGATCGCCCGCCTGGGCGACATCGACGCGGCGATGGTCGTCATGCGGGCGGCGTCGGGCGCGCTGATCCATATCAACAACAGTCGCCGTTGCGCCTACGGGTACGACCAGCGGTTGGAGGCATTCGGCGAGAAGGCCATGCTGCAGGTCCACAACCAACACAAGACGACCGTGGAGAGCTGGAGCGCCGAGCGAACGCGCGCGATGGACCCGGTACGGGACTTTTTCATCGCCCGCTATGCCGAGGCGTACATGGCCGAGATCGACCATTTCGTTGATTGCGTCGAGCGCCGCGAAAAGCCGCTGGTCGGGTTCGCCGATGGGCGCGCGGCGCTGCTGCTTGCCGATGCGGCCGCCGCCAGCCTGCGCAGCGGCGGCGTCGCGCGGCTCGCCTGATGGAAACGATCCGGCTGACCGCGGCGCAAGCGCTGGTCCGCTATCTCCGCGCCCAGCGCGCGGAGGTGGACGGGCGCGAGGTTCCCCTGTTCGCCGGATGCTGGGCCATCTTCGGCCATGGCAACGTCGCCGGGATCGGCGAGGCACTGTATCAAGCGCGCGCGGACCTGCCGACCTACCGCGGCCATAACGAACAGGGCATGGCGCTCGCCGCGGTGGCGTTCGCCAGGGCGAGCAACCGACGGCGTATGATGGCCTGCACGAGTTCGATCGGCCCCGGGGCGATGAACATGCTGAACGCCGCCGGGGTCGCGTACGCGAACCGCCTGCCCGTGCTGTTGCTCCCCGGCGACGTGTTCGCGAGCCGTCGCCCGGACCCGGTGCTCCAGCAGATCGAGCATTGGAGCGACGCGACGGTGAGCGTGAACGACTGCTTCAAGCCGGTCTCGCGCTATTGGGATCGCATTACCCGCCCGGAGCAGCTTCTCTCGTCACTCCCGCGCGCCCTGCTGACGCTGACCGATCCGGTCGAGTGCGGACCGGCGACGCTGAGTTTCTGCCAGGACACGCAGACCGAGGCGTTTGCGTATCCGGCGGAGTTCTTCGACCGGCGCGTGCACCCCATGCGCCGACCGGGCGCGGACGCGGACGAGGCGTTGCGTGCCGCGGATATCATCCGCCGGGCGCGGCGGCCGCTGATCGTCGCCGGCGGCGGCGTGCTCTACTCGGGTGCGGCCGACACTTTGCGGGATTTCGCGGCGACCCACTCCATTCCCGTCGCCGAGACGCAGGCGGGCAAGGGCGCGGTGGCATGGGATCATCCGCAGGCGGTCGGCGCCATCGGCGTGACCGGCGGCACGGCGGCGAATATCTTGGCGCGGGAAGCCGATGTGATCCTGGCGATCGGCACGCGGCTACAGGATTTCACCACCGGGTCGCGTGCGCTGTTGCCCGGTCGCGCCACGATGGTTCATCTCAACATCCAGCCGTTCGATGCGGCCAAGCACGACGGCGTGCCGCTGGTCGGAGATGCGAGGCGGACGCTGGAAGAACTCGGCGTCGCGCTGCGCGGTCACGTCGCTCCACGATCGTCGCGCGTGACGGCGTTGGTCGCCGATTGGAATGCGATCGTCGATGCGGCGACGGCGCCCGGCAACGCGGCCGTTCCGACCGACGCGCAAGTTGTGGGCGCGGTCAATCGCGCCGCCGGCGCGCGCGGCATCGTGGTGTGCGCCGCCGGCGGACTGCCCGGGGAACTGCACAAGCTGTGGCGGACCGGTTCCCCGGGCGGCTATCACGTCGAATACGGCTTCTCGTGCATGGGCTACGAGATCGCCGGCGGCCTTGGCGTGAAGATGGCGTGTCCCGACCGCGAGGTGTACGTCATGGTCGGCGACGGCAGCTATCTGATGCTGAACTCCGAGATCCAGACCTCGGTCATGCTGGGCCACAAGCTCATCGTCACCATCCTCGACAACCGGGGCTTCGGGTGCATCGACCGCTTGCAGCGCGTGTGCGGTGGCGCGTCGTTCAACAACCTGGTCGAGACCGTCGATCACAAGGCGCGCGAAAGCTGGGTCGATTTCGCCGCCCACGCCGCGAGCCTGGGTGCGGCGTCGGAAAAGGTGGCCGGCATCGCCGAACTTGAGCAGGCACTCGAACGCGCGCGAAGCGCCGATCGCACCTATGTCGTCGTCATCGAGACCGATCCCGGCGCCAGCACAGAGCAAGGCGGCGCGTGGTGGGACGTCGCGGTGCCGGAAGTCTCCGAGCGCCAGGAAGTCCGCGACGCGCGCGCCGCCTACGAGAAGGCCCGCACCCGCTGATGGTCCGCCTCGGCACCAACCCGATTGCTTGGAGCAACGACGATCTTCCGGAACTCGGCGGCGACACCCCGCTCGAAACCTGCCTGCGCGAAGCACGCGAGGCGGGATTCGTCGGTATCGAGAAGGGCAACAAATTCCCCCTCGACCCCGGGATGCTCCAACGCGTGCTCGGACAATACGGAATGACGTTCGTCTCCGGCTGGTACGGCGCGAAGCTGCGGACCCGCTCGGTGGAGGACGAGATCGCGGCGATGCGGCCGCATTTCGATCTGCTTGCCGCGTGCGGCTGCGAGGTGATGGTGTTCGCCGAGACGGCGGGGACGGTGCAGGGCCGCCGTGACATCGCGCTCGCCGACCGGCCGGTGATGGGTGAGGATGAATGGGCGCCCTATCTCGATCGCCTCAGTAGGCTCGGGGACTGGATGGAAGCGCGCGGCGTGCGGATTGCCTTCCATCATCACATGGGCACGGTGATCGAGAATCCGCGCGAGATCGACCGGCTGATGGCGGGGACATCCGACAGCATCGGTTTGCTGCTCGACACCGGCCACCTGACGCTCGCCGGCGGCGACCCATCGGCCACCGCCCGTGACTGGGCGCACCGCATCAATCATGTCCATGCCAAGGATGTTCGCGCGGACGTGATGGCGCGGGTGCTGACCGAACGCTGGAGCTTTCTCGATGCCGTCCTCGGCGGGGTCTTCACCGTGCCCGGCGACGGCTGCATCGATTTCGCCGGCGCACTCCGCCCGCTCGCCGATGCCGGCTACGCGGGCTGGCTAATCGTGGAGGCGGAACAAGACCCGGCGAAGGCGCATCCGCTGACCTACGCGCGTGCGGGCTACGCCCATCTGCGCGCGGCCGCTCAACAGAGCGGGTTCGAGTTCGAATCCGGTTGACGCGCCGGCACCCGAACGCCACGCTGCGTTCAACGCCAGGGAGAAAACATCCGCGTGGAGCCGTTGCTGGCGATCCGTGGGCTGGTCAAATCGTTCGGGCCGATCGAGGTGCTGCGCGGCGTCGATCTGTCCCTTTATGCCGGCGAAGTGCTGGCGGTGGTGGGCGACAACGGCGCCGGCAAGTCAACGCTCATCAAGCACATCTCGGGCGTGTATCAGCCGAACGCTGGCGAGATCTTGCTGGAGGGCAAGCCGGTGCGGCTCGACAGCCCCGCCGCGGGCCGCGCTCTCGGCATCGAAACGGTATACCAGGACCTGGCGCTCGCCGACGAGCTATCGGTCGGCGCCAACATCTTCCTCGGCCGCGAGCCGGTGCGCCGGCTGTTCGGCGTCCTGCCGGTCATCGACAACCGAACGATCCAGACCGAGACGCAAGCCCTGCTCGATCGGATCGAGACCCGCATTCCCCGGCGCGCGCGCACCGTCTCCCGCTTGTCGGGCGGGCAGCGCCAGGCGGTCTCGATCGCACGGGCGCTCTACTGGAAGGCGCGCGTGGTGATCCTGGACGAACCGACGGCGGCGCTCGCGGTGATGGAACGCGAGCATGTGGTGGCGCTGGCGAGGCGGCTGGCGCAGGAAGGCGTGGGCGTCATCTACATCGGTCACAACCTGATCGAGATATTGGAAGTCGCCGATCGCATCGCGGTGATGTACCGCGGCCGCATCGTCCATGTCACCCGCGCGCAAGACACCGACCAACAGGAGCTGGTCGCCTACATGACGGGATATTCGGACAAGGCCCAGGCCGAGGCGGCGCTCACCGAGAACAGGGAGGAGAGATCATGAGGTTCAGGAATGCTCTTCTGGCAGCGGCGGCGCTGTGTGTGGGGAGCGCGCACGCGCAGAACGCCGCGTTGTTTCCGAACGTGGTGATCCCGGTGATCGTCAAGGCGACCACCTCGCAATACTGGGCAACGGTGTTCGCCGGCGCGACCGAGGCCGCCCGCGTTCTGCACATAAAAATCGAGAAGCAGGGCGCGACCGCGGAAACCGATGTCGCCGGAGAGGTGAACATCACCGAGAACGCGATCGCCGCCAAGCCGACCGCGATCGTCATCGCCGCGACCAACGCGGTGGCGCTCGCCGCGCCGATCGCCAAGGCGACCGCGGCCGGCATTCCGGTCATCATGATCGACAGCGCCGCCAACACCGACAAATACGTGACCTTCCTCGCCACCAACAACGAGACCGGCGGCCAGAAGGCGGCCGACGCGATGGCCGCTTGCATCAAGGCGCGCACCGGCAATGCGGCCGGGAAGGTCGCCTACCTGACCGCGCTTGCCGGGGCGCAGTCGCTGAACGACCGCGACAAGGGCTTCGTCGAGGAGCTGAAGAAATACCCGGGTTTGCAGATCGTCGACCACCGGGTGGGCAACAACGACCCCAGCAAGGCGCTGTCGGACTCCGAGGACTTGCTGACCAAGACCCCCGATATCGCGGGCATCTTCGCCGACAACGAATTGGAAGGCGACGGCGCCGGCCAGGCGGTCAGCGACAAGAAGCTGGGCGCGAAACTCTGCCTGATGGCATTCGACACCTCCGACCAGGAGGTCCGTTTCCTGCGCGACGGCACCATTTACGGGTTGATCGTGCAGAACCCGTTCATGATGGGCTATGCTGGCGTCTGGGACGCGCTCGCCGCCTCGCAAGGCGTGGTGCTTCCGAAGTTCATCGACAGCGGCGTGCATGTGGTGACCAAGGCCAACGTCGACAGTCCCGCGATGGCGGGGCTGCTCGACCCCAAGAAATACAAGCTTGCCGCCTTCACCGGTGACTGAGACGGTCCTGGCCCGCGCCAGCCGGCCATCGCTTGCGGACCTGCGGCACCGCTTGCCGGTGGAAACCTGGGTGGCCGGGCTGACGGCGCTGCTGTGGATCGTGCTCGCCTTCGCCGCCCCGGCGTTCTGGAGCGCCGGCAACATCACCAACATCCTGCGCCAGGTCTCGATCCTCGCGGTGATCGCGTTCGGTGAGTTGTTCTCGGTCATCCTCGCCGGGATCGACCTGTCGGTGGGATCGGTAGCCGGCCTCACGGGCATCGTGTTCGCCATGCTGCTGGCGAACGGCATCCCGATCATCGCCGCCGCCGCCGCCGCGTTGGGCGTCGGAGTACTGATCGGCGTGGTGAACGGATTGGCGAACGTGCGGCTCGGCATTCCCGCGTTCATCGTCACGCTCGCCGGGCTGCAAGGCTTTCGCGGCCTCGCGCTGCTGCTATCGGGCGGCATGACGATCTCGGGGATGCCGGCGGCGCTGCGGATCGTGTCGGACACCACGATCCTGTATGTGCCGACCCTGTTCGTGGTCATGGCGGTGATCGGCTTCGCCTCGCATTTCGTGCTCAGCCGCACCCGGATCGGGCGCTACATGTACGCGTTCGGCAGCAGCCCGGAGGCGGCCTCGCGCGTCGGCATCAACGTGACGATGGTTGTCGTCGTGGCCTACGCCGTCTCGGCGGGCTTCGCCGCGATCGCGGGGATGCTGCTGGTGGCGCGGCTGTCGATGGGCACGCCGACGGCGGCCGGCGGCTACGAACTCCAGGCGATCGCCGCCGCCGTGGTGGGCGGGGCCAGCCTGTTCGGCGGCCGCGGCACCATCGCCGGCTGCTTCATCGGCGCGCTGCTGTTCACCACTCTGGGCAATGGCGCCAATCTGTTGGGCGTCGACCCGTTCTGGGAGATGGTGATCGAGGGGCTGCTGATCGCGGCCGTGGTGTATCTCGACAATATTCAGAAGCAGAAACAGGCGGGTCTGCGGTAGGAGTATCCCATGATGGCACTGGACGACAATTTCGCTCCCGTCGAGACCGAGTGTTCGGCGCAGGATCTACCGATTGAGGGCTCGCTCCCGCGGGAGCTGAACGGGACGCTCTTCCGCAACGGGCCGAACCCGCAATTCCCCTCTCCGGCGCAACACTGGTTCGTGGGCGACGGCATGATCCACGGGTTCACCCTTCGCGACGGTCGCGCCGGCTACAGCAACCGCTGGGTGCGGACGCCGAAATTCGTGGCCGAGCGCCAGGCCGGCCGCGCCCTGGATTTGCCGGACGACGGGGTCGCCAACACCAACATCGTCTGGCACGCCGGCCGGCTATTGGCGCTGGAGGAGGCACACGCGCCAATCGAAATCGACCCCGCGACCCTGTCGACGCGCGGGATGCATGTGCTCGGCGGCGATGGCCCGGTGACGGCGCATCCCAAGATCGATCCGCTAACCGGCGCCCTGCGGTTCTTCGGCTACGCGGCGTCCGGCCCGTTCTCTCCCACCATCCGCGTCGGCTC
The DNA here is from genome assembly GCA_049591635.1 of Acetobacteraceae bacterium. Taxonomy (GTDB): domain Bacteria; phylum Pseudomonadota; class Alphaproteobacteria; order Acetobacterales; family Acetobacteraceae; genus DATFDN01. Next base: position 28,475 of record JBAWFF010000146.1, read on the forward strand.
GGCGGACCGAAACGGCGGCGTCGGACGGGTGGAAACCTTCGAGGCACCCTATTGCAGCATGGTGCATGATTTCATGGCGACGGAGCATCACGTCGTGTTCCCGATCATGCCGCTCGCCGGCAGTCTGGAATATGCGCAAAGCGGCGTGCCGTTCGCGTGGCGGCCCGAGTTGGGCGGCTATCTCGGGGTCATGCGCCTGGATGCCGGCGTCGCCAGCATGCGCTGGTTCCGCGCCGAGACCTGCTACGTCTTCCACGTCATGAACGCCTGGGAGAAGGACGGCCGCATCTTCGCCGACGTGATGCGCTATGACGAGCCGCCGCTGTTCCCGCACGCCGACGGCACGCAACCCGACCCCGCCCGCTCCCGCGCGCGCCTCGTTCGCTGGACGATCGACCCGGCCGGCGGCACCGACGCTTTCTCGAGTGAAGCTCTCGACGACATGCCGGGCGAATTTCCCCGGATCGACGATCGCCGGGCGGGATTGCCGTATCGGCACGGCTGGTTCGCCGGCTCGCGGCAGGACGGACTCGATACGCTCGTGCATGTCGACCACGCGAGCGGGCGGCGCACCCTGTCGGCGCTGCCGGCGGGCGACGCCACCTCCGAACCCGTGTTCGTGCCGCGCACGCCGGACGCCGCGGAGGGCGACGGTTGGCTGCTCGCCGTGATCTGGCGCGCCGCCGAGCAGCGCAGCGAACTCGTGGTCCTGCGCGCCGACGCGATCAACGACGGGCCGGTGGCGACGATCCGGCTGCCGCAGCGCGTCCCGTTCGGGTTCCACGGCAACTGGAGGGCCGCGTCGTGAGGATCTTGCTCAGCTTCGTGCCGTATTTCGTGTTTGGCTTCATTCTCGACGCCGTGCCCGTGGCCTTGGCCTGCCTGCTCGCGGCCATCGTCGGCCTCGTGATCGCGCTGGGCGACTATCTTCTGCGGGGCCGGTCAATCAAGCTGCTCGACGGCGGCACCATAGCGATCTTCGTGATCGTCGCGCTGATCGCCGCGTTGCTGAAGCCGGCGTTGCAGCCGAGTTGGGTGTGGGTCGCCACCAACGCCGGATTGCTGGCGATCTCGCTGGTATCGCTCGCGATCCGCCGCCCCTTCACCCTGCAATACGCACGCGAGCAGGTCGGGCCGAACCTGTGGAGTTCGCCGGTCTTCCTCGCGGTGAACGACCGCATCACCGCGGTCTGGGCGCTGGCGTTCGCGGTGATGCTGTTCTTTCAGCTTGCGATCATCACCATGCCAGGCATGCCGGCCTTGGCCGACTATGTGGGCTCCATCGCGCCGGTGTTTGTCGCCTTGGCATTCACCGCATGGTACCCTCGCCATGTCCGGCGGGGCTACGCGACGGGCTCGCGTCCGGCGACGTAGCTGCTATCGCGAGGGCCGCCGCCGCACATCCGCGCGGACATGCCGGAAGTTCAGCGTCGCCGGGTCGGCGACCACTGGGCCGGGAGCGATGGCGACCAGGATGTCGCTCGCGATCGGGGTGAAGTCGGCGCGGAAATGCACCGAGGATTTCAGCGCGATGATCGGGCACTCCGCCGGCTCGATGCCGAGATGGCGAATGATCGCCTGATCCAGCGCCTGGATCTTCCGGCTGGCGACGATCACCCGCACGCCGTCGATGTCGATCAGCGCGGTCTTGCCGAGATTGGCCGGATTGCCCGCGCTCATCGGGCCGGTCATCGTGAAGCGGCCGTCCGCCAGACGCAGCACCCGCGCCTCGCAGGCGAACGGCATTCCGTCGGACTTGCCGCCGAGCGACAGGGCGATGCGCCCATCCTCGCCCGCCGCATGGCAAGCGGCGGCGCTTTCGGCATCGTTGATGAGGCACACCAGCGCCCCGCGCGCGCCTTGCCGTACCAGTTCGGCCAGCAATTCCGTCGTGTCGCCGTGCCCGCCGCCGCCGGGGTTGTCCTGGGTGTCGGCCAGCACCACCGGCCCGCCGTTGCCCGCGAGGCGTTTCGCCTCCGCGACGGCCTCGGCCGAGGGCAATGTGTCCTGCACGAAATCGGCCTCCCGCGCCGCGACCCGGGCGACGAACGCATCCGCCGCCGCATCCGCCGCCGCCTGCGTGTCGGCGAACGAAGCGACCGCCGGGCCGCACCCGGGAAAGTCGGCGTACGGAAAGCCGAAGCAGAAGGCGAGTTCGGCGACGCCGCCTGCCAGCGCCGCCCGCTGCTCCATCAGGCTGAGCATCGGCTCCATCATCGTGCACTGGCTGCCGATCGGCATCCAGAAATCGAGCTGCCGGAACGCCCGCGCCCACGGTTTGCCGCGCCCGATCCGCGCCAGCAGCAGCCGCGCCGCCTGCCCGCCGGCCGCCTTCATGTCGACGTGCGGATAGGTGCGGAACGGCACCACCGCGTCGGCGCGCGCGACCATCTCCGGCGTCAGGTTGGCGTGCGGATCGAGGCTGATCGTCAGCGGGATGTCGCCCACGATCGCGCGCACCCGGCGCAGCAACTCGCCTTCGGCGTCAGGGAAACTGTCGGCGAGCGCCGCGCCGTGCAGGTCGAGATAGACGCCGTCGAGCGGCGCCTCGTCGAGCGCGGCGGATAGCCGCGCGCCGATCATCGCGGCGATCCGCTCGAACGCCTCGTCCTGGATCGGGCCGGCCGGGCTCGCGAAGCCCCAGGACAGTGGGATCAACGAGGCGCCCGCCTCCTCCAGCACCGCGATCGCGCCGGCGATCGGCACCGAACGCCCGCGCAGCGCCTCGATCAGACCCGGGCCGTCCTGGAACGGAGAGAACCCGCCCGGCTGGCGGAAATCGTCGTAGGTGGTCGGGCGCGGGGCGAAGGAGTGGCTCTCGTGCAAAAAACCGCCGACGGCGATGCGCAGGCTCATTCTGGTGTCCCCCGGCTGATTGCCTTCATGCACGTATGAACCATATAACGCCCATAGGCACCAGTGGGAGACCGCCGTGACCGCCGTCGCCGCGAGAAGCGAGCCGGCCGCCAATCGGGAACAGGTCCGCGACGCGTTGCGCGGCTTCTTCCGCATCGTCGAGCTTTGGCACGTGGACAACGCCCAGGCGCGGGCGATCCTCGGCTTCCCGCCGGAGCGGACATTCTACAAATGGAAGGCGGGCGAGGTGGGTGCGGTGTCGCTCGATGTCGTGCGCCGGATCGGCTATGTCAGTGGCATCTGGAAGGCGCTGCAAATCCTCTACGCCGACCACACTCAGGCCGATGATTGGGTGCGCCGGCCGAACCGCCATTTCGGCGATCAGGCGCCGCTCGCGCGGATGGCGGCGGGAGATGTCACCGACCTCGCCGCGGTCCGCCAGTATCTCGACGCCGCGCGCGGCCCGTGGTCATAGCGCCGCCGGTTCGGCGCATACGCTGGGCCGCCGCGACGCGCATCGTCGCCTCCCGTTATCCGCCGATCGACCTCTATGAGCGTGTCTCCGCCGACCCGGCGGTGTGGGAGGCGCTGATCGCCGCGGAACAGCTCACCAACCCGAGGCTCAGGGACGCAGCCGGCGATATCAGTCTGGTGCGGGCAGACGATCGGTTCAGCGGCCCGGGCGCCAGCTACGTCATGGCGCCGTTCACCCACCTCAACCCGAAAGGCTCGCGCTTCGCCGATGCGCGACACGGCGCCTACTATGCCGCCGACGGCCTGAAGACGGCGATCGCCGAAACCGCGTACCATTTCGCCCGCTTCGCCGCCGATTCGCGGGATGGTCCGAGATACGAGGACATGCGGGTTCTGGTCGGACGGATCGATGCCGTCCTGCATGATCTCGATCACTGGGACGACCCCTCGCGGGAACGCGCGCTCGACCCGGAGGACTACGCCTTTAGCCAGGCCTTCGCGGTGGAACTGCCGGAAGGCGGCAGCGCCGGCCTGCACTACGCCAGCGTCCGCCGCGCCGGCGGGCGCTGCGTCGCGGTCTTCCGACCGAGGGCGGTCGGCATCCCGGTGCAGACCAAGCACCTCCAGTATCACTGGGACGGCACCGCCGTGCGCCGATACTTCGACTTCGAGGACAATGCGTGGGTGGAATTGCGCTGACCGTTCACAGTGGGTCGATCGGCCCGCGACCCGCCAGCACGGCGGCGATGTTGTCGAGCGCGCGGAACCCCATCGCGTTGCGCGTCTCCACCGAGCCGCTGCCGACATGCGGGGTCAGGATCACGTTGGGCAGCGCGGCGAAGCGCAGATCGAAGTCGGGTTCGGCGCGGAACACGTCGAGGCCGGCGGCCAACAGGTGCCCCGAGGTCAGCGCCGCCAGCAGCGCGTCCTCGTCCACCAGCCCGCCGCGCGCGGTGTTGACCAGGACGGCACCGCGCGGCAGCAACGCCAAGGTCTCGGCGTTGACGATGCGATCGGTCTCCGGCGTCGCCGGCGCGTGCAGGGACAGAAAATCGCACGCCGGCAGCATGGCGCGCAGGTCGGGAAAGTACGTCGCGCCCTGCTCTTGCTCCGGCGGCAGGCGATTGCGGGCATGGTAGACCACGCGCATGTCGAAGCCGCGCGCGCGTCGGGCCATCGCCTGACCGATTCGACCCATGCCGAGAATGCCGAGCGTCTTGCCGTTCACGCTGATGCCGAGCAGTTCGCCCTGGCCGATCCGCCGTCGCCAGCCGGCGCGCATGATCGAATCATACTCATGCGCCCGCCGCGCCGCCGCCAGCAGCAGCATGAACGCGAAATCCGCCGTGCATTCGGTCAGCACGCCGGGCGTGTTGGTCACCGCGATGCCGCGCGCCTTCGCCGCCGCCACGTCGATATGGTCGTAGCCGACGCTGCTGGTCGCGCCGATCCGCACCGTCTTCGGCAACCGCGCGATCAGCGCCGCGTCGAACGGCAGCGTGTTGACGAACAGGATCGCCTCGGCCCGATGCGCCGTCGCGGCTCGCGCGACCTCGTCTCCGGTCATGTCGGCGCCGCCCTCATGCACCAGCGCGTCGTACTCGTCGCGGGCGCGGGCGACGACGTCGGTCGTGTGCAGCGCGGCGAACAGCAGGCGATGCTTCATGCGCGGGTCACTCCGCCGCCATCGCCGCCGTCCGGCCGAGCGAGGTCAGCCGGAACCCCTCGTAGCCCTTGGCCGCGTTGTCGTCGCAGATCTGCCGATACGCGCCGACGCCGCCGATATAGGGCATAAACACGCGCGGCTTGCCGGGAATGTTCGCGCCCATGTACCAGGACGCCGCGAGCGGGTAGAGCGTGCGATGCGCGACCTCCTGGTTGTGCGCCACCCAGCCATCCTCCGCGTCCTGCGTCGGCTCGATCCGGGTCAGGCCACGCGCCTGCATGAAATCCAGGCAGTCCGCCACCCAGTCCACGTGCTGCTCGATGGACACCATCATGTTGCTGAGCACCGAGGGACTGCCCGGGCCGGTGATCATGAACAGATTGGGGAACCCTGCCGTCATCAGGCCGAGATGGGTGCGCGGCCCGGCCTCCCATTTCTCGGCGAGCGTGACGCCGGTCGTGCCTTCTATGTCGACCTTCGTCAGCGCGCCGGTCATCGCGTCGAACCCGGTCGCGAACACGATCGCGTCGACGACGTGCTCCACCCCATCCGCCGTGCGCACGCCCGCTTGCGTGATCGCCGCGATCGGGTTCTCGCGCAGGTTCACGAGCCGGACGTTCGCGCGGTTGTAGGTCTCATAATAGTGCGTATCGACGCAGATGCGCTTGGTGCCGATCGGATGATCCTTCGGCGCCAGCGCCTCGGCCGTCCGCTTGTCGCGCACCGTCTGGCGGATCTTGCCGCGCACGAACTCGGACGCGGTATCGTTGGCCTCCTTGCTGGCGATGAGGTCATTGAAGGCGCCCATGAACGCGGTGCCGCCGGTCGCCCACCGCGCCTCGTACTCCCGCTGGCGCTCCGCTTCGGTTGCTTCGAGCGCCGATTGGTCGTTGAGCGGGTAGAGGATGCCGCTGCGCATCTGCCGCGCGGTCAGGCGGCGCGCCCGGTAGTCCGATTTCCACATCCCCTCATAGGCGTCGTCCATCTTCATGTTGCGCGACGGGATGCTGAAATTGGCGGTGCGCTGAAACACCGTCAGCTGCCGCGCCTGTTCCGCGATCACCGGAATCGCCTGGATGGCCGACGAGCCGGTGCCGATGACGGCCACGCGCTTGCCGGTGAAGTCCACGCCGCCATGCGGCCACCACCCGGTGTGATAGGTCTCGCCCTGGAAGCTCTCGCGCCCGGCGATGTCGGGCAGGCGCGCGGTCGACAGGCAGCCGGTCGCCATCACCAGATGACGAGCGGCGATGTGCTCGCCGCGGTCGGTCTCCACCATCCAGAGGTCGCCGGCTTCGTCGAAGGCCGCGCGGACGACGCGGGTCTCGAAGCGAATGTCGCGGCGCAAATCGAGCCGGTCGGCGACGTGGTTGGCGTAGCGCAGGATCTCGGGCTGGGAGGCGAAGCGCTCGCTCCATTTCCACTCCTGCTGGAGTGCTTCGTCGAAGGAGAACGAATACTGCATGCTCTCCACGTCGCAGCGCGCGCCGGGGTAGCGGTTCCAATACCAGGTGCCGCCGACGCCATCGGCTGCCTCGATGATGCGGGCCGCCATGCCGAGCCCGCGCAAGCGGTGGAGCATGTACAACCCCGCGAAGCCGGCGCCGACGATGACGGCGTCGATCTCCAGGGGTTTTGCTTGCCGATCGGTCATCTCGTCGCCTTGTGTTGTGGCCGCTTGCCGCTGCCGAAGCCGCGCGCGAAGCTCAGTCTCACCGTTTTGCCCGGAATCTGCCATGCGCGCCAACCTCACCCCCGACATCGACCTCGCCGCGAGCCTGTTCGAGGGGCTCCGAGAGCGCACCTATGACGGCGTCGGCGTCACCCGCGATGCCTACGGACCGGGCGAGCAGGCCGCGCACGACCTGGTGCGTGCCACCGCCGAGGGTCTGCGCCTGGAGACCGACATCGACGCCGCCGGCAACCTCTACATGACATTCCCCGGAGCCGATCGCACGGCGAAGCGCATCGTGCTCGGCAGCCACCTCGATTCCGTGGCGCAAGGCGGGAACTACGACGGCGCGGCGGGCGTGCTCGCCGGCCTCTCGGTGGTCGCAGGGATGCAGGCGGCGGGCTTCACGCCGGCGCGCGACGTCACCGTGCTCGCGATCCGCGCCGAGGAGGCGGGCGCCTGGTTCCCGACCTCCTACCCCGGCAGCCACGCCGCCCTCGGCCGCTTGCCGCAAGAGGCGTTGGGCGTCCGCCGCCTCGACACCGGCCGGACGCTCGCCGAGCACATGCGCGAGTCGGGCTTCGACCCGGACGCGGTGCGCGAAGGCGCCGGTCGGCTCGGCCCCGACAACACGGCCGCCTATGTTGAACTGCACATCGAGCAAGGCCCGGTGCTCGACGCCGAGGAGATCGCGGTCGGCGTCGTCACCGGCATCCCCGGCTCGCGTCGGCTGCGCGCGGCACGGGTGCTCGGCGAGTACAACCACTCGGGCGCGACCCCGCGCCGCTACCGCCGCGATGCCGCGATCGCGCTCGCCGAATTGGCGGCGCGCCTCGACGACCATTGGGCGGCGCTAGATGCGCGCGGCCACGCGCTAGTCTGCACCTTCTGCGTGCTCGCCACCACGGAGGAGGCCGGGTTCACCAAGATTCCCGGCGAGGCGCGATTCCAGCTCGATATCCGCAGCGTCGAGCCGGCGAGCGTCGATGCGATGTTCGCCGAGTTGCACCGCCTGGTGCCGCTGATCGAGGCGCGACGAGGCGTGCGCTTCGAGCTGGGCGAGGAGTCGCACAGTTCGCCGAGCCTGATGGACGCGACCGTGCGCGACGGCCTCGCGCGCGCGGCGGCGGCCTCGGGGGTTTCCCACCGCCTGATGCCCTCCGGCGGCGGCCACGATGCCGCCGCCTTCGCTCAGGCGGGCGTGCCGGCGGGGATGCTGTTCGTGCGCAACCAGAACGGCAGCCACAACCCGCACGAGGCGATGCGGATGGAGGATTTCGCGGCCGGGTGCGCGGTGCTGACGCGCTGGGTCGCGGAGAGCGCCTTCTAGGGTCGCGCCTCCAGGATCATATTGAACGGCGTCTCCGTCGCCTTGCGCACGTGCCCAAATCCGCCTTCGCTGATGACCGACGACAGCTTGCCGAAGCCCGCTTGCGCTCCGAGTGCAGCGCCCACCGGTTGATCGAGCGAGGTCGGCACGCAGATCAGCGTCGAGGCGGCGTAGAACAACCGGGAGACCGGATTGAGATTGTCCTCCAGCCGATCGCCGGCCGCCGGCTCGACGATCATCCAGTGTCCATCCGGCTTCAGCGTTTGCCGCACATGGCGCGCCGCGCCGACCGGATCGCCCATGTCGTGCAGGCAGTCGAAGCAAGTCACCAGGTCCTGGTCCTTGCCGGGAAACTCGCTGGCCATGCCCACTTCGAAGCGCGTATTCGCCGCCACGCCATGTTGCTTGGCATGCGATCGGGCCTGCTCCACCGAGCCGGGATGGAAGTCGTAGCCGACGAATTTCGAGTTCGGGAACGCCTTGGCCATCATCACGGTGGAGAACCCGTGCCCGCAGCCGACATCGGCCACGGCCGCGCCGCGCTCCAGCTTCGCCGTCACGCCGTCCAGCGCCGGCAGCCATGCGGCGACGAGGTTGTTGTGATAGCCGGGGCGGAAGAAGCGTCCGGCGGCACAAAACAAGCACTGCGATTGCTCGCCCCAGCCGACCCCCTTGCCGGTGCGAAACGCCGGCTCGACCAGCGCCTGGTTCTCCATCATCGTCACCGCGAGGTCGAAGCCGCCTTGCAGGTAGACGGGGCTGTCGGGCTCGGCGAACACCATCGCCTGTTCCTCCGGCAAGGTGAACCGGCCGCTGGCGGGCTCGTATATGAGGTAACCGGATGCCGCCTGATGCGACAGCCACTCCCGCGCGTAGCGCTCGGCGATATCAGTCTTGCTCGCCAGTTCCGTCGGGGTCATGGGGCCGTTGGCGTGCAGCGCCTTGTAGAGCCCCAGCCGGTCGCCGAGGCGCACCATCGGCACGCTCAGCGCGCCGCCGAGGTCGCCCAGCATCCGCATGACAAATTCGTGCAGTTTGGTCTGGTCTACCATCGTCGTCCTCCCTTGGTCCCCGTCGCGGGAATGTCCAGGAGCTCTGTCGCGGCGTGATCGCGCCGGGCGCGGATTGATGTCGCGTCTGTCGCGCGACGGACGCGACAAACGCGGCGGCCGATCCGTGATAGGAAGGCGCCATGCCGACGGGCGGAGCAGACATCGCGGGCGAGTTGCGGGAGGCGCTGGAATACCGCGCGGCGACGAACGACATCCTGCGGGCCATCAGCCGCTCCTCCTTCGACCTGGGCAGCGTGCTGCTGACCGTGGTGACGCACGCGAAGGCGCTGTGCCAGGCGGAGATGGTGGTCCTGTTTCGCTATCAGGACGGCGCCTATCGGTTTGCCGTGGGTCACGGCAATTCGGCCGCTTACGAAGAGCGCGAGCGGCACCAGACGATCCTTCCCGGTCGGGGAACGCTTGTCGGACGGGCGGCGGGGGAGCGTCGCGCGGTGCAGATCGTCGACGCATGGAACGACCCGGATTATGACCGAAAGGATGACGCTCGCGTGGGCGGCATCCACGCCATGCTCGGCGTGCCGCTGCTGCGCGAAGGCTTCCCGATCGGCGTCATCGGGCTAGGACGCGCGAGGGCGGAACCGTTCACCGAACGGCAGATCGATCTGGTCTCGACCTTCGCCGACCAGGCGGTGATCGCGATCGAGAACGCGCGGCTGTTCGAGGAACTGCAATCGGCACGCGAAGCGGCCGAACGTCAGCGCGACGCGGCCGAGGCGGCGCGGGCGGAGGCGGAGGCGGCCAACCGGGCGAAGTCCACCTTCCTCGCCGCGATGAGCCATGAAATCCGCACGCCGATGAACGGTGTGCTCGGCATGATGGAGGTGCTGGAACGCTCCCGGCTGGATGCGGCGCAAGCGCGCAGCGTCGCGGTGATGCGCGACAGCGCCCAGGCGCTACTACGAATCATCGACGACGTTCTCGACTTCTCCAAGATCGACGCCGGGCGCATGGACATCGAGGCGCTGGCGTTCAGCTTGAGCGAGCTGGTGACCCGCACGGTCGAGACGATGGCTCCGCAGGCACGGCGGAAGGGTCTGGCACTGTTCGCCAATCCGCCGGCCCCCGGCCCCGATCGGGTGAACGGCGATCCGGTGCGGGTGCGCCAAATCCTGTTCAACCTGATCGGCAATGCCATCAAGTTCACCGATCGCGGCTTCATCCGCGTGGGCGCCGAGAGCCGGGTCGACACCGACGGGACCGTGCGGGTGAGCTTGAGCGTGACCGACAGCGGCATCGGGATCGACGCGGCGACGCGGGGGCGCTTGTTCGAGCCGTTCAGCCAAGCGGACAGCTCGACCACGCGCCGGTTCGGCGGCACCGGCCTCGGTCTGTCGATCGTCCGGCGGCTGGCGCAGCTGATGGGCGGCGATGTGGCGGTCGAGAGCACGCCGGGCGAGGGCAGCCGTTTCACGGTGACGCTCCGCCTCGCGCAAGCCGGCGCTGTCTCCATTGCCGTTGAAACGGCCGGGCCGCATGTGAGGACGGTGGCGGCGGCGCGGCTGCTGGTTGCCGACGATCATCCGGTCAATCGCGAAGTGATGCTCCGCCAGCTCCAACTGCTCGGCCTGTCGGCCGACGTCGCCGAGGACGGCGCGGCGGCGCTGGCGCTGTGGCGGAAGCACCGTCACTCTGTCGTGCTGCTCGACCTGCACATGCCGGTGCTTGACGGGTTCGGCCTGGCCGCTTCGATCCGGCGCGAGGAGGCGCAACACCATCTGCCGCGCAGCCTGCTGATCGCGGTCACCGCGGACGCCTTGAAGGGCGAGGATGCGCGCTGCTTCGCCGCCGGCATCGACGGCTTCCTGCCGAAGCCGATCTCGCTCGACGCCCTGGCGGGTGCGCTCGGGCACGGGGCGTCGGCCGAAGCGTTGTTCGACCCGGCGCCGCTGCGGTCCCTGTTCGGTGCCGACACCGGCCGGCTTGGCGCGCTGATGCGTAAATTCGCCGACGGCGCCACGGAAGAGTTCGCTTCGATGCGTGCGGCGCCGGACGCGCACGTGCTGGCGACCGCGGCGCATCGGCTACAGGGCGCGGCACGCGTAGCCGGCGCACGGCTCCTGGCGGAACAGGCGGCGCG
>JBAWFF010000147.1:0-2835 GCA_049591635.1 Acetobacteraceae bacterium
ACTCGCCGGCGTAAAGCGCCGGATGCAGCACCAAACGCCGAACCGTCGCCGCGTTGCGCAGCACGAGCCCCGCCTCGGGCCCGGAGCCGGGCGGCCCGGCATAGGCGCTGCTAGTGCCATCCGGCCATTGAATGGTCAGCCGCCCAAGCGTGATGAGTCGCTTCAGGATGGCATCCAAGGCAGCACGCATTCCCGACCCCCTTCGCCGCGACGCTAATTGGGCAACATTGGCCAAGCGCGCCGGTTCCGTCAAAATCGCGGCCCCCGGCCGCTTTAGCTTGACAGGGACGCCGGCCCGGGCGCGCGATGGATTGTTCATGGAGGACCGCCATGCCTGACACGATGGCCCAGACGCAGCCCCGCAAGCGCCTCCTCGCCGATGCGCCGTCACCGCCCTCGACATATCTCGACGTGGTCAACATGGCCTGGGAGAAGTCGAAGTTTCCGGGGATCGAGCACAAGGTGCTGTTCACCGACCCCGCCACCGGCCTCTCGACCCTGCTGTTCCGCCTCGCGCCCGGCGCCGTGATCCCGCTGCACGAGCATACCGGGGTGGAGATGACCTATATTCTGGAGGGAAGCCTCGAGGATGACGAGGGCGCATGTACTGCCGGCAACTTCGTCTGGCGCCCGGCCGGCAACACCCATGTGGCGCGCGCGCCGAACGGCGCCGTGATCCTCGGCGTTTTCACACGGCCGAACCACTTCGCGGAGGGTCAGCGATTCTTTACCGAGGAAAACCCCGGCTGATCGCCGTCTACCGGGTCAGGGCGTCGTCAGCCCACGCTTCGAGGCGCCGGGACTCCGCGGTGAGGGCATCGACCCCTCGCCGCGCCGATCCGAGGCTCGCGCCATAGGCTTCGAGGGATTGGCCCAACGCTCCCACGCCGTCTCCGAGGCGGCCAAGTTGGAACCGCCACGCGGCCACGGCCGCTTCCTGCTCGGCGGCCGCTTCCTGTAACTTGGCGACCGAGCGAGCCAGCCGCTCGCGTCCGACCTGCTCGATCCGGTCCATCGGGAACGAAATGACCTGGGCCGTGCGGGTGTCGTGCATCGCGTGTCTCGCAGGGGAGTGACAGTGGTTAACGAAGCATGAAAATGGCTAAAAATCCAGATAAATCTTGAATGCGATCGTATGATCATCGCTTTAGAGATTCTCGTCATCCTGATCCTGATCGGCATCAACGGGTTGTTCTCGATGAGCGAACTCGCGCTGATCTCGGCGCGGCGGGCGCGCCTCGCGGTGCACGAGCGAAAGGGCCTCGCGGGGGCGGCCGCCGCGCGTCACCTCGTCGAAGACCCGCAGCGCTTCCTGCCGGTGGTGCAGGTGGGCGTCACCTTGGTCAGCGTTTTCACCGGCGTCTTCGGGGGCGCCCGTCTCGCCGAGCGCGTGGCGGCGGGGCTGGCGCGGGTCCCTCTCCTCGCTCCGGCGGCGGATTCCCTCGCCATCGTGCTGGTGGTCGTCGTGACGACCTATCTCACTCTGGTGCTGGGCGAGCTCGTGCCCAAGCAGCTTGCCCTTCGGCACCCCGAACTGGTCGCCGCCCGCGTGGCCCGGCCCATTGGTTGGATGGTGCGCGCCTCGGCGCCGGTGATCTGGCTGCTGAGCAGGTCGACCGCGCTCGTCCTGCGGGCGCTCGGTATGTCGCGCACCATGCGGCAGACGGTCACGGAGGAGGAACTCCGCGCGCTCCTCGCCGAGGGCGCGCAGACCGGTGTGCTGGAGACCGAGGAACGCGACATGATCGAGCGCGTCCTGCGCCTCGCCGACAAGCCGGTGCGCGCCATCATGACGCCGCGGACCGAGCTGGTCTGGATCGACCGCACCGACCCGCCGCGCGAGATCATCGCGACCCTGCGCGACGCGCCGCATTCGCGCTTCGTTGTTTGCGACGGCACGGTGGACAACGTGGTGGGCCTGGTGCTCGCGAAGGATATCCTGGATCGCATCCTGGCGGGCGGGGAGTTGTCGGTCGCGGCGGCTTTGCGCCAGCCGGTGGTGCTGCCCGATTCCGTCACCGCGCTCGACGCGCTGGAGCGTCTGCGGAACGATCCGCTGGGCATGGCGCTGGTGATGGACGAGTATGGCAGCTTCGAGGGCGTGGTAACGGCCACCGACATGCTGCAAGCGATCGTCGGCGACAAGATCGACGCGGCGCCGACGCCGGGCGGCGCGGCAAGCCAGGAGGCGACGGCGATGCTGCTCGACGGCACATTGGCGGTCGACGAGGTCAAGGCACGGCTCGATCTGCCCGACCTTCCCGTGGAAGGCACCTATCACACCCTGGGCGGCCTGCTGCTGGCGCTGTTGCGCCGCGTGCCGCGGGTGGGCGACCGGATGGTATTCGCTGGCTGGCGGTTCGAGGTGATCGAGATGGACGGAAGGCGGGTCGCTCGTGTACGCGTGAGCCGCGATGCCGCCGCGCCGCCCGCACCGACGGAGCGCGCGGGAAATTGACCTCTCCTCGCGGTCGCGGCCGTTCCGATTGCGTGTTTGTGCTCTACGTTAGGCTTGCCCCTGCAAAAAACGACGGAAGCGACAGCGCGCATGAAAGTCCTGTTCGCGACAAGCGAGTTTGCGGATTTCTCGAAGTCGGGGGGGCTGGGCGAGGTCGCGGCGGGCCTGCCGCGCGCGCTCCGCAAGCTGGGGGCCGACGTCCGGATACTAATGCCTGGCTATCCGTCGGTTTTGGCCAAGGCGTCGGAAGTGCGCCTGATCGGCCAACTGCCTGGGCGTGCCGGGATCGCGCCGTGCCGGCTCGGTCAGGTCAGGACCATCGACGGGATGATCGTCTACGTGCTGCTCGCGCCCGCGCTCTATCAGCGGCGCGGCAC
>JBAWFF010000148.1:0-7811 GCA_049591635.1 Acetobacteraceae bacterium
GTCATCATCGGGCGAAACTTCCTGGTGAAGATCAACGCCAATATCGGCAACTCGGCCGTCAGCTCCGGCGTCGCCGAGGAAGTCGAGAAGCTGGTCTGGGCGATCCGCTGGGGCGGCGACACGGTGATGGACCTCTCGACGGGCCGCAACATCCACAACATCCGCGGCTGGATCATGCGCAACTCGCCGGTGCCGATCGGCACCGTGCCGATCTATCAGGCGCTGGAGAAGGTCGGCGGCGAGCCCGACAAGCTCGACTGGGAGGTGTTCCGCGACACGCTGATCGAACAGGCCGAGCAGGGCGTGGACTACTTCACCATCCATGCCGGCGTGCGCCTCGCCTATGTGCCGCTGACCGCGCGGCGCACCACCGGCATCGTCTCGCGCGGCGGCTCGATCATGGCGCGCTGGTGCCTGACGCACCACAAGGAGAGCTTCCTCTACGAGCGATTCGACGAGATCTGCGAGATCATGCGCAAATATGACGTCTCGTTCTCGTTGGGAGATGGCCTGCGCCCCGGCTCCATCGCGGACGCCAACGACGCCGCGCAATTCGCCGAACTCGACACGCTGGGCGAGTTGACCAAGATCGCCTGGGACAAGGGCTGCCAGGTGATGATCGAAGGTCCGGGCCATGTGCCGATGCACAAGGTCAAGGAGAACATGGACAAGCAACTGGCGGTATGCGGGGAGGCACCGTTCTATACGCTCGGGCCGCTGACCACCGACATCGCGCCAGGCTACGATCACATCACCAGCGCGATCGGCGCCGCCATGATCGGCTGGTTCGGCACCGCGATGCTTTGCTACGTCACGCCCAAGGAGCATCTCGGCCTGCCCAACCGCGACGACGTGAAGACCGGCGTGATCACCTACCGGATCGCCGCGCACGCCGCCGATCTCGCCAAAGGTCATCCGTCGGCCAAGCTGCGCGACGACGCGGTCAGCCGCGCGCGCTTCGAATTCCGTTGGGAGGATCAGTTCAACCTCTCGCTCGACCCCGACACCGCCCGTTCGTACCACGACGAGACGCTGCCCAAGGAGGCCCACAAGGTCGCGCATTTCTGCTCCATGTGCGGACCGAAATTCTGCTCCATGCGGATCACCCAGGATTTGCGCGAGGAGGCTTTGCGCATGGAAGGGATGGAACAGAAGAGCAAGGAGTTCGCCGAGGCGGGCAAGTCGCTTTACGTGCCGGCGCAAGCCGCCGAATAGCCGGCTTGCGGCGGGGCGGACGGCGGCTTAGCACTTGGGCCTATGTCCGCCCAACTTCCCTCGGTAGGTGATCCGCGCGCGGCGCTCGATGCGATCGGCCAGTTACCCGATCCGGAGATCGATATCGCCGACGCGGCTCTGCAACTTGCCCGCGTCGACGCCCCCGACGCCGACTGGCAGGCGGCGCGCGCCGAACTGACCGACATCGCGCGTGAGGCGGTGGATCTCTCCCGTACGCTGGGGCGCAACACCGATCTCGCGGTTCGCGCGGAGGCACTGGCCGGGCTCATGGTCGGCCGGCATGGCTATCGCGGCGATGCGCGCACCTATGACGATCCGGCCAACGCGAACCTGCTCATGGTGATCGAGCGCAAGAAGGGGCTCCCGGTCGCGCTCGGGGTCTTGTGGCTGCACGCCGCGCGCGCCGCCGGCTGGGCCGCGCACGGCGTCGATTTTCCGGCGCATTTCCTGTTCGCGCTGGAGGGACGCGGGAGCCAGGTGGTGCTCGACGTGTTCGACGGCGGCACGCCGCTCGAAGCGCGCGACCTCCGCGCCCTGCTGAAGCGGATCGAGGGTGAGCAGGCGGAATTGCGTCCCGGCGTGTTGCGGCCCGTCGATGTCCGCGCGGTCCTGCTGCGTTTGCAGAACAACATCAAGTCGCGGCGGCTCGGCGCGGGCGATCTGGCGGGCGCCGTGACGTGCGCGGAGGACATGCTGCGGATCGCGCCCGACCACGCGGGGTTGTGGCGCGAGGCCGGGCTGATCCATCAGCGGCTCGGCCACGTCCAGGCCGCGCTGCGCTGCCTGGCGCGATTCCTCGATCTCGCCCCACAAGGCGACGCGGCGGCGCGGGCACGGGCGGCGATGGAGGAACTGCGGACGCGGCTCAATTGACACCGATGCACGAGCACCTCGCGACGATGACCTCTCTGCCACTCGGCAACCTTCCCGATACCCGCTATCCCGATCCGCGCATCGAGGCGCTGGATAAGCGATTTCGATTCAAGCAGGGCAATGCCGCCATCGAGCGGATCGCGAGCGGGTGCCGCTGGGCGGAAGGACCCGTGTATTTCCGTGACCTCGGCTGCCTGATCTGGAGCGACATCCCGAACAACCGAATGCTGCGCTGGCTGGAAGAGGACGGGCATGTAAGCGTGTTCCGCGCGCCGTCGAACTACGCCAACGGCAACACGCGCGATCGCGAGGGCCGGCTTGTCACGTGCGAGCACGACACGCGCCGGGTGACCCGCACCGAGCATGACGGACGGGTCACCGTGCTGCTCGATCGCTTCGAGGGGAAGCGGCTGAATGCGCCGAACGACGTGATCGTGGCACGCGACGGCGTGGTGTGGTTCACCGATCCTGGCTACGGCATCGACGGACCCTACGAGGGCCACGCGGCCGAGGCGGAGTTGGCGCGACAGGTCTATCGGCTCGATCCGCGCACTGGCGCCGCGTCGGTGGCGGCGGACGACTTCGTGCGGCCCAACGGGCTCTGCTTCTCGCCGGACGAACGGACGCTCTACATCGTCGATTCCGGAGTCTCGCATGGCGGGCCCGCGCATATACGAGCCTTCGACGTGGACGGCGCGCGGCTGACCAATGGGCGTGTGTTCGCCGAGGATTTCCTCCCCGGGATGACCGATGGCGTGCGGACCGACGTCCACGGCAATGTCTGGGCCAGCATGGGCTGGGGCGACCCGAGCGAGGACGGCGTGCGCTGCTACGCGCCCGATGGCGGGCTGATCGGCAAAATCCATCTGCCCGAGGGCTGCGCCAATCTGTGCTTCGGCGGACGCAAGCGAGACCGGCTGTTCATGTGCGCGAGCACCTCGGTCTATGCCCTTTATCTCAATGTCGAGGGCACCCAGACCCCGTAGGGGTCATTTGGGCTTGCGTCGGGGGGGTGGGTCGCTTATGTGCGCCCTCACGCAGCAACGCACGTGCCTCTGGCCCCCTGGGGTTACGCAACGACGTCAAGCGTTCTGGCAGCTTGCTTCGCTGGTTCGTTCGACCGTTTCGCAACTCCGTCCGCCGCCTATCGAAGGCGGGCGCTTCATCAGGGAGGCTCGGCGCATGACCCAAAAGGTCACCCGATTCCTATCCGACACGCAGCCGGCGACGCCGTGCCTCGTGCTCGATGTCGACCGCGTGGAGGAGAATTTCCGCGCGCTTCGCCGCGCCCTGCCGTTGGCGCGCATCTACTACGCGGTGAAGGCCAACCCGGCCGCGCCGGTGCTGGAGCGGCTTGTCCGCGTCGGCAGCGCCTTCGACACCGCGAGCTTCGAGGAGGTCGCGGCTTGCCTGAAGGCGGGCGCGGCACCAGGGGCGATCAGCTACGGCAACACCATCAAGAAGGCGTCCGCCATCCGCGCCGCCTTTGCTGCCGGCGTTGACCTGTTCGCTTTCGACTCGATCGAGGAGCTGGAGAAGCTCGCCCGCGAGGCGCCGGGCGCGCGGGTCTATTGCCGCATCCTGGTCGGCAACGAGGGCGCCGACTGGCCGCTGTCGCGCAAATTCGGCACCAGCGTCGAGGCGGCGAAGGCGCTGATGCTGCGCGCGGGCGAGTTGGGCCTCGACCCGTACGGCCTGTCCTTTCATGTCGGCAGCCAGCAGACCCGGACGGCGGCGTACGAAGTCGCGATCGGCAAGGTGGCGATGCTGTTCACCGACCTGACCGAGGCCGGGGTCAACCTGCGGATGATGAACCTCGGCGGCGGGTTCCCGACCCGCTACCGCGACCCGGTGCCGGAGATCGACGATTTCGGCAACGCGATCATGGGGGCGATGATCGCCCATTTCGGCAACGCGCTGCCCGAGATCGTCATCGAGCCAGGCCGCTTCCTTGTGGGCGACGCGGGCGTGGTGAGTTCCGAGGTCGTGCTGGTCAGCCGGCGCGGCGCCGATGCGGTGCGCTGGGTGTATCTCGACATCGGCCGCTTCGGCGGGCTCGCCGAGACCGAGGGCGAGGCGATCAAATATCGCATCGCCACGCCGCACGATGGCAAGCCCACGGGTCCGGTGGCGATCGCCGGGCCGACCTGCGATGGGGCGGACATCTTGTACGAGCGGTCGAACTATCATTTGCCGCTCGATCTCGCGACGGGCGATCGGGTGGAGCTGCTGGCCACGGGTGCCTACGTGACGGCCTATGCGAGCCAGCGTTTCAACGGGTTCGCGCCGTTGGCGGAGTATTATCTATAAGCACCGCTATGCGGTAGTCCGGGTGAAGCCATCGGCGCTCCATTCCTCGCTGCCGACGCCGTGATGAACGAAGAACAGGCCGGCGGGGTCGTATGTCCGCTTAACGGCCTGCAATCGCGGATAGTTCGTGCCCCAGAAGGACCGCTGCCAGGCCGGATCGAAGAAGTCGCTTTCTGAGACGTAGGAGCCAGCGTTCGGCACCGCCGTCCGCAATTCGTCGCCCGCCCTGCCGATGGCGGTGGCATCCCTCCGCGCGGCCGTAAGGTCCGGCGGGACGAGCAGGTCCCGGTACGAAGCGGGGTCCCCGCCGGCAATGATCGCCAGCGCGAAGGCGCTCAGCACAGCTGGGTTGGTGGCCGTGTTCCTGGCCGCCGCGACGTCGGCGGCGCTGGCGCCGGCGAGCCCCTTGTTGAAATGCAGCGCGACGGCGAAGTGCCTCGTGGCCGCGAACAGCGCATCGGCGAATTGCCGCTGCCGTTCCTTGTGCAATAACGAGGCGGGCAGCCAGATCGACTGATAGCCGTGGATGAACACGCCGAGCTCGGTGTTCTGCTCGGCAAACCACACATTGTCCGCCGGAGCACCGGGGCGCTGATCGGAGAATGCTCGTCCCGGCCGATGCCGCTCGATATAGGCGGGGTTCCACCAGTCCCGCGCGGGCATAGCCCCAAGGTTGAGCGGCGAGGTAACCGTGAAGTCGTGCGGAGATGCCGCGATCCAGTCGACGAACGGGCGCCAGACCTCGTCGGCCTGCTGCCGATCCAGGCCCTGAAAGACCATCCCCACGGCGAGCGTGTTGTCGGCACCGAAGTTGACGCTCTCGCCCCAGTGCGGGTTCAGCAGACGGTCGCCGCAGAAGCCTGCGAACCGCCGGATGAGCCGGTGGAATGCCGCCTCGGACGCGGCCTTTACGGTGAGATCGACGCCCCCGAAGAGGATCGGAAGCTCGCGTGTCCGGAGCGTCAGGCGGGTGACGACGCCGAGGCTGCCGCCACCCCCTCCCTTGATCCCCCAGAACAGGTCGGGATTCGCGCATGTGTTGGCGATGCGTACCTGGCCGTCGGCGGTGACGATCTCGGCTTCCAGCAGCCCGCCCGCGGCGATCCCATAGTTCTTGGAGAAGCTCCCGAACCCGCCGCTCTGGATCAGGCCCGCGACGCCGACGGTCGCGCAGCCGCCGCCCTGGACGTAGCGGCCGGCCTTGGTCGTCACCGCGTCATAGACGTGCATCCATATCGCGCCGGCTTCCACCGTGACCGCTGGCTGCGCGGCCAGTTTGCCCGCGCATCCCTGTGGCACGAACGCATCGTGGAGCACGATGCCGTTCATCGCCCGCGTCCATATCAGAAGCGAGTCCGCCGCGTCGGAGGTGCCTTGGTAGCTGTGGCCGCCGCCCTTGACCACCAGGCGCAGCTTGTTCTCGCGCGCGAAATTCACGGCGGCAACCACGTCGGCGCTGGTTCGCGCGGCGACCGCGTAAGCACTGGGCGCCGACATCCAGGCGCCTACCCAACCCGCGGTTTGCGTCCCGGCCGGCTGATCGCCGACATAGTACGGGTTTCGCAGGTTCTTCATCAGGTTCTGACAGGCGGGGCTGTCCGAGGTGTTCGCGCAAGCCGCCAGCAGGGGCTGTACCTTGATCAGACGTCCCCCGACCGCTTGGTTGAGTCTGTCCCAGCGATCGGCGGATGGCCATGCCACATCCGACGGCCGTACGCGGCGAAACGGAGAGTCTGCCGCCGCCGCCTGTGGCGCCAATGGAATGGGCAGAAGCGGCACCGCGACTGCCAGCCTCAGCAATTCCCTCCTGTTCATTACCGAACCCTCCCGTATCCACCGTAGCACGGGCGCATCGGGCTTCGAATTCTCTACGAAGACAGCGAATTATCGCTGCCTCGATTCCGGCGCCCGTATCGGGTTCCAGAGCGGCCGCGTCACACCGAAAGATCGAGCAACGACCCCCGCGGGGCCGTCCCCGCCGGCGGCGGCGCAGTCAACGTCGGCACCTTCGACACCGGCGGCGCGGCGCTTTGCGACATCCCGCTGAACGAGCGGGGCGGCGCACCCGGTTGCACCGGTCCAAGCCCGACCTGCATCACCGAGGCCGAGAAAGCGGAGAGGGAGGACGACGAGAGCATGTCCACGATGATCCGGCGCATTCGTTAACAATAGGTGAACGCGCATGTGGTATCAAGTTAATGCGGCGACCCCCGGCAATATCTTGCCCTCCAGCCATTCCAGGAACGCCCCGCCAGCCGTCGAGACGTAGGTGAGTTGGTCGAGAACCCCCGCATGATCCAGCGCCGCGACCGTGTCGCCACCGCCGGCCACGCTGGTCAGGCCGCGCTTGGTCGCCTCGGCGACCGCCCGGGCGAACGTCGTCGTCGCCTTGTCGAAGGGTGGCGTCTCGAAGGCACCTAGGGGGCCGTTCCAGACCAGCGTCTTCATGCCCGCGAGCCGCGCGATCAGATCGGCGACGCTCGCCTCCCCGATATCGAGGATCAGCATGTTGGGCGGAACGGCATCGATCGTCACCGTCCGGCTCGCCACCCCTGCGCTCAGGGTCGCGGCGATGACCGCATCGAGCGGCAGCACGACGGCGCACCCGGCTTGGCGTGCTCGGGCGAGGATGTCGCGCGCGGTCCCGTGCATCTCCGCCTCTTGCAGCGAACTCCCAACGCCGATCCCTTGGGCGGCGAGGAACGTGTTGGCCATCGCGCCGCCGATCACCAGCACGTCCACCTTGCCGACCAGATTGCCGAGCAGTTCCAGCTTGGTGGACACCTTGGCGCCGCCCACGATCGCCATCACGGGATGCACCGGGTTGCCGAGCGCTTGGTCAAGCGCCGCCAGCTCCGCCTGCATCAGCCGCCCGGCATAGGCGGGCAGCAGATGCGCGACCCCTTCGGTGCTGGCGTGTGCCCGATGCGCCACCGAGAAAGCGTCGTCCACGTAGAGATCAGCGAGCTTCGCCAGCTTGGCGGCAAAGGCGGGGTCGTTTGCCCCTTCCCCGGCGTGGTATCGGGTGTTCTCCAGCACCAGCACGTCGCCATCGGCCATGCGCTCGACCGCCTGCTGCGCCGGCAAACCGACGCAGTCCTCGGCGAAGCGCACCCGCCGGCCAAGTACCTCCCCCAACGCCTTGGCCACCGGACCGAGCGACATCTCCGCTAGCCGCTTACCCTTCGGGCGGCCGAAATGGCTGCACACGATGACCTTGGCGCCCTTGTCGGACAGTTCGCGGATCGTCGGCGACAGGCGCTCAATGCGCGTCAGGTCGCTGATCTTGCCGTCCTTCACCGGCACGTTCAGGTCGGCCCGCAGCAGCACCCGCTTCCCGCCGACCTCCACGCCGTCGAGCGTGCGGATCGCCATCCGTCAGAGGCTGCCGA
>JBAWFF010000149.1:0-8129 GCA_049591635.1 Acetobacteraceae bacterium
GCCGCCAGATCAGGCAGCCGTCGTTCAACCCGTTCCAGCCCGGAGCGCCGTGCGCCGAGCAGGTTCGGCAGCGCGTTGCCCAGCCGCTCCGTCCGGTCATCGAGCCGCTGGCGCGCCTGGCCAAGCAGCGCCGGCAAATCGGGCAGGCCGCGTCCGGCGCGCTCCAACGCCAGACGCCGCTCTCCGCGCAGGCGGTTCAGCCCGCCGAGCAGCCGCGCGTGAGCCTGCGCGAGACCGGCGAGCAGCTCGGAGCGTACCGGAACCGCCATTTCCGCCGCCGCCGTGGGCGTGGGCGCGCGCCGGTCGGCGGCGAAGTCGATGAGCGTGGTATCGGTCTCGTGCCCGACGGCGGAGATTAACGGGATGGCGCAGCGCGCCACGGCGCGGATCACGATCTCCTCGTTGAAGGCCATCAGGTCTTCCAGGCTGCCGCCGCCGCGCGCGACGATCAGGACGTCCGGGCGCGGAATCGCGCCGTTAGCGGGCAACGCATCGAAGCCGGCGATCGCGGCGGCGATCCGCATCGCCGCGCCCTCCCCCTGCACCGGCACCGGCCACAGAACGATCCGGCGCGGAAAGCGGCGCGCGATGGTGGTGCGGATGTCCTGGATCACCGCGCCACGCTCGGAGGTGACCACGCCGATCACCTCGGGCAGCATCGGCAACGCTCGCTTCAGCGCCGCCTCGAACAAGCCCTCTTGCGTCAGGCGCTGGCGCAGCATCTCGATACGCGCCAGCAGCGCCCCGGCTCCGGCGTATTCCAGCCGCTCGATCACCAGTTGGTAGGACGAGCGTTCGCCGTACGCGGTGACCCGGCCCGTCGCGATCACCTCGATCCCGTTCTCGGGCGCCATGCCGAGGCGCGGGACCGCCGACTTCCAGACCACGGCGGCGATCTTGGCGCCCTCGTCCTTGAGCGAAAGGTAGATGTGGCCCGACGGATACCGCTTCAGCTCCGTCACTTCGCCACGCACCCGCACCCGACCGAAATTGCCCTCCAGCGCGCGCTTCACCGCGCCGGAGATCTCCGAGACGGTGTATTCCGGGACGTTGGAGGGGGGCGGGCGAAGATCGTCCATCCGCCCACCCTATGCTACGGCGGGCCGCGATTGAAGCGGAGGGCATTGGATGCGCGTTCTGGTGATCGGTTCGGGCGGGCGGGAGCACGCGCTTTGCTGGGCGATCGCGGCCAGCCCGCTGTTGCGCCAGCTATGGTGCGCGCCGGGCAATCCGGGCATCGCCGAGCTGGCCACTTGCGTGCCGATCGAGGCCACCGACATCCCCGCGCTGGTGGCCTTCGCGCTCGCCAACGCGGTCGACCTCGTGGTGCCCGGACCGGAGGCACCGTTGGTCGCCGGCCTTGCCGACGCGATGGATGAGGCCGCGATCGCCTGCTGCGGCCCCACCGAGGCAGCGGCGCGGCTGGAGGGCAGCAAGACCTTCACCAAGGAGCTATGCGATGCGGCCGGCATTCCGACGGCACGCTGGGAGCGCTTCGACGAAGTGGAGGCCGCGCGCGAATTCGTCCGCCGGCGCGGCGCGCCCATCGTCGTCAAGGCCGACGGCCTCGCCGCCGGCAAGGGCGTCGTGGTCGCCGCGACCGAGGAAGAGGCGCTCGCCGCCATCGATGCGATGATGGTCGATCGTACGCTGGGGGACGCCGGCGCGGCGGTGGTGATCGAGGAATGCCTGGTGGGCGAGGAGCTGTCGTTCTTCGCCCTGTGCGACGGCACCCACGCCATCCCCCTCGGCTCGGCGCGCGACTACAAGCGGGTGGGCGATGGCGACCGGGGGCCGAACACCGGCGGCATGGGCGCGGTCTCCCCTTGGCCGGGCATGACGCCGGCGCTGGAGGAGGCGGTGATGGATGGCATCATTCGCCCGGTGCTGGCCGAGATGGCGCGGCTCGGCTGTCCGTTCCGCGGCGTGCTGTTCGCGGGCCTGATGCGTACGGCGGACGGGATGGTGGTGATCGAGTTCAACGTCCGCTTCGGGGACCCGGAGTGTCAGGCGTTGATGCCGCGCCTTCGTTCCGACCTGCTGCCGGCCTTGCAAGCGGCGTGCGACGGCGAACTGGGGGATTTCGACCTGCGTTGGGAGGCGGCCGCTTCGGTCGCGGTGGTCCTGGCGGCGCGAGGCTATCCCGAAGCGCCGACCCGCGGCGGACGGATCGCCGGCCTGGAGCAGGCTTCGTCCGTTCCAGGCGTCCGCGTGTTCCACGCCGGCACGGCGCGCGACGGCGCGGGAGCATTGGTCGCGGCGGGCGGGCGGATCCTGACGGTCTGCGCGAGCGGGGCCTCGGCCGAGGCGGCACGGCGGGCCGCCTACGCGGGGGTGGAGGCGGTGGAGTTCGCGGAGGGATTCTGGCGGCGGGACATCGGACTGGGCTGACCCGTGGCCTTCCGAAGCCTTCGCGCGGAGGCCGCGCAGGCGAACTCCGGTGTCGTCTATGTCGGCCTCAGCGATCGGTGCGACAGTCTGCCGATGCCGCCTCGCTTTACCTTCGGACCGTTCGACGGCGATCTGGCGAAACGGTACTATCATGAAGTCCTGGTCCTCGAGACCGGCCTGTTCGTCGCCACCGGCATGGGGCTGTCGGGAGCGTTCTTCCTTTCGCGGGGCGATGCGATCTTCGAGTGCGACCAGCTGCATCTTCACGCCGGCACCCTCGATACCGTCGCGGCCGCCCACGAGCTGACCCGATTCAGCCGGCGCGACCGTGTCGAGGCCGGGCGATGCGTGATGCTGCTTGGCCCGGGCCATACCATCTACGGGCACTGGCTGGTGGATTTCCTGCCGAAGCTGTTCGTGCTGCACGCGGCCGGCCATGACGTCGACGCGCTGCGGTACTTGGTGCCGGCGGATACCCCCGCGTTCGGGATCGCGTTGCTCGAATTGGTCGGCATCGGGCGGGAGCGGCTGATCCTCTATGATCCGCTGTTCGAGACCGTGCTGGCGGACGAGTTGCTGATCCCGACCCTCGTTCGCACCAATTCCCGCACGGCGCCGCCGTTCGCCGAGGCCGTTGCGTTCCTGATGGGCCGCATCGCGGAGCGGCACGCGCCGTCGCCATCGGGGCACCGATCGCGCCTCTTCATCTCCCGCGCGCACGCCGGACGGCATATGCGCCGCCTGCTGAACCGCGAGCGGATCGAATACCTCGCGACGGAGGCCGGCTTCTCCGTCGTGCATCCGGAAGAGATGACGCTGGCGGATCAGGTCCGCTTGTTTCAGGGCGCGTCGCGGATCATTGGCGAATACGGTTCGGCGCTGCACGGCAGCATATTCTCGCCGCCGGAAACCATCGTGTGCGCGCTGCGCGGGTCCGGATCGCCGATCGCGGGGTTCCTGCAATCGTCCATCGGGCGCGCGCTCGGGCAGCCAACGGGATACGTGATCGGCCCGACGCGGGACGGCGATCGGCTGGAATCCTTCGAGGTCGCCGAGCGGGATTTCGCCTTGTGCCGTGACTTAGTGTTCGGGAGCCTGCCTCTGCAATGCTGAAATCATATAGACGCGTATGCCGCCGTTAGTCACGATCGTTTCGAGTCGAATCACCAACCTCGTCATTGCGAGCGCAGCGAAGCAATCCAGGCTCACTCCTCGCGCGTGGGCCTGCATTGCTTCACCTTCGGCTCGCAATGACGCCGTGCCTTTGCGCGTCCTCGGCTTCAACCTGATGCGAACGCGCTCTAGGTTAGCAAGATGCATATAGAACGGTGCGGTAGTGGCGACTCAGGTGACTGGACCATGCTTCGGCGCATGCTCTGGCCAGGAAGCACGGAGCAAGACCATCACCGTGAGATCGCCGACAGGTTGAACGCCGGCGAGGACGCCGCCATGGCCCTTATCGCTCGCGACGATGGCGGAGAGGCGGTCGGATTCGTGGAAGCTAGCTTGCGTCGCGAGCCGGTCAATGGATGCGACACGTCGCCTGTCCTGTTCCTGGAAGGCATTTACGTCGTTCCGGCTTGCCGTCGACGCGGCACGGCAAGATCACTTTGCGTGGTCAT
The DNA here is from genome assembly GCA_049591635.1 of Acetobacteraceae bacterium. Lineage (GTDB taxonomy): Bacteria > Pseudomonadota > Alphaproteobacteria > Acetobacterales > Acetobacteraceae > DATFDN01. Next base: position 4,014 of record JBAWFF010000149.1, read on the forward strand.
CGAGACGTGGGGTCGGTTGTCGCGGCGCAAGGAGTTCGGTTCGGACGCTTTGCTGGACAACGCAACAAGCCATGCCTTCCACGCCGCTCTTGGTTTCGAAGAATGCGAACGGGTGGTTTTTTTCGCAAGGTCTTGTGACCGAACCGGAGAAGGCAAGTGATTTGAACAGAGATCCGTTCTCAGCCCCGCAAGCCCCCGAAGAACCCACGCAGCAATGCCGCCGCCTCGCCCTCATGCACTCCGCCCACGACCTCCGGCCGATGGTGGCACGAGGCCGCGTCGAACACCCTCGCCCCGTGCTCCACCCCGCCGCTCTTCGGATCGTACGCGCCGAACACCAGCCGGCGAATGCGAAACAGGCTCGCGGCCTGCGCGCACATTGGACATGGCTCCAGCGTGACGACCAGTTCGCAGTCCAGCAGCCGAGCCGCCCCGCGCACTTCGGCGGCCTGGCGCAGCGCGAGCATCTCGGCGTGCGCCGACGCATCGCAGCGCGCCTCCATTTCGTTGCCCGCACGTCCCAGCACGGCACCGTCGGGGCAGAGCACGACGGCGCCCACCGGCACCTCTCCGCGCGCCGCGGCGGCGCGGGCCTCGGCCAAGGCCATCTCCATCGGCGACATGCGCAACCTTGCCCGCTCACGCCGCCCGGGTCTAGCAAGCGCGGATGAACAGCCGCGCCAGACGCCCCTTGGTCGGCGTCACCCTCGATGCCGAGCAACCGGGCGGTTACTCGAAATATCCGTGGTACGCGCTGCGGGCGAACTACGCCGAGGCGGTCGCCGCCGCCGGCGGGTTGCCGGTCGCGCTGCCGCATGATGCCGCACTGGCCGCGGACTGGCTCGATCGGATCGACGCGCTGATCGTCACCGGGGGCGCCTTCGACGTCGATCCGGCGCTTTACGGCGATGCCGGCCGGCACGCCACGGTGACGCTGAAGGAGGGCCGTACGGCGACCGAACTCGCGCTGACCAAGGGCGCGATCGCGCGCGAGATGCCCGTCCTCGGCATCTGCGGCGGGGAGCAGCTTCTCGGCGTCGCGCTCGGTGGCACCTTGATCCAGCACATCCCCGATGCGCTCGCCGAGGCGCTGGAACACGAGCAGCCGAACCCACGCCACGAACCCGGCCACGCGGTCGCCGTCACGCCCGGCACGCTGTTGCACCGGATCGTCGGCGCGAGCGAGATGCGGGTGAACTCCGCCCACCATCAGGCCGTCCGCGACCCCGGCTCTCGTGCCGTGGTGAACGCGATCGCGCCGGATGGCGTCATCGAGGGCATCGAGGGCATCGGGGCGCGCTTCTGCCTCGGCGTGCAGTGGCATCCGGAGTTCTTCATCGACCAAGGAGACCGCCGCATCTTCGACGCCCTGATCGCCGCCTGTGGGTGACACCCTCGTGGAACCTGGGGCACCACGCGGCGAACGCATCGCCAAGTGGCTCGCGAGGGCCGGCGTGGCGAGCCGGCGGGATGCCGAGAAACTGCTGGAAGCAGGCAAGATCCGGCTGAACGGCGCGCCGGTAACGCACCCGGCGACCTTCGTGCAACCCGACGACACCGTGCAGGTGAACGGCGCCGTGGTCGCCGCACCCGAGGGCACGCGGTTGTGGCGTTACCACAAGCCCGACGGCCTGGTGACGACGCATCGCGACCCCGAGGGCCGCCCGACCGTGTTCGAGCGCCTGCCGCCGCATCTGCCGCGCGTCGTCAGCATCGGGCGGCTCGATCTGACCAGCGAGGGGCTGCTGCTGCTGACGAATGACGGCGCACTGGCGCGCAAGCTGGAGCTGCCGTCTACCGGCTGGCTGCGTCGGTACCGGGTACGCGTCCATGGCGCCCCTGACCAGCGCGCGCTCGCGGGCTTGGCCCACGGCGTGACGATCGAGGGCGTGCGGTACGGTGCGATCGAGGCGGGGCTCGACGCGGTGAAGGGCGAGAATGCCTGGCTCACCGTCGGTCTGCGCGAGGGCCGCAACCGGGAGGTGCGGCGGATCATGGAGCATCTGGGCCTGCGGGTGTCGCGCCTGATCCGCGTCACCTACGGCCCGTTCCAACTCGGCACACTCCAACGCGGCGCGGTCGAGGAGGTGCCGACACGCGTGCTGCGACAACAATTGCCGCGCGATCAGGAGTGATGCGGATCATCGCCGGCGCCTGGCGCGGCCGCGCCCTGATCGCCCCGTCGGGAGAGACGATCCGCCCAACTGCCGATCGCGTCCGTCAGGCACTGTTCGACATGCTGCTCCACGCCCCCTGGGGCGGACGCGAGGTGGTGGAGGGCGCGCAGGTCCTCGACGCCTTCGCCGGCACCGGCGCGCTCGGGTTGGAGGCGCTGTCGCGTGGCGCCGCGCACGCGACTTTCATGGAGCGCGACCACGCGGCACTCACGGCGCTGCGCGCCAACCTCGCCGCCGTTCGCGCCGAGGACCGCACGCGGATCATCGCCGGCGACGCCCTCGCCCCACCGCGTGCCGCCTCCGCCTGCGCCTTGGTGTTCCTCGACCCGCCTTACGGACAGGGCCTTGTCCCGCGCGCCCTTACCGCGCTCGCCGCTGCCGGCTGGATTGCTCCCGACGCGTTGGTGGTGGCGGAGACCGCGCGCGACGAAGCCGCGCCAGCGCCGTCCCCTCTCGCCGAACGGACGCACGGCGCCGCGCGCCTCACGATCTGGAGCTGGCATTCCACATGAAACAGTGAGAGGAGACGACCATGCGCTTCGCCGCGATCGGACTCGATCACCGCCACATCTACGACCTGACGCAAGGATTGCTCGACGCCGGCCTCGACTGCGCCGGATATTGCCCGGAGACGAGCAATCCCAATGTGCTGGCCGGCTTTCGCAAGCGGTTTCCGGCCGTCGCCGCCGTCCCGCGCGCTCGCCTCCTCGATGACCCCGGCATCGCCCTGGTCGTGATCTCCGCCATGCCGTCAGAGCGCGGTCCGCTCGCCATCGCGGCGATGCGTCGCGGCAAGGACGTGCTGGTGGACAAACCCGGCGTCGCCTCGCCAGTTCAGCTTGCCGAAATCGAGCGCGTCGTCGCCGAGACCGGCCGTATCTGGTCCGTGTGCTTCTCCGCCCGCCTGCTGACGCCGTCGGTCGCCAGGGCGCTGGAGATCGTGCGCGCGGGCGGGATCGGGCGCGTGGTGCAGACGGTCGGGCTCGCTCCGCACCGGCTCAACCGTGCAACCCGGCCGGCCTGGTTCTGGGACCGCGCCACCTATGGCGGCATCCTCAACGACCTCGCCGGCCATCAGATCGACCAGTTTCTTGCTTTCGCCGGCGCCGATGACGCCGAGATCGTCAGCGCCACCGTGGGCGAATACGGCACCGCCCGAGGGTTCGAGGATTTTGGCGAGATCGTGCTGCGAACCGGGCACGCACGCGGATACGTGCGCGTCGACTGGTTCACCCCTGACGGCTTGCCCACCTGGGGCGACGGGCGCCTGTTCGTGACGGGAAGCGAGGGCATGATCGAGCTTCGCAAGAACGTCGATATCGCCGGGCGCCCCGGCACCGACCATCTGTTTCTGGTCGATCGCGAGGGCACGCGCCACATCGACTGCGCCAACCATGCGGTCACCTATTTCCGCGACTTCGCGCACGATGTCGCGCATCGAACGGAGACCGCGGTGGCGCAGCGGCACGTCTTCACCGTGAGCCGTCTTGCCTTGCAAGCGCAGGCTCGCGCGACCCGCTTCACGCCGGGTGCCCAGGCATGATCGGCCTCGCAATCATCGGCCTCGGCAACGCGCTGGTGCCGCACGCGCGCGCCATCGCCGATCTGTCCGAGCGCTGCCGCGTCGTCTGGGCGGTCGCGCGCGAGCGGCTCCACCTGGAGGCCATCGCCGCCGAGCACGGCTGGAAGGTGACGACCGACCTCGGCCGCGCCGTGCGGGACAATTCGGTCGATGCCGTCATGATCCTTACGCACCCCGACACCCACAGCGTGATCGCCGAACAGGCATTCACCGCCGGCAAGCATGTGCTCTGCGAGAAGCCGCTCGCGGCCTCCGTCACCGAGGCCGAGGCGCTGGTCGCGGCGGGACGGCGCGCCGATCGGCGGCTCGGCGTCGTGTTGCAGATGCGCGTTCGTCCGGGCGTGCGGCGCCTGCGCG
>JBAWFF010000150.1:0-9301 GCA_049591635.1 Acetobacteraceae bacterium
ATCCACCCGCCCGCCGAATCGGCCCGCGATCGCCTGGGCGATGGTGGCGTGGGTGCCGATCGCGGTGAACAGGTGCACGACATCATCGGAGATCTCGCGGCTCATCTCCGCCCACTTCCCCTCCTTCGACAGCGCGTTCAGCTTGCGTCCGAGATCGCCCAGATCGTGCATCTCGAGCACCGGCCAATACCCGGGCGTCGAGCCGTAGAACGCGATCCGCCCACGTGCGACCTCGACCATCCGCGCAACCGCCGCTTGATCGGCGCCGGTCGCGATGAAGCCGCCGCCGGCGATCTCGAAGCCCGCGCGCTCGCGCCCGGTGCGCGCGAACCCCTCCGCCAGTCGCGGCATCACCTCTTCTTCCAGGTATTTGCGCGTGCAGAACCCATGCAGCCGCACGCCATCGGCGACCTCGCCCGCCAATCGCAGCGAATGCGGCCCGACGGCGGCGAGCGTGACCGGCACCATCGGCAGGTTCAGCGACGGCGGCACGAAATAGGGTGGCATCAGCGTGAAATTGTAGTGCACGCCCTCGAAGCGCAGGCGCTCGCCGGTTTGCCAACTAGTCCAGATCGCTCGCAACGCCCGCACATACTCGCGCAACCGCGGCGCCGGCGCGGACCAGGGGACCGAGAAGCGGCGTTCGTTGTGCGGGCGGATCTGCGGACCGAGCCCCAGCACGAAGCGTCCGCGCGAGGCGATCTGCAAGTCCCAACTCGCGTTGGCGACCACCATCGGGCTGCGCGGGAAGGCGATGGCGACCGAGGTGGCGAGCTCCACCCGCTCCGTCGCCAGCGCGGCAAGCGCGTGCGGCAGGAACGGGTCGTGCTTGTTCTCGCTCGTCAGCAGCGCGTCGTACCCGGCCGCCTCCGCGTCGCGCGCGGCCACCGGGACGCGCCGCAGATCGTCCTGCGGCAGCGTCGTCATCACCCGCATGGGTCAGTGGCCCTTGAAGATCGGCCGACGCTTCTCCGCGAATGCCTTGACCGCCTCGTGATGATCCTCCGACAGCCCGGTACGCGCTTGATGCACGGCCTCCAGATCGCACACGGTGTCCAGCGTCTCGGTCTCGGCGGCGTTCAGGTTGCGCTTCATGTACCCATAGGCGAGCAGCGGACCGGCGGCGAAGCGCCGCGCCAGCGCCATCGTCGCCCCACGCAGTTCGCCATCGTCCTCCACCTGCGTCACCAGGCCGATCGCCGCCGCGCGTTCCGCGTCGATCACTTCTCCGGTCAGATACATCTCGCGCGCGCGGGCGGGGCCGACGACCTGGGTTAGCAGCCACGTTCCCCCGAAATCACCCGAGTACGCGATCCCCGCGAAGGCGGTGCCGAACCGGGCCGAACGCCCCGCCACACGGAGGTCGCAGGCCATCGCGAGGCCGAGGCCGGCGCCAACCGCGACACCGTTGACCATGCCGATGATCACCTTCGGATGGCGGCGCATCATCCGCGGCAGTTCGTGCATCCGCGACAAGCGCGTCACGCGTTCCTCGTAGGTCTGATGCGTGCGACGCGCCATGTCCTTCACGTCCCCGCCGGCACAGAAGCCACGCCCGGCGCCGGTGATGACGATGGCACCCACCGCCGAATCGTCGGCCAGCCGCGCCAGGCTTTCCCGCAAACCGCCTAGCATCTCCTGCGACAGCGCGTTCAGCCGATCAGGCCGGTTCAGGGTGACGATGGCCACGCCGTCCTCGATCGTTTCCACTACGTCCGCCATGAGCCTCTCCGTTCCTTGGCCCGGGAGCTTGGCGGGCGGGCGGGCGGCAGGCAACCTCGCCGAACCAGACGGGGAGGCGTCCATGATGCTGCCACTCGAGACGCGCCTGCGCATCGGCGTGCAGACCATCCACCGGCGAACCGAGCCCGCGACGGCGCCGTGGGAGCCGCGCATCGACGAGCTGGTCTCCTTGGTCGAGTTGGTGGATCGCAGCGGCTACGACTCGCTGTGGGTCGGCGATCACATCTCGTTCGCCATACCGATCCTCGACCCGCTGCTTCAGCTCGCGCAGGCGGCGGTCGTCAGCCGCCGGCTCCTGCTCGGCACCGGCGTCTATCTGCTGCCGCTGCGCCATCCCGCGCCAGTGGCCAAGCAGGTGGCGACGCTCGATCACCTCACGGAGGGGCGGCTGATCTTCGGGGTCGGGGTGGGCGGGGAATTCCCCCAGGAATACGCGGTCTGCGGCGTGCCGCTGGCGGAGCGCGGCGCGCGTCTGACGGAAGGCGTCGGCCTGCTCCGCGAGTTGTGGTCCGGCGCGCCGGTCAGTCACGAAAGCGGCTTTTACGGCGGCTTCCATGACGTGGCGATGCGCCCGGCCCCGCGCCAGCCGGGCGGCCCGCCGATCTGGTTCGGCGGCCGGAGCAAAGGCGCGCTGGCGCGCACCGGACGGCTGGGCGACGGGTATATCTCCTACGTCGTCACCCCGGATATGTACGCCGACGCGCTCGCCGGGATCGAAGCGGCGATGACGCGGGCCGGGCGCACCCCGCGAGCTTTCGGCACCGGGCATCTGCTGTTCACCCGGATGGACGGCAGCTTCGACGCGGCACTCGATGCCGCGTCAGCCGCGCTGTCGGTGCGCTACGCGATGGATTTCCGTCGGCCGGCGCAAAAATACTGTGCGCTGGGCACGCCGACGGAGGTCGCGACGCGCATCCGCGCCTTCCACGAGGCGGGCGTCCGCCACGTCGTCCTCGACTTCGTCGGCCCGTATGAGGACCGCGACCGGCAGATCGCCTGGTTCGCCCAGGAAGCGATGCCGCTGCTCGCGGACCTTACGCACGCGTAGTGACCGAGTTCGAGGACATGCGGCGCCTCAGGGCATGCGTCCGGCGCAGCCGTGCTGTCGCCGATATGACGAAAAGAGGAACTCGAGCAGATGGCAGCCAGCCAAATGGCCCCGGAGCACAACCACCTCAATGCGCTGCTGGATAAGGAATAGCCTGCCCGCTTTATGGCGTTTCCCAAACCACGGCTTGGCCTGCCGTTTCCTAGACTTACCTCTGGCATCTTGACTCGCATCCGTCTTGCCCGCGAAAGCGGACATCCAGGCGAAGCTTGCGCGGGAATGACGGCCGAGTGTTCGGACACGGTGGGCCGAGACCCAGCCGGACGCGTGACCACACTGGCGAAGGAGAATTGCCCATGCCGTTCTACGAAAAAGGCGACGTCCGCATCCGCTATGAGGAGGTCGGCACCGGGTTCCCGCTGCTGGTCACCCCCGGCGGAGGCTTGAACTCCCGGGTCAGCTTTTGGCCCTCTGCGGTGTTCAACGCCATGGAAGCCTTCAAAAGCGACTTCCGCTGCATCACGATGGACCAACGCAACGCGACTGGTGGCGAATCCAGCGGCCCGGTTCCGGTCGATGACCCGTGGGGTGCCTTCGCGGACGACCAACTGGGGTTGATGGACCATCTCGGCATCCGTGAGTTCTTCTACATGGGCTACTGCATTGGCGGCCCATTCGGCCTCAAGCTCATGCAACGCGCGCCGAAGCGCGTAGTGGCGAGCGTGCTCTGCCAGCCGGTTGGGCATCGGCCGGAGAACCCGGACGTCATGTACAACTCCGGGCGGGATGTCTGGGCTCCCGAACTGCGCGCTCGGCGGCCCGACGTCAGCATGGCGACGATCGAGAGTTACCTGCACAATCTCTACCGCGCTCGGCCTGACTTCGTGTACAGCGTGTCGCGCGACTTCGCGCGGTCTTGCCGGACGCCGATGCTCGTCCTACCGGACGACACCCCCGCGCACCCGCACCAAACCGCCATGGATATCGCGGCGCTGGCGCCGGAGGCCGAGGTGACGGTCTATCCCTGGCGAGAGCCCCCGGAGTTGCTCGCTCGCACGATCAATCGGGTGCGCACCTTCCTGCGAGTGCATCAACCGGTGACAGCCGCGTAAAGGGGAGAGCCGCTTTGCAATGCCGCCAGCTCGGCGCCGCCGGTCCGCGTGTCTCGGCCCTCGGGCTCGGCTGTATGGGCATGTCGGGCATGTACGGTCCCGCCGATCGGGCGGAGAGCATCGCCACCATCCATGCCGCGCTCGACGCCGGGATCACGCTGCTCGATAGCGGCGACTTCTACGGCATGGGCCACAACGAGATGCTGATCGGCGAGGCGCTGAAGGGTCGCAACCGCGACGGCGTGCTCATCAGCGTCAAGTTCGGCGCCCTGCGCGATCCGGCCGGCGGCTGGTCGGGCCACGATTCGCGCCCGCAAGCGGTGAAGAACTTCCTCGCCTATTCGCTCACCCGGCTGGGGGTCGATTACATCGACATCTACCGCCCGGCGCGGCTCGATCCGGATGTGCCGATCGAGGACACGGTCGGGGCGATCGCCGACATGGTGAAGGCGGGCCATGTGCGGTACATCGGCCTGTCGGAGGTCGGCGCCGAGACGATCCGCCGCGCCGCCGCCGTTCACCCGATCAGCGACTTGCAGATCGAATACTCGCTGCTGTCGCGCGGCATCGAGGACGGCATCCTCGCCGCCTGCCGCGCGCTTGGCATCGGCATCACCGCGTACGGCGTCCTGGCACGCGGCCTCATCAGCGGCCATTGGCGCAAGGACTCGGCCGTCCCGGGCGACTTGCGTGCGCACAGTCCGCGATTCCAGGGCACCAACGTGGACAGCAATCTCGGCCTCGTGGAGCGCCTGCAGGCGATCGCGCAGACCCGGGGCGTGAGCGTCGCGCAACTCGCCATCGGCTGGGTGTCCGCACGGGGCGAGGACATCGTGCCCCTGATCGGTGCCCGTCGGCGCGATCGTCTGACCGAGGCGCTCGGTGCGCTCGATTTGCACCTCATGCCGGCCGACCTGGCCGCGATCGAGGAGGCTGTCCCGAAGGGCGCGGCCGCGGGCTCGCGCTACGCGGCTGCCCAGATGGCCCATCTCGACAGCGAGGGCGCGGCGCACGACTGAGATTGCATACGAAGCCTTTACCTTTGGCCCGCAAGCTGGGTGCAGCAGGCGGAGCCGCCATGACCACCACGCGCGTGACCGACGACGCGAAGCGCCGGGCCGCTTTCCGTGTCAGCGATGACGATCTCGATCTGCTCGCCGCCCACGCGGCCGACGCCACGCGCGTGCTACCCGGGCTGCTCGACGATCTCCGTCGGCTCGACGTCTGGCCGGAGACGCGAGCGGCGCTGAATTCGGCGGCGGTACGCGAGGCATGCCTCGCGCATTGGACGCTGCTCGCCGCGGGCCGGTTGGACGAGGCTTTCACCGGCTCGGCCGAGCGCCTGGCTCGAGTCTTTCATGCGCGCGATATTCCCGCCGCTGCCGCGACTGTCGTCCACGCGGTGATGTTTGATGCGCTGATCGACGCGCTTGGCCTGCGCGCGTGCCCGGGTTGGCGGCTGTTTCGTCGCCGCGACCGATCCGGCGCGCGCCTCGCGAACGCGCTCGAAAAACTCGCGCGCCTGGACGTCGAACTGCTCCAGGAGAGCTTCGCCAATCAGGAACAGGACAGCCGGCGTGCCGTCCTGCATGCCGTCGGCGAGGACTTCCGGGCCCAAATCCAGGAGGTCGTGGATGCCGTCGGGTCGGGCGCGGCGAGCGTCACCGATGGCGCTCGCATGGTCGCTGACGCGGTCGAGCGGACCGAGAGGGAGGTCGAGGCGGCGGAGGGTTCGGCCGGGCTGTCGTCGCGGAACGTGGGGAACGTGGCCGGCGCCGCCGAGGAGCTGTCGGCCTCGATCAGCGAGGTTTCGACCCAGGTCGCCAAGGCCGCCGGGATCGCCCGCGCCGCCAACGAGGCCGCGCAGCGCACCGACGCCACGGTCCGCGGCCTCGCCGGCTCTGCGCGCAAGATCGGCGACGTCGTCGGGCTCATCAGCAACATCGCTGGGCAGACCAACCTTCTCGCGTTGAACGCGACGATCGAAGCGGCGCGTGCGGGCGACGCCGGCAAGGGATTCGCGGTGGTCGCGAGCGAAGTCAAAAGCCTGGCGAGCCAGACCGCCAAGGCGACCGACGAGATCGCCGCCCAGATCGCCGCCATGCAAAAGGTCACGTCCGAGGCGGTCGCCGCGCTGCACGGCATCACCGAGACCATCGCCGAGCTTGACCGCGTGGCCGCCGCCATTGCCGGCGCCGTCGAGCAGCAGCGCGCCTCGACCCAGGAGATCGCCGGCAACGTCCAGCGCGCCGCCGCTGGGACGCAGGAGGTGACGGGCAATATCGGCGGCGTGCGCGACGCGGCGCGGTCCTCGGGCGCGGCGGCGCAAAGCGCGCTGGCCGCGGCGAGCGGGCTGGCCGGCCAGTCCGAGGTGCTCCGTGGGGCGGTCGAGCGGCTCATCGCCACGTTGCGAGCGGCGTGAGGTTCACCTTATCGTGCCCGTAGGCTACCCTTTCCCGCCATAGTTCGGGGCAAGACGATCGACTCGCATTGACAGGGCCAGACATGGACGCGAGGGCGTGGACGATCACAGGGCTTACATGCGCGGCGCTGGCCGGAGCGGGCTATGTCGCCTATCCGTGCGTGATGCTCTATCGCCTGGACAAGGCGGTCGCACGAGGCGACGCGCGGGCGCTGCGGAGCCTGATCGACTGGCCGGAGGTCCGCCAGGGAATCGAGACCGACCTGGCGGATGACGGCGGCGAGTTGCCCCCCTTTGGCGCCGGGTTCCTCCGCACGGTGGCGGTCAAGGCGGCGATGACGCCGGAGAATGTGATGGCCGCGCTCCACGCGGTCGATCGGGGCGATGGCGCTGCCGCGTCCGCGTGGCCGCGCGCGGTCTGGGTGGAAGGGCCTTGCACGGCGGTCGTGGACCTCGGGACGGTGCGGCTGCGGCTACAGCTGCGCGCCGGTGAGTGGCGGGTGACCCGCGCCTGGCTGCCGGAGACCGTGCTGACCCAAGCCCGCGCGATCGCGCGGCGATAGATCCGGCGCGCTACTCGGCCGCGTGCGGCGTGCTGCTTCGCCCGAACCACCGGCTGGTCTTCTCCCGCGCGCTCTGAAACGTCACGTACAGCATCGGGATCAGGAATATCCCGATCGAACTCGCCGCGATCATGCCGGCGAAGACCGCGGTGCCGACGTCGCGCCGGCTGAACATCGCCGCGCCATGCGCGGTGACCAGCGGGATCAGGCCCATGATGAATGCGAGCGAGGTCATCATCACCGCGCGGAACCGGATGCGCGCGCCCATCACCGCGGCCTCGCGCACCGGCAAGCCCGCCTCGCGCTGGTCCTTTGCGAACTCGATGATCAGGATGGCATTCTTGGCCGCCAGCGCGATCAGCACCACCAGGCCGATCTGCGCGTAGAGATCGACCGACAACCCGGCCAGCGTGATGCCGACGAACGCGCCGGCGATGCCGACCACGACCGAGAGCAGCACCGGGATCGGGATCATCCAGCTCTCGTACAGCCCGACCAGGAACAGGTAAGCGAACAGGACCGCGAGGCCGAGGATCAGTCCGGTGCGTCCTGCCGCCAGTTCCTCCTGGTACGCCGTGCCGGTCCATTCATAGGTGTAGCCCGCCGGCAGCGTCTTCGCCGATACCGCCGCCATCGCCGCCAGCGCGTCGCCCGAGGACACACCCGGCGCCGGGCCGCCGTTGACGCTGATCGCGCGGTAGTTGTTGTAGCGCGTGATGACCTGCGGGCCGGTGACGGTGCGCAGCGAGGCGATCGCGCGCAGCGGCACCATCTGGCCCATCTTGTTGCGCACTTGGATGCGCCAAATCGCCGGCACATCGCCGCGATCGGCTGCGTCGGCCTGGAGGTTCACCTGCCAGGTCCGTCCGTACAGGTTGAAGTTGTTGACGTAGATCCCGCCCAACGTCGCCTGTAGCGCGGTCGTCGCGTCGGCCACGCTCACCCCGAGGGCGGCGGCCTTGTCGCGGTCGATATCGAGAAAGAGCGACGGGTTGGACGCCGTATAGGTGGAGAAGACGCGGGTCAGCTTCGGGTTCTGGTTCGCGGAGGCGACCAGGGCGCGCACCACCTGCCCATTCTCGACCGGGTCCTGGCCTTGCAGCGCCTCTAGCACGTATTCGAAGCCCGATCCGGTCCCTAGCCCGATGATCGGCGGCAGGTTGAACGGGAACACCATCGCCGAGCGGATCGCCTGCACCGCGCCGAACGTCTTGCCGACCAGCGCGGCGGCGGAGCTGGCGGCCGGGCGCCGATCCGCGAATGGTTTCAGCTTGGCGACCAAGAACGCGGAATTCGGCTCCTGCGCGCCGTCCAGCAAGGAGAAGCCGACGATGGAGAGCGTGTCCTGGACCTCTGGGAAGCGGTGCAGGATGGCCTCGATGCGGCTTGCCACCGCGCTGCTCCGTTCGACCGAGGCGCCGTCGGGAAGTTGGGCGGAGATGAAAAAGGCGCCCTGATCCTCCTCGGGAAGGAACCCGGTCGGCGTGTGTCCGGCGAGCCAAAGCGCCCCGGCGCCGAAGGCCGCGATCCCCAGCAGCGACAGCACCGAGACCCGCACCAGCCGGCGCACCACGGCGGCGTAGCCGTCGCGCACCCGGTCGATGCCGCGCATGAGGACAGCGATCGGCCCACGTCGCGTGCGCGGCCGCAGGAACAACGCACACAGGGCCGGCGACAAGGTCAGGGCGTTGAATGCCGAGATCAGCATCGCGCAGCTGATGGTGACCGCGAACTGGCGAAACAGGGTGCCCGACAAGCCGGGGATGAAGCCCACGGGAACGAACACCGACAGCAGCACCAGCGAAATCGCGATGATCGGACCGGTGATCTGCCCCATCGCCTTCAAGGTCGCCGCCGAGGGTGGCAGGTCCGGCTCCTCCTCCATCACCCGTTCGACGTTCTCAACCACGACGATCGCGTCGTCGACCACGATGCCGATCGACAGCACCATCGCGAGCAGGGAGACGGTGTTGACGGAATAGCCGAGCGCCAGCAGTCCCGCGAACGTGCCGATCAGGCTCACCGGCACGGCGATCATGGGGATGAGGGTCGCGCGCAGGCTGCCCAGGAACAGGAATACCACCAGGATCACCAGGCCGAACGCCTCGGCCAGGGTGGTGATCACCTCGTGGATGGTCTGGGTGACGAAATCGGTGCTGTCGTACATCACCCGCGCGTGCAGCCCGGCGGGGAAGCGGGCTTCGGCGCGGGCGAGCGTCGCGCGGACAGCGGCGGAGGTATTCACCGCGTTCGCCCCCGGCGCGAGATAGATCGCGACCGGCACGGCCGGCTTGCCGTTCAGGCGCGTCTCGCTATCCATGTTCTGCGCGCCCAGCTGGATGTCGGCGATGTCGCGCAGATGCAGGATGGAGCCGTCCGGGTTGGCGCGGATGACGATGTCGCCGAACTCGGC
>JBAWFF010000151.1:0-2583 GCA_049591635.1 Acetobacteraceae bacterium
GGCTGGGGCTGGGGTTGGCGGTGCCGGCGCGGCGGGTCCCAACAACAAGGACTGCGGATAGGCAACGGCGGGAAGCAGGACGAGGAGCGCGGCCGCGAGCGCCCGCCTCATCGCTTCGGATTGTCCAGTCTGGCGACCATGTCGGTCAGGATGGCGCGCATCGCCTGCGCGTCCACGCCCATCAGAACCGCGTCCTCGAACGCATCCTGCATCGTCTGCGCCAGTTCGGCGTGGTTTTCGGCGAGGACCTTCAGTTTCTCGCGGCACGAGACCGGCGCGCCGTCCGGCTGCGGCCACGCCGACGGCGCCGGAATCATTTCGCCGCCCCGGGCGTCGCCGGCTTGGCACCGCTGCTGGAGATCGCGCTCACCATGTTCGTCGCGCTGAAGATGAACTTGCCCAGCAGGTCCTGCAGGCTGACCGCGCCCTGGGTCGCCGTGAACGCGTCGCCCGGCTTCAGCATCTGGCTGTCTCCGCCGGGGGAGATCGACAGGTAGATGCCGCCCAGCAGGCTCTCGCTGGCGACCGAGGCGCCGCTGTCCTTCGGCAGTTCCAGCCCGTCGCGGATATCGAGCGTCACCCGGGCCAGGTACGTCTTCGGGTCGATCGTTTCAGCCTGGACGCTGCCCACCTTCACCCCGGCGAGGCGCACGTCGGACCCGACGTTCAGCCCGGCGATGTTGTCGAAGCTCGCGTACAGCGGATAGCCCCCGCCTGACGGGCCGCTGCCCGAATGGGCGACGGCATAGCCGAGAAATCCAAATGCCACGATCAGCACCAGGATGCCGGTCAGCACCTCGATCGCGTTGCGCCGCGCCATCTCGGTCAGGCTCCCGGCGTCCAGGCTTCGTAATCGCCGTCCGCCGCCGCCCGCTCCCCGCCCTCGTAGTCGTGTCCCGGAGGGCGGTAGCTCTCGGGCGTGCCGGTCATGTTCGGCAAATGCGGAAGCTGCCAGGGGTAGCGGGCCGAGGGCGCGATCGGCGCGTCGGTCGTGTAGTGCAGCCAGGCGTGCCACTCGGGCGGCACCTTGGACCCCTCCGGCACGCCGGCGTAGGCGACCCAGCGTCGCACGCGCATGCCCGGGCGGCCGTGCCGTTCCTCGTAGTAAAGGTTGCCGAACTCGTCCCGGCCGATGTGACGGCCTTTCAGCTTGGTGAACAGCCAGGTGCCGATGTTCATGGCCCGCATATACGAAGCCCGCGGGCGCCGGTCCACCCGTGCGGCGAATCAGGCGGCTTGGATATCGGTCTTGGTGAAATCGTCACCCTTGAACAGCAGCGCGGCGCGGTTCGCCTTGGCGCACGCGTAGGAGAAGCAGTCGCCCATGTTGAGCGCTGCGGGGTGGCGGCCCTTGCCGAACTGGGCATAGGCATCGGCGGCGATTCCGAACTCCCGCTCACCGATAGCGACGAACTGGAAATCCCCGGCTTCGAGATAACGGCCCACGTCCTCGCGGGCCGATGCAACGGAGAGGCTGTAGCGATGGCACAGGGCGGCAACCGTCTCCCACACCGTTAGCGCGGAGCAAAGCCGCTTCCCTTCCGCTTCGAGGCGATCGGTCAGCGCGGCGCCGTCCGGTTCCTCCGCGAGGATGGCGACGAGCGCCGAGGCGTCGGCGAAAACCATCACGGGTCGCCGGAAAGCTCATCGAAGAACGCCTTGTCGGCAACCTTGCCGGTCGGCGCGGGCAGCGGGTGTTCCGCCCGCAATCTGGCGAAGCGTTCCCGCAGCGGGACCGCCCTGGCGATGCGGTCCAATTCCGCCGCGACCGCCATTTTCACCGCATCCTGTTTCGACACGCCGCGCAGGTCGGCAAGCCGGGCCACGAGTTCCGCCGTGGCGTCATCCTTGATGTAGAGCGGCATGGTGCCTCCCGCGTCTTCGGATATCCAAATCAAGATAGTCGGATATCCAACCGCCCGCAACCTCGATGATCCACAGCATTTTGTGCCTCGGCGCCGAATATTCCACAACATCCTCTTTTCTCCCGCATCGAAGCCTAGTACCGTCCCCGCCATGCGAACGAACCGGGCTTGGCAGGGCGTGCGGATGCGGCGGCTTGAGGTAGGGGCGGATCCCGATCAGCCGCCGCGAACCGTGAGCCTTCCCGCCACCTGGGGGGTCGAGGCCGCGCGGGCGCTTGCTGCTCTCGCCACGCCCGGCGGCCCAGCCGATCTGCGGGCGGCGGCCGAGGCATGGATACGCCCGATCGCCGAGCGGTCTCCTCCGCCGTCTCCCCTGCCTCTATGGGACGGGGTGGAGACAGCGCCCGCACCGGTCGTTCCCTTGGCCGATCGGCTCCATGCGATGCTGCTCCGCTGTCAGGGCGTCCCGGCGCCCGCCGTCTGGCAGGGCCGGGCGGCGGAAGACCCATGCTTCATCCTGAACTTGCCGGCATTCTTCGACGCCGACCTCGGCTTCGACGCCGCCGCGTTCGGTCTCGCCGTGGAGACGGCGGTCCTCGCGCTGGCGATCGTCCCGCGCGGCGTGATCGCCATCGCCGATCTGGCGGGACTGCTCGCCGCGCTCGGCCTCGACTACGCGACCCAGCCCGCGCTCGACGCCGCGCGCGCGATATGCGCC
>JBAWFF010000152.1:0-2632 GCA_049591635.1 Acetobacteraceae bacterium
TCGATCGTCCCGCCTCGGCCTGAGATTACCGTAATTTCATACCCGCATTGCCCCAGGTGCGGAATGGTGCCCCGGAGCCGGCCCTCACGAGTGAACGAAGCCAGCCGGCCGAACCAGGGAGTGTCCACATTATGCCCAAATTGTCGCGCCGCCGCGCGCTTCAGATTTCCGCCGCCGCCACCGCCTTGCCACTGGTGAACATCCATACCGCCGCCTCTGCCGGCAAGCTGAGCTGCGCGTTCTGGGACCATTGGGTTCCCGCCGGGAACGACGCGATGCGCAAGGTGGTCGCCATCTGGGCGGAGAAGAACCACGTCGAGGTCCAGCTCGATTTCCTGAGCGCGATCGGCAACAAGATCGACCTGACGATGGGCGCGGAGGCGCTGGCGAAGACCGGCCACGACATCTTCGCGTTCGATCAGTGGACGGTTCATCAATGGTCCGATGAGCTGGAGCCGGTCGATGACGTGATGGCCAAGCTGATCGCCGAGAACGGACCGACCATCGACACCGTCGAGTACCTGGCGAAGATCAAGGGCCATTGGATGGCGGTGCCGGTCGGCCCCGGCAGCGCCCCGCTGCCGCCGTGCGCGCGGATCAGCATGTTGAAGAAATACGCCGACCTCGACGTGCAGGCGATGTATCCGGCGCACGAGGTGAAGCCGCCCGAGGGCGCGGACTGGACCTATGACACGATGCTGAAGGCCGCCGAGGCATGCCACAAGGCGGGCTTCCCATTCGGCATGGGCTGCGGTGCCACGACCGATTCCGTGCAGACCTGGGGCGCGATCTTCGGCGCGTTCGGTGCCGACCTGGTAGACGGCAAGGGCAACATCACCGTCGACTCCGACAACGTGCGCGCGGTCCTGGAATACGCGAAGAAACTGACCGCCGTCCTGCCGCCCGACACCGTGAGCTATGACGACGCCTCCAACAACCGGGCGTTGATCTCGGGCAAGAGCGCGATGATCTGGAACCCGCCGTCGGCCTGGGCGGTGGCCAAGCGCGATGCCCCGCAGGTCGCCGAGGACTGCTGGACCTTCCCCAACCCGATCGGTCCCAAGGGCGTGCGACTGGTGCCGCACCGGCCGTATTTCTGGGGCATCTGGAGCTTCGCGAAGAACAAGGGGCCCGCCAAGGACCTCATCCACTACCTGATGCAGCGCCCGCAGGCCGAGGAACTCACCACGGCCGTCGTCGGCTACGACATCCCGCCGTTCAAGTCGTTCGCCGACTTCAAGATATGGTCGGAGGTCGAGCCGCCCCTCGGCGTCGTCTACAACTACCCGCTGCGCCCCTGGCACGAGGCGAAATACTACATCCCCGGCTCGTCGGCGCCGCCCGAGATCGCGGTGCAGATGTGGAACCGGGGCACCATCCCGACGATGGTCGCTAAGCTGGTCAGCGGCCAGACCTCGAAGCAGTCGATCGCCTGGGCGAAGGACGAACTCGAAGGCTTCATGTAACCCGCCTTGTCGCCCCGCGCCCCCTTGACTTGCGCCGCCTAGGCTTGCGCAAGAAGGGGGCGCGGCCACATTCGGCTGATGCGCGTGGCAGGGGCAGGCATGGACAGTACGGTAGTGGCGGCGGCCGATCACGCGGCGCGCAACTGGCGCTTCGGCGGCAGCGCGCCGGCGGGCGGCGGGGATGGGGCGAGGAAGGCGATGTTCAGCCGGATGCTGCTGGACACGTTCAATCCCTACAAACCCGCCGTCATCGACTGGCCGACGCTGGAGCCGGAGGCGCGCGAGCGGCTGATCAACCTGCCTATCTGGGACATCGCAGTGCAGACTGAGGGGCGGGCGCGGCTGCGCATCCGCTCCTACGCGCGCCGGCTCGCCGACCCGCTGCTGCGGGAGGCGTTCGAGTTGATGGCCTTCGAGGAAGGCCGCCACAAGGAAGTGCTCTCGAATCTCGTCACCGCCTACGGCATCCAGCTGGAGCCGGAGCCGGAGTACGTCGAGCCGCGCAATCCCGAATGGGGTTTCATGGTCACCGGTTACTCGGAGTGCATCGACAGCTTCTTCGCCTTCGGCCTGTTCGAGGTGGCGAAGCGCTCCGGCTTCTTTCCGCCGGAACTGGTGGAGACGTTCGAGCCGGTGATCCAGGAGGAAGGCCGGCACATCCTGTTCTTCGTGAACTGGGTCGACTGGCACAAGCGCACCATGCCGCTCTGGCGTCGCCCATGGTACTTCCTGAAGACGCTGGGCGTCTGGGCGTTCCTGATCCGCGAGCGCATCGGCCTCGCGCGCGACGTGAGCGCGGGGGAGAAGGAGAACGCGAACTTCACGGTGCAAGGTGCCAGCGCGGTCGGCCACGACATCGACACGGCCGACCTGATGCGCCTGTGCCTCGCCGAGAACGATCGCCGGCTGGGAGGCTACGATCCGCGCCTGCTGCGGCCGAGGACGGTGCCGCGTCTGGTGCGGTTCGCCTTGCGGTTCATGCGTCGGCGAAAGACACCCTTGCCGGCGTAGGCAGCCCAGCGGAAACTCGGGTCATGACCGAGACCCTCCCGCTATCCGGCATCACCGTCGTCGATCTCGGGCAAATCTTCCAAGGCCCGTACTGCACCCTGCTGATGGCGAAGGCCGGCGCGACGATCATCAAGATCGAGCCGCCGCACGGCGAG
>JBAWFF010000153.1:0-1671 GCA_049591635.1 Acetobacteraceae bacterium
GCGGTGCGGCGGGCCGCCTGGCGCGGCGGGGCGAAGCCCAGCACCAGGAAGGGCAGCGGAGGCAGGCCTGACAGCACCAACGCGGCGAGCGCGGCGTTCGGGCCGGGAATGGCGGTCACCGCGAGTCCCTCGGCGATCGCCGCGCGCACCAGCCGGTAGCCGGGGTCCGACACCAGCGGCGTCCCCGCGTCCGACACCAGCGCCACGCAACCACCCGCGCGCAGCCGCGCGAGCACGGCGGGGATGGCCGCGTCCTCGTTATGCTCGTGCAGCGGGGCGAGCCGCGCCCGCGCTCCGACCGCCGTCATCAGGTGCCCGGTGTGGCGCGTGTCCTCGCACAGAACGAGGTCGGCGCCGGCCAACGCATCACGCCCGCGTGGAGAGAGGTCGCCGAGATTGCCGATCGGCGTGGAAACAAGCACAAGTCCTGACGGAGAGCCGGCCGTACCGGCCGCCTCGGAGCCGGGAGATGCATCGGATGCGGCGTCGGGCATTCCTCGTCCTTTCCGGCGGCGCGCTCGCCGCCTGCACGGCCACACCCTACGCCCCCCCTTCCGTCCTGTCGGCCTCGCCGGCGGCAGGGCCGCCCGCGCGCCCGGTCGGTGTGCTCCTGCCATTGAGCGGGAGGCTCGCCGATATCGGTCAACCGATGCTGCGAGCGGTCCAACTTGCGTTGTCGGCGCAAGGCGCGCCCCGGCTGATCTCCGCCGACACCCTGGGCACGCCAGCGGGGGCGGAGGGCGCGGCTCGTACGGTCCTGGGCGGCGGCGCGGGGTTGATCCTCGGTCCATTGACGGCCAGCCAGACGGGCGCGGTGGCGCCGATCGCCGGCGCCGCCGCGATCCCGGTCCTCGCCTTCACCAATACCGCCGCCGCCGCGCGGCCGGGCGTCTGGATCCTGGGCATCACGCCTGATCAGCAAGTCGACCGCCTGGTCGGCTATGCCGTGGCCCAAGGACGATCGCGGTTCGCCGCCCTGCTGCCGGACACCGAGTTCGGCAACGCCCTGGCGCGCGCGCTGATGAAGGCCGCCGCCGCGCGTGGGCTGGCCGTCCCCATCGCGCAATTTCATGCGGGCGGCGCGGACGCCGTTGGCGCCGCGCTGCGCGCCCTGGCCGGCGGCGCTGCAACGCCGCCGTATGACGTACTGCTGCTGGGCGACACCGGCACCGCGCTCGCCGAGGTGGTCGCGGCGCTGCCCGCGGCCTCCGTGGCCGCGCCCGCCGTGCAGTTGGTCGGTCCCGCCCTGTGGGCGGCACTGGCCAGCGGATCCGATCAGGTGCCGGGCGGCTGGTATGCGGCACCCGACCCCGCCTCGCGCGTCGCGTTCGTGCAAGCGTTCAGCGCCAAATACGCGGCGGCTCCGCCGGGACCGGCCGACCTCGCCTATGACGCCGCCTCGATCGCTCGCGTCCTCGCACCACGGGATTACGCGCAAGCGGCGCTGACCAACCCGGCGGGATTCACCGGTGTCGACGGATGGCTGCGCCTGCTGCCCGATGGGCGGGTGCAACGAGGACTTGCCGTGTTCCAGGTGCGGGCGGACGGCGCGCGGATCATCTCGCCGGCGCCAACGACGGCGAGCGCGTACGCTGCCTGAGACGACGCAAGTGGAGCTGCCGGCGCCAATCGCCGACGCGCTTCGCCGCATAGGCCTGCTCGCCGCGGGGG
>JBAWFF010000154.1:0-3427 GCA_049591635.1 Acetobacteraceae bacterium
GCGAGGAAGGCGATGTTCAGCCGGATGCTGCTGGACACGTTCAATCCCTACAAGCCCGCCGTCATCGACTGGCCGATGCTGGAGCCGGAGGCGCGCGAGCGGCTGATCAACCTGCCGATCTGGGACATCGCGGTGCAGACGGAGGGGCGGGCGCGGCTGCGCATCCGCTCCTACGCGCGCCGGCTTGCCGACCCGCTGCTGCGGGAGGCGTTCGAGTTGATGGCCTTCGAGGAGGGGCGGCACAAGGAGGTGCTGTCCAACCTGGTCACCGCCTACGGCATCCAGTTGGAGCCGGAACCGGAGTACGTCGAGCCGCGCAATCCCGAATGGGGCTTCATGGTCACCGGCTATTCGGAGTGCATCGACAGCTTCTTCGCCTTCGGCCTGTTCGAGGTGGCGAAGCGCTCCGGCTTCTTCCCACCGGAACTGGTGGAGACGTTCGAGCCGGTGATCCAGGAGGAAGGCCGGCACATCCTGTTCTTCGTGAACTGGGTTGCCTGGCACAAGCGCACCATGCCGCTCTGGCGGCGCCCATGGTACTTCCTGAAGACGCTGGGCGTCTGGGCGTTCCTGATCCGTGAGCGCATCGGCCTCGCGCGCGACGTGAGCGCGGGCGAGAAGGAGAATGCGAACTTCACGGTCAAGGGGGCGGGTGCCGTCGGCAACGACATCGCGCCGGCCGAACTGATGCGGCTCTGTTTGGCGGAGAACGACCGCCGGCTGGCGGGGTACGATCCGCGCCTGTTGCGGCCGAGGACGGTGCCGCGGTTGGTACGGTTCGCGCTGCTGTTCATGGGGCGGCGTGGGAGAGTGTGAGGCTCGAGCACGAATCGGCGCACATGTCCGTGAACGTTGCGACGAGAACATTGCGGCCATCCACCGTCGGTCACAGACTTGAAATCGGCGGCGGAGGCCCTCCTGCTCATGGACACGACCCGTACTGGCCTGCCCGCTATCGGCGACGTGCCGTGGGGGTCGCATTTTTGTCAGTTCTACGGCACGGCGGAGGAATTGGCAGGCGGGCTGGTGGCGTTCTTCCAAGCGGGGCTTGAGAACAACGAGCAGTGCGTCTGGATCGTCTCCGAGCCGCTCGGCGCCGAGGCGGCCCGGGCGGCGCTTCGGGCGGTGGTGCCGGACCTCGATCGGCGCGCGGCTGAAAGCCAGATCGACATCATCGATTTCGACCAGTGGTATCTGCGAAGCGGTGGCGAACAGGATTTTGACGCGGTGTTCGCTGAATGGATCGCCCGCGAGAAACGCGCTATCGCGCTTGGATATTCTGGGCTGCGGGTCAGCGGGAATACTTTCTGGGTAGAAAACAGAGAGCAGTGGCGAAGCCTCGCGGAATATGAGGCGAGACTGAGTGCCTGCTTCGTCGATCACCAAATCGTCGCGATGTGCAGCTACCATCTCGGCCGGTGCACCGGCGCGGACGCCTTGGAGGTCATCCGCCACCATCAGTTCGCGATCACCTGCGACTGCGGCGCGTGGAGCAAGGTCGAGAGCGCATCGCCCAAGGCGGCGCGCGAGGAGCTTGAGCGGCGAGTGACGGAGCGCACCGCGCAGGCGCGGGAAAGCGAGCGGCAAACCCGTGAGCTGCTGGAGGCGCTTCCGGCCGCCATCTACACGACCGATGCCGCCGGGCGCATCACCTACTACAACCAGGCTGCGGTCGAGCTTGCGGGTCGCCGCCCGACGCTTGGCAGCGATGAATGGTGCGTCACCTGGCGCCTGCACTGGCCGGACGGCGGGATCATGCCGCACGACCAGTGCCCCATGGCCGTGGCGCTGAAGGAAGACCGGGCGATCAGGGGCGGGGAGGCAATCGCCGAGCGGCCCGACGGCGTGCGCGTGCCCTTCATGGCCTATCCATCGCCGCTGCACGACGCCTCGGGGGCGCTGATCGGTGCCGTGAACATGCTGGTCGACGTCACCGAGCGAAAGCGGGCCGATGAATATCTGCGCGACAGCGAAGAGCGGCTGCGCCGGCTGAACGAGGGGTTGGAGCAGCGGGTGCGCGAGGAGGTGGCGGCGCGACAGGCAGCACAGGCACGGCTGGCGCAGGCGCAGCGCATGGAGGCGCTGGGCCAGCTCGCGGGCGGCATCGCGCACGACTTCAACAACGTGATCCAGGCGGTTCAGGGCGGCAGCGCGCTGATCGAACGCCGCCCTGGTGATGCCGAGGGCGTGCGCCGCCTGGCCCGCATGGTCGGCGAGGCTGCCGGGCGCGGCGCGGCCGTCACCCGCCGCTTGCTCGCGTTCTCGCGTCAGGGCGATCTGCGGGCCGAGCCGATCGACGCCGCTTCCTTGCTCGCCGACATGCGCGAGATCCTGGCGCACACGCTCGGGACCGGAATCGATGTCCGGCTGGAAGTGCCGCCGGAGGTGCTGACGTTGATGGCCGACAAGGGCCAGCTGGAGACCGTGCTGGTAAACCTGGCGACGAACGCGCGCGACGCCATGCCGGATGGTGGGACGCTCACCCTGGCGGCTTGTGCCGAGGTTCTGCACCGCGATGGTAGCCCGAACCATCCGGTTGGCCTGAAGGCGAGCCCCTACGTGCGCCTGTCGGTGTCCGACAGCGGCATCGGCATGGACGCGGCGACGCTGGCCCGGGTCGCCGAGCCGTTCTTCACCACCAAGGCGCCCGGCAAGGGTACCGGTCTCGGGCTGGCGATGGCCCGCGGCTTCGCCGAACAGAGCGGCGGCGGGTTGCACATCGAGACCGAGCCGGGGCACGGGACAAGCGTGATGCTCTGGCTTCCGGTCGCGGCGGAGGACGCCGCCTCGCCCGCGACCGCGAAGGTCGACGTCACCCTCGCCGCGTCCGGGGAGACGCGGGCGCGCCTCCTGGTGGTGGACGATGATGCGATCGTGCTGGAGGTGCTGGCCGAGCAACTGGAGGCGGCGGATTATACCGTCCTGACGGCGGGAGATGGAGCGGCGGCGCTGGCGCTGCTCGACGAGGGCGAGGCCGTGGACATGGTTATCTCCGATCTGTCGATGCGCGGAGCGATGGCGTGACCCTGATCCGCGAGGTGCATCGGCGCCGGCCGAAGCTGCCTGCCATCCTGCTTACCGGGTTCGCCACCAATGCGGCGGAGGTCGCCCTCAGCGGCGCCCTCAGCGGCGCCTTCTCGCTGCTGCGCAAGCCTATCGACGGGATGCACCTCGCCGAACGTGTGGCGACGCTGCTGGAGGCCAGGGCGGCGCGGGTGCGTGAGGCGCGGCGGGTTTAGGCCCTCTCTTTGTCAACACTCTTGCCGGCATAGGCGGCCCAGCGGAAACTCGGGTCATGAGCGAGACCCTCCCGCTATCCGGCATCACCGTCGTCGATCTCGGGCAAATCTTCCAAGGCCCGTACTGCACCCTGCTGATGGCGAAGGCCGGCGCGACGATCATCAAGATCGAGCCGCCGCACGGCGAG
>JBAWFF010000155.1:0-1541 GCA_049591635.1 Acetobacteraceae bacterium
CGTCCCCGCCGCCGCCGCCGGGGGGCGACGGCCAGGCTGGGGCGCTCGGCGCTCCCGAGGGGCCGCTCGGCGCTGGGAAGCACGATGTCCGGGCGAGGCGTCTCCGGCGGCGCCGTCTGGATGGGAATGCGAGTAGACAGCCGCTCCAACTCGGCGCGCAGTCCGGCGGTGGCGCGGGCGACCGTCGTCTCGATGCGGGCCTCGAGTCCGCCCTCCAGCCCATCGGTGCGCCGGGCGAGGGATTCGAGGTTCGAGGCCAAGGCGCGAAGCGAGGCCTCCACGCGCGCGATCGCCGCGATCAATTCCGGATCCGGCGCGGATGGCGGCGATGTCGGATCAGGCGAGGTCGGGCTAGCGTCGCGGCGCACCGAGTCGAGGCCGCGCTTGAGGCGCGCGAAGAGCGCCTCTTCTTCTTCTTCGTCCATCATGGTCCTGGTCATCAACCTGGTATGGCTTTCGTAGGGCTAAGAACGCGTGAAATCCTAGCCGAAACTCCGGCCGAGAGCGTGGGCCCGGCCCGCGCGATCTCCCGGCCGGGTTGTAGCGTCATTCCATGAACTTGTCGCCGTCAAACGTACGAAATGCGATAGCGGCCAGCGCCGTGTCGTACGTTTCGCGATGCGCGCAATCGTCGGGCCGTACGTTTCATCCCGACATGCGGGTATGAGACGTACGATTCGGGCGCCCACGGACAAGCCGCCAAATCTTTCGGCGGCGTGCCCTTGAATACAAGGCGGGGCATCCTAGAACGTATAGTGAACAGAACCCCGGCCGTTCATGCCCCTTCCCGCCGCCTCCGATCGCCTTCCTCGACGCCGTCGCGGCCCGAGCCGACGCGCATCGGGTCTTCCTGTTCTGCGTCCACGCCCTGCCCGAGCGCGAGCGCGAGTCGGTGCTGCTGCGCTATCAGATCGTGCTCGAGATGGTGCGCGACGTGCTCGCCGCCGCGATACCCGGCCTCCCGAACAACGCCGCCGCCGCCGAGACCCTCCTTGGGACCATCCGCATGATGCTGAGCGATCCCTGGCGCTGGCCCCGCCCGCACTCACCCGAGCAGCGTCAGACGGAGGCGCGCTCGCTCGCGGGGATGCTGCTTGCGATGGCCCGCGCCGAAATCGCCGGCGCGTGGCCGGACCTCGGCGGGGTGGCCGGTGCGGAGCTCTCGATGCGCTCGATATCGATCGGTCTCGGCGTCGCGCGCACCCGCTTCAGCGAGGTCGTGAAAGCCGCCGAACTCGGCGCCGACATCACCCTCATCCGCCGCGGCCGGCGCGTGGCCCGCGTGCTCGGGGTGGGGTGAGCCTCGGGCAGGCTGCACTGAGACGCCGCCTCCAGCGACGGCTCTCTTCCCCTACCCCATCCCGCAAGGGGAGGGGAGTCGAAGCGCTCGGAATCCTCCCCTCCCCTTGCGGGCTACCGTATTCACACATCCGACGCGGACGGCTCAGCTCCCTCTCCGCCTGGGCGGAGAGGGTCGGGGTGAGGTGGGGGAGAGGCGAGTTCGCGAAGCACGCGCCGCAAGACTCCATCCAGGTTCTCGA
>JBAWFF010000156.1:0-37465 GCA_049591635.1 Acetobacteraceae bacterium
CGCCAGCGCGTCGCCCTCGCGCGCGCGCTCGCGAGCCGTCCGCGCCTGCTGGCCTTCGACGAGCCGCTCGGCGCGCTCGACGCGCTCACCCGAATCGAGATGCAGGAGCTGATCGAGGGCGTCTGGCGGCAGCGCCGCTTCACGGCGATCGTCGTGACGCACGACGTGTCCGAGGCGGTGCGCCTCGCCGACCGCATCCTGCTGCTAGAGGGCGGGCGTGTGGCGATGGATGTCGCCGTCGACCTGCCGCGCCCGCGCCGCCACGGAAATCCCGACGCCGCCGCGATCGAGGGATGGGTCCTCGATCGTCTGCTGCGGCCATGACCCACGGAGTGCCACACATGCTCAGTCGCCGAAATCTTCTGCTGGGGACCTCGCTCCTGCTCGCGGGCGGTGCGACCGCTCCGGCCCGCGCCGAGAACAAGGTGTTGCGCGTCGCCTCCCAGAAAGGGGCCGGCATCCTGCTCGTCCTGAAGGAGCGCGGCACGCTGGAACAGAAGCTCCGCCCCTTCGGCTGGTCGGTCACCTGGACCGAGTTCCCGGCCGGGCCGCAGCTCCTGGAATCGCTGAACGTGGGCGTCACCGATTTCGGTCTGGTCGGCGAAGGCCCACCGATCTTCGCCCAAGCCGCCGGCGCCGACATCGTCTATGTCGGAGCCGAGGTACCCGCGCCGAAGACGGAGGCGATCATCGTCCCCAAGGACAGCCCGATCAAAACCGTCGCCGACCTGAGGGGCAAGCGGGTCGCCCTCAACAAGGGATCGGATGTCAACTACCTGCTGGTCCGCGCCGTGGAGGCGAACGGCCTCACCTACAAGGACATCGTCCCGGCCTACCTCACGCCCGCCGACGCGCGCGCCGCGTTCGAGCGCGGCGCGGTGGACGCCTGGGTGATCTGGGACCCGTACTACGCCTCCGCCGCGATCGGCCTCGGGGCGCGCACCCTCGCCGACGGCACCGGGCTCGCCGGCAACGTCTCCTATTACATGGCAAGGCGGCCGGTCGCCGAGGGCAACCCGCGGATCATCGAGGCGGCGCTCGCCGCCATCGACGAGATCGATATCTGGGCGCGCGATCACCACCAGCCGTACGCGAAGGAACTCGCCGCGAGTCTTGGCATCCCACGAAATGTCAGCGATCTCTGGGTCGCCCGCTCCACCTTCGGCGCCAAGCGCGTCGACGCGGCGATCCTCGCCGAGCAGCAAAAGATCGCCGATTCCTTCGCCAAGATCGGCCTGATTCCGAAAGACATCAACGTCAACGAGGCGATCTGGAAGGTCGGCTCGTGAAGCCCGGCGCGGCGGCGGTCCTCGCCACCGCTCCGAACAGCGCGTGCGAAACTTCGACAGGTCGCCAGTCGCTGCTGGGTGACGACTGGCGCGCCGGGGAGGCGGCCTTCTCAGTGTGAGAAATGGAGACTGGCGTGAGTCGCGGAGGGTGTCGGAAAATTCCGATGAAGGAACCTCGAGAAAGACTTGGCTTCGTTGCGCACCGTCCTGATGCCGCTCTCGACCGTATCCGGAGTTAGATCGCGGCCGAAGCCATTACGCACGTTGCCGTAAAGCCGGCGGATCATCTGTTCACCGAGAGCCGGGCGAAAATGACCCGGCTCCCAATACCAAGGAGGGTCGGCTCCTGCGTGGCCGGTCATGGACGGCTGCTGAGTCGTGTAGCGGTCATAGCCCGAAAAGTCGACGATGCGGACATGCCCCTCCGGGTCGAGAGCGGCGACGACGCGAACGAGCGCTCGCTTCCAATCCTCGAAGCTGTTCCACAGGCTGTCTTGCAAAAAGAGATCCATCATCCGGGCGTGGTACGGATAGACGATCAGGACGAGGCTAACGTCCTTGGCCTGTACCGCCCGCACGATCTGCCTGAGATAGCGAAAGCTGCGGATCTTATAGGGATCGCCGTAATCAGGACGGATGTAATGCGGAAAGCGGGCGGCATATTGTGCTTGCTTCTGGCTGAATAGGTCATGAAACCCATGCGTCTCAGTGTACGCTCGGTACTCGTTGAGCGGATTGAAGCCGAGCGGTGTCATGGTGTTCGGAGCCGTGAGATGCTGACTGAGAATGGTCGTTAGGCTGTCGGCCACGGCATCCACGGTCAGCGTTGCCATGAGAGCGTCCTTGGCTCGAGCTAGGAGCCGCGCCAGATTCGGCGATAGGTCGTCGCCACGAACCCGGATGCGGTTGTCGTCCATGCCCGTGCTGATCGGGTCCGCGGAGGCGGGGGCGTCGTCGACCTGCAAAAAATCCAGGAAGTCGACCCCGACCAGCACCTGCCGCAATCCACGGGAGACGAGCGCATCCTCGAGCATGCCAACGGAGACGGAAAGATCACGGCCACTCATGCCCGCGTTGAAGACCGGCCGCATCGCCGCCGGCCAGGCTTGGCTCTTCGGATCAAAGCCGACCTCGATGCGAGAATTGCCGAGCAGGAGGGTACGCGGATGAGCCCGCTCCAGAAGATATGTCTTCCCCGCCGCCGCCTGATTGTAGGCTGTCGGCTTCAGCCAGTTCCAGCCGACGGAGCGATGGGTGCCGAAGACATAGTAGGGATCGGTCAGGACGGTCAATCCGATCGCAAGCAGACAGAGCAAACTGAGCGTGCCACCCAACATTGCCAAATACCTGCCTGGACGATGCATGCTCAGAATTGCCAGTAAAGAAAAACGCCGGCACGGGTGATTGATAGGACCCCCAGGAAAGCGATGGTGCCCGTTGCGACGGCGGACGCGGGGCTGCCCGACCACCGAATGCGTCGCCACGGACGCGCCGGGTGCTCAAGGGTGGGGTGGGCGCGCGCGAAGATCTCCTGGGTGTTTGGGGCAATGAAGGCGATTGTCAGAAGAAAGATAACCCAAAGCCATATCTCGACGAATTGCGTCCCGGATCCCCCGATACGGAGATCGAGTTCAACCAGGAGCGGAGCGAGCGGGTGTAGCTGCTGGGCGATGACTGCGGGGAGCTCGGCGCCGTGCCGTCCGGCCATGGAGCCGAGAAACGCGAACGCGGCGTGAAAGTTAGGCGCGCGGAAAAATACCCACGCCACGACGACGGCAAGAAAGGTGAGCGTGCAGCCGAAACCGCGTCCGATACGGGAAGCGCGGAAGGCGTGAAGCGGACGGCAGTGGCGCGCCGCCGCATCCCAGGCGTGGTTGACGATCAGGAAGATGCCATGCAGTGCGCCCCACGCTATGAAGGTCCAATTGGCGCCGTGCCAGAGGCCGCCAAGTATCATCGTGGCAAGCAGGTTCATGTAGCGGCGCGGCTTGCCGCGCCGGTTTCCCCCGAGCGGGATGTAGAGATAGTCACGCAGAAAGCGCGATAGCGTGATATGCCAGCGACGCCAGAACTCAATGATGTTTGCCGACTTGTACGGTGAATTGAAGTTCTCGGGAAAGCGGATACCGAAACATCGGGCGGAGCCGATCGCCATGTCTGAATAGCCCGAGAAGTCGAAATAGAGCTGACACGCGTACGCCAGAGCGCCACCCCACGCCATGAAGAAGTCGAGATTGCCACCCAGGGCTGCTGCGTTGAATTGCGGGGCGACGAACGGACTGATGCCATCGGCCAGAAAGGCCTTCTTTGCCAACCCGATCGCAAAGATGCTGAGCCCAACGGCCAAGTCGGACTTGAAATCCGAGCCATCGACCGTGCGATCGAGTTGTGGAACGATCTCCCCGTAGCGGAGGATGGGCCCGGCCACCAGTCGCGGGAAGAAGGCGACGAAAACGGCGTAACGCAGCGGCTCGAGCTGATAGGGATGTCCGCGGCGGAGATCGATCAAGAAGCCGATTTGCTCAAAAGTAAAGAACGAAATTCCGAGGGGGAGGATGATGTGGCCGACGTTGAACTCGGTTCCCGCAAGCGCATTGACGTTACTGACCGCGAAGTAGGCATATTTGAATACCCCAATCACCAGCAGATTCAGCGCGACGCCGGCCACGATGTACAAGTCGGCGCGTCGTGTGCGGCCGTAGCTGACGAGCTGCTGGAGACGAACGCCGAGTCCGTAATTTACCAAAATCGAACCGCCTAAGAGGGCGAGGAACCGCCAATCCCAACTCGCATAGAAAATGAAGGAGAGGAGAGTCAGCGTAATACAACGAATGATCGTACCGCCGCCGAACAGGCGGTAAGCGCCGATGGCGGCCGGCAGGAAGAGAAGGAGAAATTGGTACGAAGTGAAGAGCATTGCAGCTGCCGGGTTATCCTGGAGCCGAATGGAAAGCTCAGTATGTCCAGATTATGACGCTACGGATCATGAATAAGCAAGGAGATTTTGGATGTACCGGTAATTTAGCCCAGTCGCGGGTTATAACCGGCTTTCAACGGACGCTCGGCAACGCGATTCTTGTGGGAAGGAGGTTCGGATGATCGGGCGACGCAGCGTGATGGGGGGCCTTGGGCTAACCTCGCTTTATGCTTCCCTGAAGGGTGGGCGCGCCGCTGTCGCTCCTGCCGCCACCCTCCCGGACGTGACTGGCCTCTCCGTGCTTTGCAGCGACGGCCAGATCTTCGCCGCCTGGCGCGGCCCCGGCGAACCCGACGCCGAACGGCCCCCCCTGTGGCATGCGCTGCTACGCTCCGAACGACCAATCACGGAGGAGACGGCTGGCACCGCCGAGACAGTGGCCTGGGGAGTGTTCGGACCGGTTTCGGCATTGGGTCGCATGGCAAGTGGCCCAGTCGCGGCCCTGATCGCCGGACCGCCGCCTGCCACGGATCTCGCGGTCATCACGGCTACAGTGCGGCGGCGCAGCTATTACGCCGCGGTTGCTATCGACCGTACGAATGGAAGACGGAGCCGCATCGTTCCCGGCGAGAGCGCGACCGCCCAGCCGACGCTTGAAATACCTGGAGAAATCGAACCGATCCAACTCCTCGGACCGGATGGCCGCCCGAATCCCGACCAGGCTTCGGATGCGGGGCTGCCGCTCATGCTGGCTCTGCATGCCCACGGCGGGAAAGTGGGACCAGTCGGACGGAATGGCGAATATGTCTACTTCGGCAACCAGCAGATGGGCTACCGCGACGGCCTGCCGGGCTGGTTCGCTTTAGAGCGGGACCCCGGGTTACCGACGCGCGCCGGCGGATCGCGGGCCAAGATGCTCCGCCTGCTGCCCCGCGACATGGTGCTGGGGCCGGACGGAATCCGTCAACTCGACACGTTTTGGTTCGGTTACCAGGCAATTCCCCAAGGCGCCCGCGACCGTCATGCCTACGCCTATCCGTTTACGGAGCGGCGGCTTCTATGGCTGCTTGCCTGGGCGCGCGAACGCTTCCATGTCGACCAAAAACGCATCTATGCGACCGGCCAGTCGATGGGCGGCTGGGGAACGTCATTCTTCGCGCTTCGCCACAGCGAGATATTCGCGGCGGTCTACCCGATGATGCCGCGGTTTCGAGAGGGCGATCTCAGCAGTCTGACCGCCCCCACGCGTTACATTCCAGAAAGGGCGCACATCAAAGTACTGATGCCCGACGGCGTGACCGATTTTTTCCAGCGCATGGACATGGTCCGGTTCGTTCGGGAGCATCCCGGAGAGCTGCCGTTTCTCGTATGGAGTATCGGAAGGCATGACGGATTCGCGACATGGCAGGAGCAGGTGGACATGGTGCGTGCTCTGACGGCGACGCGCCGGGGCTTCGCCTTCGCATGGAACGATGGCCATCACGGTGATGGTCCCTATCCCATGCACGCGCTGATGGCGGCCTATCCGCCTGCTCTATTTGCATTGGACGAAAGCTATCCGGCTTTCACCGGCAGCTCCCTCGACAGCGATCTCGGAACCGGCGACCCGACGACCGGCGATCTCTCCGGCGGAATCAATCTCGGCTTCGTTTGGTCCGATCTTCGGGACAGTCCGCGAGGCTGGGAGGCGAGCATCGGCAATGATATCGCCAAGGACGTGGCCGTGGTGGACGTGACGCCCCGCCGGGTTCAGAGATTCACGCTGGGGCCCAACGCTTCAATAGAGTGGCGCACGTCGCGTGGCCAAGCTGGGGTCGTGACGGCCGACGAGGCTGGCTTGGTGACCGTCCCAAGGATGCGACTGGAACCGGGCCGCATGACGAGGCTTTCGCTGAGCCGTCGAAGCTGACGCCGTGATGCGCCCCCCCGCATCCAACAGCTCAGCCTCGGCGGCGTCCTGCTCGCCACCAACCTCCGTTTCTAAGACGCTGTCGGTACCGGCTGAGAGAGCGACATCGGCGCGCCTTGCCGGCGCGGTAACGCCGCGTTAGCGTTCCGCGCATCGCTTGGGGGCAAAGGCAATGCGGCGACGCGTGTGTGTCGGCGGCTTCGCGCTGACGATCATCCTTTTTGCCGTGGCGCTTGCCACCTCACCCATCGCGGCCGCGCAAACCGCGACGTCCGGCTTGGCCCCGGCCGCCGCCGCCCACCTCAAGCAAGTCATCGAGACCGGCATGGCCGAGCCGCATTTCATTCCGCCCGGCCCGGCGATCGACGCGGCGCCGCTCAAGGGCAAGCTCGTATTCACCATTCCGGTCTCCACGGCGATCCCGTGGTGCGACGTGATCGACCGGCAGATGACCGAATTCGCCAAGCAACTCGGCCTCGGCTTCGAGGTCTGGCAGAACAACGCCCAGCTGGCGCAATGGGTGCAGGGCTTCGATGCCGCCCGTAACCACAAGGCGGCCCTGATCAACGTGTTCTGCGGCCTCGACCCCGCGACCGTGACACCGCAGATCAAGCAGGCTCGCGCGGCCGACATCCCGGTGATGGCGGGCCACACCTATGCGCTTGGCCAGCCGCCACTGCCCGATCTGTCGGGCATCGTGTACGGCGCCTATATCGATGCGGCCAAGCTGATGGCCGATTGGGTCATGCTGCAAACCGAGGGCAAGGCCGACGTGCTGGTGATCACCTCGCCCAGCACGGCCAACAGTCCGTTCATGCAGAAGGCGATCGCCGGAGAGTTCGCCGCGTACTGTCCAGCCTGCAAGGTCCGCTATGTCGGCGTCAACGCGTCCGACTGGCCGACGAAGATCGAGCCGGAGGCGCGGACCGCTATCCTCGCCGACCACGCGCTGAACTACATCATTCCGATCTACGACGGCATGGCGCAGTTCGTGGTGCCGGCGATCACCGCGACCGGCGCGTCCGCGCGGGTGAAGGTGGCGACCTTCAATGCCACCCCGGCGGTGCTCGACATGATCCGCAACGGCGACGTCGTCACCTTCGAGGTGGGGGAGGACACCACGTGGCTGGCGGGCGCCATCCTCGACCAGGACATGCGCATCCTGCTCGGCAAGCCGCTGATCCCGAATTACGTCGCCGGCGTACGCATCTTTACCAAGGCGAACGTCGCCGCGGCCGGGGTACCGGCGAAATTCGGCCAGGGCTATGGCGATGGCGCGCGGCTCGGTTATCAGGCCCTGTGGGGCGTCAAGTGACGCGGGGCGCGTGAGCGACGGCGCGCCGCCGGTTCTGCGCATCCGCCACCTTTGCAAGCGGTTCGGCGGTACGGTGGCGCTCGACGATGTGGGGTTCGACGTGCGGGCGGGCGAGGTGCATGGGCTGCTCGGCCATAACGGATCCGGCAAATCGACGCTCATCCGCATCCTTGCCGGCTATCACGCACCGGAACCGGGCGGTGAACTGGAGGTGGCCGGTCGGCCGGTCGCCCTGCCGCTTCGCCCCGGCCAGTTCCGTTCGCTCGGCATGGCCTTCGTCCATCAGGACGCCGGGCTGTTGCCGGCCCTGTCGGTGGTGGAGAATCTGCGCATCGGGGCGATCGCGCGGCGCCGTCTCGCGCCGATCCGCTGGGCGCGCGAGGCGGCGCACGTCGCCGAATTGCTGACCGAATACGGCATCGACTGCGATCCGCGCGCGCGTGTCGAGACGCTGCGCCCCTGGCAGCGACCGCTGCTCGCCATCGTGCGCGCGGTCGATGAATTGCGTCGGTTGATGGCGGACGACGCGGGCGGCGGGGGCTTGCTGGTGCTCGACGAGCCCACCGCGCGGCTCGGCGACGTCAGCATCGGCCGGCTCTTCGAAGTCGTCCGCCGCGTTCGAGCCGCCGGCTATGGCGTGCTGTTTGTGTCGCACGACCTCGACGAGGTGCTGGCGATCACCGATCGGGTGACCGTACTGCGCGACGGCCGCGTGGCCGGCGGCGGGTCGACGAGGGAGTTGGGCAAGCAGGCGCTGGTAGAGATGATCGTCGGCCGGCCGGTGGAACGGGCCGGCCCGTCGCGCCAGTCGGCGAGCACCGGCGCCGTGTTGGCTGACATCCGCTCCCTGGCCGGGCACGGCGTGCGCTCGGCCGATTTCGTCGTCGGCGCCGGTGAGACCCTCGGCCTTACCGGCTTGATCGGGTCCGGCTTCGCCGAGGCCGGCGCCATGCTCGCCGGCGCGCTACCCGCGCGCGCGGGCACGCTTCGGCTGGATCGGACGGTTCACGGGCTGCCGACGATGACGTCCGGCGCGGCCATCGCCGCGGGGATCGCGTATGTTCCGGCCCAACGCCTCGGCGAAGGCTGTATCGGCGAACTCACGGTCGCCGAGAACCTCTCGCTGCCGGTGCTGCGTGGTTTCGTCCGCGCCGGGGTGCTGCGCCACGCCGCGCTGGTCCGTCACGCATCGGACTTGTGTCGCCGCTTCGACGTTCGCCCGCCCGACCCGTTGCTGGCGCTGGAGGCGCTGAGCGGCGGCAATCAACAGAAGGCCCTGCTGGCCAAATGGTTGCAGCTTCGCCCGCGGTTGCTGGTACTCGACGAGCCGACGCAGGGCGTCGATGTTGGCGCGCGTGAGCAAATCTTCGCAGAGATCGGCGCCTGGGCGGCCGAGGGCGCCGGGGTGATTTGCTGTAGCAGCGATCATGAGCAGTTGGCGCGGCTATGCCAGCGCGTGCTGATCTTCCGCCGCGGGCGGATCGTCGCCGAGCTGCGCGGCGAAGACGTTACCGAGGAGCGGATTTCGCGTGCGTGTTTTGGACCCGCCCCCGCCGCCGCCGCGTGACACCGGCGCGCCGGCGCGCCGGCTGTTCGACAAATACGCGCTGCTGCTGGCGTGGGCGGTGACCGTCGCCATCTTTGGCGTCATCGAACCCGGCATCTTCCTTCAGGCTGGCAACTTCGCCTCGCTCTTCAGCTCGCAGGCGGTGCTCGTGGTGCTGACCTGCTCCCTCGTGGTGACGCTGACCGCCAGCGAGTACGATCTCTCGGTTGCCTCGGTGCTGACCCTGACGTCGATGCTGATCGCGGTGCTGAACGCGCGGATCGGGATGGCGATCGTGCCGAGCATCCTGATCGCGCTCGCCGCCGGCACGATGGTGGGCGTGGTGAACGCCGTCCTGATCGTCGGGGTCGGGATCGACTCGATCATCGCCACGCTTGGCACCGGCACACTGGTGAGCGGCCTCGCGCTGTGGGTCAGCAACAGCGAGACGATCTCCGGCATCTCGCAGTCCCTGGTGAACGCGGTCATCGTGCCGCGGCTGTTCGGGCTGTCGCTCGGCTTCGTCTACGCGCTGATCCTGACGATCGTGCTGTGGTACGTGCTGAGCTACACGCCGGTGGGCGTGCAGCTGCTATTCGTCGGACGCGGCCGGCGGGTCGCGCGGCTGTCGGGATTGGCGGTGGAGCGGCTGCGCTTCGGCGCCCTGGTCGCGGGCTCGCTGCTGGCCGCCGGCGCCGGGGTGCTGTACGCGGGAACCAGCGGGGCGGCGGACCCGGCATCGGGCGAGAGCTTCATGCTGCCTGCCTTCGCCGCGGCGTTCCTGGGCTCCACCTCCATCGTGCCGGGGCGGTTCAACGCCTGGGGCGCGTTCATCGCGGTGTATTTCCTGGTGACCGGGATCAACGGGCTGTCGCTGATGGGGATCCAGATCTTCATTCAGGACTTGTTCTACGGCGGCGCGCTGATCATCGGCGTGACCCTATCCGTGCTGGTGCGCCGGCGCGAAACACGTGAGCGGGATGTGCCGTCCGGGCAGGAATGAGTCTCAGCAATGCCGCGGCTGCGGGGCGAACTGGGTCAGCTTCGCGTGCATCACGAAGTCACCGAAATCCATCGTCATGTCGTCGGCGACACCGTTCTCCCAGTAGCGCATCCCGACCTCGTAGTCGGGTAGCATATCCTTGGTGTCCCAATCCCAGAAGGCGATATGCACGCGCGCGCTGGGCAGCTTCGACAAGACCGGCCACGGCGTCGGCTTCGGCTTATCCCAGCTGGTGATGGCAATGGAGCTGTCCTCGGCACCGGTGTCGGAGGTCCCGTCGAACAGCGGCAGGTTGAGCAGGCGCTTTCCGGCCCGCGCGGCCTCGATGATCGCCGCGGTGTGGGCCATCGGGAACAGCGTCCCTGGCGGCAGCTTGATGCTGGTCCGGCGCGGGCTGGTATAGCGCGCGACGCCCGGCCCGCCATTCGGCTCCATCGTCGCGTCGCCGTCGGTCTGGCTGGCGATTGCCTCGTCGGTGGTCTGTTTCATGTGGAAGCGCATCCGCCTGCCGTCCTTGCCCTCCCACGTCGCGTAGTCGGAAATCATGTTGATGGTCTGGCCCTCGGCGTTGGTGACGTTCATGTCGAGACGCTGGCGCACCGCCCAACCGTCGCAAGCGTCGATCACCTCGTAGCCCATCGTCCCTTGCGCCGCGACCACGTCGCCGCGCGCACGGTCCAAGGTCAGCGCATACAACGCTCGGTGCGCGGCGAGCGGGACGCCGGGGCTGCTGGCGGCCAACGCGGGCAGGGCGGACGCCGGCAAGGCAAGCAGCAAAAAGGCTGCCAGCGCGACGAGACGGCGCATAGGGGCGCTCCACGGGTGTGTCAGGACGGTTTACTGCGTTCATCATGGCCGGGCTTGGCCCGGCCATCCACGTCTTCGCGGCTCCCACGCAAAGACGTGGATGGCCGGCCTGCGCCGGGCATGACGATGGAAAGCGACAATTCCTTGAGGCGCTCCGCAGTCACCGGAGCGGGCGCGCCCATCATCAGGTCCTGGCCCTGCTGGTTGAGCGGGAACAAGATCACCTCGCGGATATTCGGCTCGTCGGCCAGCAGCATCACGATGCGGTCGATCCCCGGCGCGGAGCCGCCGTGCGGCGGCGCGCCAAGCCGGAAGGCGCTCAACATGCCGCCAAACCGCGCCTCGACCTCGGCTTCGCTGTAGCCGGCGATCCGGAATGCCTCGATCATGATGTCGGGGCGGTGGTTGCGGATCGCGCCGGAGGACAGTTCGACGCCATTGCAGACGATATCGTACTGGAACGCCTTGATGGCGAGCGGGTCCTGGGTCCGCAGCGCCTCCATCCCCCCTTGGGGCATGGAAAACGGATTGTGACTGAAGTCGATCAGCCCGGTCTCCTCATTGCGTTCGTACATCGGGAAGTCGGTGATCCAGCAGAAGCGGAACGCGCCGGTCTCGCACAATCCAAGCTCCGCTCCGAGGCGCGTGCGGACGAGGCCGGCGAATTTCCATGCCTCTTGCCGCGCGCCGGCGGCGAAGAATACGGCGTCGCCCGCCCCGAGACCACAAGCGGCGCGGATGGCTTCGGCACGGGCGGGTTCGAGATTGCGCGCGATCGGACCTTTCGGGCCATCGGCGTCGAAGGTGATGTAGCCCAGGCCGCCGGCGCCCTCCGCGCGCGCCCATTCGTTCAGCTTGTCGAAGAAGCTGCGCGGATTGGCCCCCGCGCCGGGCGCCGGGACGGCGCGCACCACCCCGCCGGCGGCGGCGATGCGGGCGAACAGGCCGAAGCTCGAACCGGCGAAGTGCTCGGTCACGTCGCGGATGCGCAGCGGGTTGCGCAGGTCGGGCTTGTCGGTGCCGAACTCCAGGAGCGCGGTTTCGTAAGGGATGCGGATGAAGGGCGGCGGCGAGACCGCACGGCCTTCGGCGAACTCCTCGAACACGCCGGCGATGACGGGCTCGATGGTCGCGAATACGTCGTCCTGGGTGACGAAGCTCATCTCGAAGTCGAGCTGGTAGAACTCCCCGGGGCTGCGGTCGGCGCGCGAGGCTTCGTCGCGAAAGCACGGCGCGATCTGGAAGTAGCGATCGAAACCGGCGACCATGATGAGCTGCTTGAACTGCTGCGGCGCCTGCGGCAGGGCATAGAAATTGCCGGGATGGACACGCGAGGGGACCAGGAAGTCGCGCGCCCCCTCCGGGCTCGACGCGGTCAGGATCGGGGTCTGGAACTCGGTGAAACCGGCCTCGATCATGCGCCGGCGGATCGAGGCGATGACCCGCGCGCGCAGCATCATGTTGTGGTGCAGCTTGTCGCGGCGGAGGTCGAGGAAGCGGTATTTGAGGCGCAAATCCTCGGGGTATTTCTCCTCGCCGGCGACCTGGATGGGCAGCACCTCGGCGGTGGATTGGACCTCGAGCGTCGCCACCCGCAGCTCGATCTCGCCGGTCGGCAGGCGCGGGTTGACGGTGCCGGGCTCGCGGCGGACGATTTCGCCGGTGACGGTCAGCACGCTCTCCGGGCGGGCGGCGTCGGCGGCGGCGAAAGCCGGGTTGCCGGCCGGAAAGACGCACTGGGTCAGCCCGGCATGGTCGCGCAAGTCGATGAACAGCAGGCCGCCGTGGTCGCGCTTGGCGTGCACCCAGCCCGACAGGCGGACAATCTCGCCCGCATCGGAGGCGCGGAGCGCGCCGCAAGTATGGGTACGGTAGGCGTGCATGAGGGGAGTCCGGCGGGCCTAGGGGCGGCAGACAAGAGCTTCACCCGATGCGGCAAGTCAAGGCCGGGTTTTGGCGATGCGGCCGCCCGCGTGTAGAAGCCCCCCATGTCGCGCCCGCCCCGTCCCGGCTTTCCCCCGCCCGCCCTGATCGAGACCACCGAGGCGCTCGACGCCCTCTGCCGGCGCCTCGCCGCCGAGACATTCGTGACGGTGGACACCGAGTTCATGCGGGAACGCACCTACTGGCCGGAGCTGTGCGTCGTGCAACTCGGCGGGACCCAGGAGGTCGCCGTGGTGGACGCCGAGGCAGCGGGCCTCGACCTCGCCCCGCTGGGACGCCTCCTCGCCGATCCGAAGGTGATGAAGGTCGTCCATGCCGGACGGCAGGACATCGAGATCTTCGTCCTGAAGTTCGGCGCCGTCCCGACCCCGGTGTTCGACACCCAGATCGCGGCGATGGTGGCCGGATTCGGCGACCAGATCGCCTATGACGCCCTGGTAGCGGCGCTGGCCGGCGGGCGCATCGACAAGTCGCACCGCTTCAGCGACTGGTCCGCGCGCCCGCTGTCGCCCGCGCAGATCGTCTATGCGGCCGCGGACGTGACGTATTTGCGGGTTGTCTACGAGAAGCTGTGCGAACGGCTGGCGCGCGAGGGCCGCCTCGATTGGGTCGCCCAGGAGATGGCGGCCCTGGCGGACCCAAACGCCTATCGCGCCGATCCGGAAGCGGCATGGGAACGGCTGCGCCCGCGCAACGGCAACCGCCGCTTTCTCGGAATGCTGCGCGCCCTCGCCGCCTGGCGCGAGCGCGAGGCCCAGCGCGCCAACGTCCCGCGCCAGCGCTTGGTGAAGGACGAAACGCTGGGCGAGATCGCCGCGACGATCCCGACGACCGCCGAGGAATTGGCCCGCGCACGCGGCATCACCCGCGGCTTCGCCGAGGGACGGATTGGCGCCTCGCTGCTCGACACTCTCGCCGCGGCGAAGGCGCAGCCCGACGAGTCACTGCCGGAGGTGCCGCGCGGGCGCGACGCGCGCCCCTCCCCCGCCCTGGTCGCACTCCTGAAAGTGCTGCTGGCGGCGAAGGCGGAGGAGCACGAAGTCGCCGCGCGGCTGGTCGCTTCGGGCGATGATATCGAGCGGCTGGCGCTGGGAGATGATGCCGCCGCCCCGGCGCTGCACGGCTGGCGGCGCGAGGTGTTCGGCGAGGCCGCACTGGCGCTGCGCGGTGGCCGCCTAGCGCTTGGCGTTGAGGGCAAGCGCGTGAGGTTGATCGACACCGCCAATCATTCTCATGAAGAATGACAATTTGGCTCGCACCGCCGACTAGACATTCGGATAGCCGTAGAGTACGGCTACAACAAACTTCAGGAGGGTGAGCAGTCGTGGCGATAATCCAAGGGCCGCAAAAGCTGGGGCCGCTAACACCATTGGTCGGCTACTGGGAAGGCAACGTCGGCGTTGATCTCTCCTACCACAACAAGGATGACGAGACGACGGAGACCGGTTACTTCGAGAAAGCCTGGTTCCGGCCCATCCCGATTGTCGAGAACGGCAAGCAAACAATCGAGGGGCTGAACTACGAGATGACCGCTTGGCGTCATGGCGAGGAAGCCATGGACCCCTTCCACGATGAGGTTGGCTACCTCCTTTGGGATAAGGCAAACGGGCAAGTCATACGGTGCTTCGCGGTGCCGCGCGGGCTTGCCATCCTGGCGGGCGGTAGCGCCAAGGCCCATGACCAGTCGCTAACATTCAAGGCAGAGCCTGGATCGGACTGCTACGGCCTATGCCAGAACAAGTACCTTCTGGAGCGGGCGACCGCCACGGCCTTCGAGAGCACGTTCATATTCAACGCGGACGGATCCTTCAGCTACACCTCGGACCTTTTCCTGAGGCTGGTGGCTACCGGCGCCGAAATGCACCATACCGATCGCAATACGCTGCATCGCACTAAGCGCATCCACCCTAGCGTCGAAGACTCCTGACCGCGGGAGCACTAAGTAGCGACATGGGCGGCGGGTGAAGCTGATCCGGCCGTAGGCGGTCTGCTTGCGCGATCGCAGATGCTGACCTATTCCCCCGGACATACGAATTGAAGCCGGGGGGAAACGACGCCATGAAGGTGCGATGCGTGCTTGCGGGCCTGGCGGCCCTCGCGGCGGTGACGGTTGGTGCGCCCTCCTCGCGTGCCGAGGAAGCACCGGCATTCATCACGATCGGCAGCCTGCACGCCAGTTCCGGCCCGTACGCGGCCATCTCCATGCCGGTCTATTACGGGCTGAAGCTTTGGATGGACCAGACCAATGCCGCCGGCGGCGCGTTCGTGAAAGCGTTCAACAAGAAGATCCCCCTCAAGCTCATCAGCTACGACGACCAATCCAGTCCGGGGACGGCGGCGACGCTGATCAACCAGCTCATCACCCAAGACCACGTGAACATGCTGCTGAGCGATTCCGGTTCGGTGCTGACCGCCGTCGCGGTGCCGATCGCGCGCGAGCACAAGCAGTTCTTGTTCAACCCCACCGGGACCGGGGCGCCGTTCTTCACCAAGGACAATCCGTATATCGCGCTGCTGGCCGATCCGGCCTCGACGATCTGGCCGAAATACGCGGCCGACTTCCTGAACGAGGAAGGCCCGCCGCACGGCATCAAGACGGTAGCGATCCTGTACGCGACCAACGATTTCGACGGCACCCAGGCGGCGGGCTTCCGCAAGTTCATCACCGAGGCGGGCAAGCTGAAGATCGTCTATGACCAGGGGACGCCGACCAGCACATCCAACTACACGGTGCTGATCAACAACATCGCCGCCGCCAAGCCCGACGCGGTGATCGAGTTGGGCTATCCGGGCAACGACATCGCCTTCTTGCGGAACCTCCAGGATTCCGGAGAGACGTTCAAGTTCGTGTTCACCGCCTACGCCGGGACCGAGACCGAGGAATTGCTGAAGAATGTCGGCGTCGCCGGATTGAAGAACGTGTTCAGCTACATCAGCGGCGCCGACTATCCGTACAAGGTGACGGTCGGCATGAACCTCGCGCAGTACAAGAAGGCGTGGGCGAGCACCTACGCGAACACGCCCGGCACCAATTTCGGCCTGAACGCGGTCGCCGGCTATACCGTGGGGATCGTGTTGCAGGAGACGCTGGCTCATGCCGCGAGCCTCGATCAGACGGCGCTGCACGACGCGGTGTTCGGCTTGTCGGGCAAGCTCACGTCACTGCAAGGCCCGTTCAAGCTCGACGACACCGGCGCGCAGATCGGCGAGATCACGCCGCTCGGGCAGGTGGAGCCGGATGGGGAAGGCGGTGTGAAGCTGGTGGTGGTGTATCCGCCTGACCTCGCCAACGGAAAGCCGGTGATCGGAAAGTAAACAACGCTGGAAGGACAAATTGCCATGAAGCTGCGATCCGTTCTCGCCGGCCTGACCGCGCTGGCGACCGTTATGCTGAACACACCCGCGTCGCGGGCGGAGGACGCGCCGGCGGCGATCACCATCGGCAGCCTGCACGCGAGTTCCGGCCCGTTCGCCGCCATCTCGATGCCGGTCTATTACGGGCTAAAATACTGGGTCGATCAGACCAATGCCGACGGCGGCGTGTTCGTGAAGGCCTACAACAAGAAGATCCCGCTGAAATTCATCAGCTACGATGACCAATCCAACCCGGCAACGGCGGCGACGCTGACCAACCAGCTCATCACGCAGGACCATGTGAACCTGCTGGTGACCGATTCGGGCTCGGTGTTGACCGCGGTCATGGTGCCGATCGCGCACGAGCATAAGCAATTCCTGTTCGACGCCACCGGGACCGGCGCGCCGTTCTTCACCAAGGACAACCCCTACATCGCGTTGCTGGCCGATCCCGCCTCCACGATCTGGCCGAAATTCATCGCCGACTTCCTCAATGCCGATGGTCCGGCAAACGGCATCAAGACGGTGGCGCTGCTGTACGCGACCAACGACTTCACCGGGACGCAGGCGACGGCGCTGCGGAAATTCATCACCGAGGCGGGGAAGCTGAAGATCGTCTATGACCAGGGGGTGCCGACCAGCACCGCGAACTACACCGTGCTGATCAACAACATCGCCGCCGCCAAGCCCGACGCGGTGATCGAGCTTGGCTACCCCGGCAACGACATCGCGTTCCTGCGGAACCTTCAGGATTCGGGCGAGAAGTTCAAGTTCCTGTTCGCCGTCTATCCCGGGGTCGAGCCGGAGGAGCTGCTGAAGGCGGTCGGAATCGACGGACTGAAGGGCGTGTTCACCTACGTCACCGGGGCGACCTACGGGTACAAGGTCACCGCCGGCCTCGATCTGCCGCAGTACAAGGCGGCCTGGGACAAGACCTATGCGAACACGCCGGGAACGGCGTTCGGATTGAACGCGATCGCCGGCTACACGGTCGGGATGGTGTTGCAGGAGACGCTGAAGAACGCCGCGAGCCTCGATCAGATGGCGCTGCACGACGCGGTGTTCGGGCTGTCGGGCAAGCTGACGACTCTCGCCGGGCCGTTCGAACTCGACGACACGGGGGCGCAGATCGGCGAGATCACGCCGCTGGGCCAGATCGAGCCGGACGGCAAGGGCATGAAGCTGGTGGTGGTGTATCCGCCGGAGCTGGCGACCGGGAAGCCGGTGATCGGGAAGTGAGGTTGGGGCAAGCGCTCGCCCGCTATTTCACCGTCATGCCCGGGCTTGTCCCGGGCATCCACGTCTTTGCTGGCGGCAAGGAAGACGTGGATGGCCGGACCAAGTCCGGCCATGACGGAGTACTACGCGACCTCTAGCGGATGCTCCTCTCCGCCATCATCGAGGGGCTGTTCTTCGGGCTCTACTTCACGCTGGTCGGGCTTGGGCTGACCCTCGTGTTCGGCGTCATGAAGATGGTCAACATCGCGCATGGCGACTTCCTGATGCTGGGCGCCTACGGGGCATTCTGGTTCTTCGTGCTGCTGGGGCTGCACCCGCTCGCCTCGGCGGCGCTGATGCTGGTCGTGCTGATCGCGGTCGGCATTCCGATCTACTACCTGATCGTACCGCGTCTGATGGCCGCGCGCGACACCGAGATGCTGTCGCTGATCCTGTTCTTCGGCATGTCGCAGGTAATCGAGGCGGTCGTCTCGATCCTGTTCGGCAACACCGAACGCTCGATCCCCGCGCGCATCTTCGGCGTCGGACCGATCGAGATCCTGGGTGCGCGGATGCCGCGCGCCTGGGTGTACAGCGCGGCGGTCAGCGCAGTCTGCGTGA
This sequence comes from Acetobacteraceae bacterium, assembly GCA_049591635.1. Classification (GTDB taxonomy): domain Bacteria; phylum Pseudomonadota; class Alphaproteobacteria; order Acetobacterales; family Acetobacteraceae; genus DATFDN01. Next base: position 17,924 of record JBAWFF010000156.1, read on the forward strand.
TCGGCGTCTACATCTACCTCTATCGCACCCGTCTCGGCACCTTGACGCGCGCCGTGATGTCTTCCCGCGAGGAGGCGCTGGCGACCGGCATCGACATCCATTTCGTCTCCGCCCTCGCCTTCGGCATCGGCATCGCGCTCGCCGGCGTCGCCGGGGCATTCGAGCCGTTCATGCTGGGCAGCGTGACGCCCTCGCTCGGCGTCGGCGTCACCATCACGGCGTTCGCGGTGATCGTCGTGGGCACGCTGGGCAACCCGCTCGGCTGCATCTTCGGTGGGCTGGTCTACGGCATCTCGCTGATGCTGATGCAGACCTATCTCAGCTCGTGGGCCAATCTGCTGCCCAACTTGCTGCTGATCTTCGTGCTGCTGGTCCGCCCGGAGGGATTGTTCGGCCGGAGCGTGCGGCGTGCGTGAGGGCCTCGCTCGACGCCCCAAGGGGCGTGTCGCCGGCGACGTCGCGATCGCGCTGATCGCCGTCGCCATCATGGGGATCGCTCGCGGCGTCTATTCAAACGAACTGATGCTGTTCAACTTCATGATGTTCTTCACCCTCTCGCAAGGGCTGAACGTCGTCTACGGCTTCACCGGCTATCTGCCGTTCGGCTATGTCGGCTATTACGGCGCCGGCGCCTACGGCTTCGCGCTGGCGGTGATGCATCTGCATGTCGGCCCGCTGCCGGCGATGGCCTGCGCCGGGATCGCCGCGCTGATCCTTGGCGTCATCCTCATCCCGCTGCTGCGCCTGTCGGGTGCCTATTTCGCGATCGCGAGCCTCGCCGCCGCGCAGGCGGTCTACGAAATCGTCGCCAACCCGGCCTTGCAGAACGTCACCAAGGGACCGTACGGCGTGTCGCTGAGCGGGGTGTTTGCTCCGGCGTTCTCCTACTACGTCGGTCTGGCGGTCCTGGCGGGGACGCTGCTGCTGGTCGTCTATCTCCGCAACTCGCGGTTCGGGCTATCGTTGCAGGCGATCCGCGAGGATCCCGAGAGCGCCGAGATGGCCGGCATCTCCGTGGTGCGCGGACGCATCATCGCGTCCTTGCTGTCGGCGCTGATCGCCGGGCTGGTTGGCGGCTCCTTCGCCTGGCACATCTCGGTCTTCTATCCCGACAGCGCCTTCGACCTCGGCATTTCCATCTTCGCGGTGGTGTTCACCTTGTTCGGCGGGATCACCACGCTGGTCGGGCCGTTGCTCGGCGTGCTGATCCTGTACGGCGTCTACAACTGGATCGGCATCACGGTGCCGCAGTATTTCCAGCTCATCTACGGCGCGCTGATCATGATCCTGGTGCTGTTCCTGCCGAACGGCCTGGTATCGCTGCTGACCAGTCGGGGCATCCGTGTCCCCTGAACCCATCCTCGCGGTCGAGAATGTGGTCAAGCGGTTCGGCGGCTTCCGCGCGCTCGATCAGGTGAGTTTCCATCTCGACGCCGGCGAGGTTCTGGGGCTGGTGGGGCCGAACGGGTCGGGCAAGACGACGTGTATCAATGTGATCTCCGGCCTCTATGCGCCGGATGGCGGGCGAGTGCTGTATCGGGGCCGCTCGATCGGCGGTGCCAAGGCGCACCGCCTGGCGCGCCAGGGCATCAACCGCACCTTCCAGTCGCCCAAGCCGTTCCTCTCGCTGACGGTGGCGGAGAACGTGGAGATCGCCGCGACCTACGGCAACATTGGCACGCCACCCGATCTGGAGGCGCTCCTCGCCTCCCTCGACCTCGACGGCTTCGCGCGGAAGCAAGCGGGCGAGTTGAATAGCGCGCAGCAAAAGACGCTCGACCTGGCGCGCGCGCTCGCCACCTCCCCGCGCCTGCTTCTGGTCGACGAATTGGCGGCGGGGCTCAACCCGGCGGAGCTAGGCCGGATGGCCGACAAGTTGCGCGCGCTGGCCGCGAGCGGGATGGCATTGCTGGTCGTCGAACACCTGATGGGCTTCATCGACCGGGTGACGGATCGGGTGGTGGTGATGGCGTCGGGCAAGGAGTTCTTCGGCGGCACCTTGGCGGACGCGACGCGCGATCCGGAGGTGATCCGCGTGTTCCTGGGCGGCGGCAAGCATGACTGAGCCGCTTCTCGCCGCCCGCGACGTGGAGGCCGGGTACGGCAAGGTGCAGGTACTATGGGGCGCCGGGATCGACGTGCGCCCGCGCGAGAGCGTCGTCCTGCTGGGCGCCAACGGCGCGGGCAAGACGACGCTGCTAAAGGTGATCGTTGGCCTGATGCCGGCGTGGCGCGGCGAAGTCCTGCTCGACGCGACGGATGTGACCGCGTTGCGGACCGATCGGCGGGTGCGCCGCGGCATGGCGTACATGTCCGAACTCGGCGTGTTTCCTGGGCTAACGATCGACGAAAACCTTCGCATCGGCGGCCAGTTCGCGGAGCGCGCGGCGCTGGGCCGGCGGCTGGAGGAGCTGTACGGGGTCTTCCCGGACCTTGCTTCGCGCAAGCGCGCGCTCGCCGGCAGCCTGTCGGGTGGGCAGCGCAAGATGCTGGGGATCGGCAAGGCGCTGGCGTCGGGCCCGCGGGTGCTGGTGATGGACGAGCCCTCGGCCGGATTGTCGCCGCTATTCGTCCAACAGGTGATCGAGATATTGGAACGGTTCCGGACCCAGGGACTGGCGATGCTGATCGCCGAGCAGAACGTCGCCTTCCTCGACCTCGCCGACCGCGTGCTGACGTTGGAAGGCGGCCGCATCCGGTTCGAGGGGACGGTGGAGGCGCTGCGCGCCGACGACGCTTTGCACCGGGCGTATTTCGGGCTGGCGTGAACGGCGCCGTTGACCGCGCCTTCGTGGATGCCGATCCGGATTCCTAAAGGAACGGCGTCTCCGGCGTGATGCCCATCAGGATGCGGCCCACCGCCTCGAAATTGGCGATGCGCGCCTGGAGTTGCTGCGAGACCGTGTGGATGTCGCGGAAGCGGCGCTCGAAGGTGGTGCCGGCGTAGATCGCGTCGGTACCGGCGGCGCGGTAGGTCCAGTCGGCGGTCTCGATCGCGCACTGGATCGCGTGCGTCGCGGCGAGGCGGAGGCGGGCGCGGTCGGGCACCTCGATCGGCGCGTGCGGGTCGGGATCGGCCATGATGTCGTCCAGGCTCGCGAGCAGCCATGCGCGCGCGGCGCTGAGGCGGGCCTCGACTTGCGCCACCTCGGTTTGCACGGCGGCGTTGCGCGCGAGCGGGCCGGCCAGCGCGCGCGGGGTCTTGTGGGTCGCGAGAGCATAAAAGGCGTCGAGCATCCCACGCGCGATCCCAAGCGCGGTGCCGGCCGCGCCGACCGTGTAGAGGCCCTGCTGCGGGATCGCGTACATCCGGCCGGTCTCGCGCGCGAGCGCGGGGTCCTCGCGGGTCGAGGTGAACGCCTCCGGGACGAACAGATCCGAGACGGTGTACGACACGCTCGCGGTGCCGCGCAGGCCGATCACGTCCCAGTCATCGATCAGCGTCGCGTGCTCGGCGGGGAACAGCAGGGTGCGAATGGTCGGCCGCCCAGCCGGATTCAGGCGCAGCGATCCATCCGGTTCCTCAACATTGCAGTGCGCCCCCATCCAGGTCGCATGACGGCATCCGCTGGCGAAGCGCCATCGCCCGTTCACGATATAGCCCCCGGCCACGGCGCGGGCGCGATCGGCGCCGGGCGGTCCCCACGCGATGGAAGCGTGCGGATCGGCGTAGATGGCACGCGCCGCCGCCGGATCCAGATAGGCGGTGATCAGCGCCGAGCTGTTGGCGACGAACATGCACCATCCCACGGACCCGTCGTGGCTTCCGATTTCCTCCACCGCGCGGAGATAGGCGCCCGGATGGGCTTCCTCACCGCCGAAGGCACGCGGCAGCAGCAGGCGGAACAGGCGCGAGTCATGCAGCGCGGCGAGCAAGCTCGGCGGGATGCGCTGGTCGCGCTCGATCGCGTCGCCGGCGGCGGCGACAAGCGGACCGACGGCGCGCGCACGCGCCAGGGGATCTGAACGAACGATCGTGTCCATTGCTGGCTGGCACTCCGATCATGGCGCGCGGCAGGCGATGATGGTACGCACGCGCCGCTTGCGTCAATGAGGTGCGATTCGTGGTTCGACGAGTGGAACGGGCGGCCGCCCAATCGAGGCTGCCTGAGAGAGACACGCGCGGGGACGAACGTCCAGGCCCTTCGCGCCGCGTGACGCTCCTCGTCGGAGCGCTCGCGCTGGTGATCGGCATCTATGCGTTCGGCTCGACCTTGGCCGGGATCATCCTCAACTACTCGCCCGTTCCGTTTTACGATGAGTGGGACGGCTACATCAACAAATACATGGAGTTCCAGCATCATCCCTGGCTGGCGTTGTGGTCGCCGCATAACGAGCATCGACAGGTACTCGCGCGGCTGGTGTTCCTTCCTGACATAAGATGGTTCGGCGGCCTGGACCTGCTTTCGCTGGCGGTGAACTTCCTGCTCTGCGTGCTGACCGTCCTGCTGCTGCTGCGGATCCTGCGCCGCGCCTCGGAGCGCAATCGCGCGACCGATCTGTTTCTGACCGGGCTGGTCGTCGCCTGCGGATTTTCTTGGATCCAGTGGGAGAACTTCACCACCGGATTTCAGATACCGTTCTTCGCGGTGTGCCTGTTCGGGCTGCTCAGCTTTCATGCCCTCACGATCTGCCAGCAACGCGACGGCTCCGCCGCGTGGTTCGCCGTGTCCATCGTGGCGGGCATAGCGGCCGCCCTGTCGATGGCAAACGGGCTCCTGATCCTGCCGCTGGTCTGCGTCCTGGCGGTGCTGCTCCGGCTGTCGTGGACCAAGGTGGTCATCACCGCGGTCGTCGCGGCGTTGATGTGGGCGGCCTATCTTTATCATCCGGCCGGCGAAATCGGCGCACTGGCGCAGGACAGCCCGGCCGCCACCCTGCTGCGCCACCCGCTGCTCTGCTTGGCGTTCGTCCTGCTCTATTTGGGATCGCCGGCGAGGTACTCGCTCGGCGGCGTTCACCCGCTGGAATGGCAGCTCGAATTCGCGCTGGGGCTGCTGACGATATTCGGGATCGTCGCGGGCTTCCTGCTGATGCTGCGCCGTCGCGAACGGGCGGTCGCACCGGAATTCTGGATGATGGCGGTCGCCGCCGGCACCAGTTCGGTGATCACGGCCAGCGGGCGGCTGTCGTTCACCCTCCTGGCGGCGTTGATCTCGCGCTACACCACCCAGGCGTTCATGGCCTGGATCGGCCTGCTGCTGTTTTTCATCCTGAACCTGCGGCGCGATCAACGCCGGCCGCTGTTCGCGCTGTCCGGCCTGGTTCTTGTCGGCGTCGCCATCGCGCAGGGCCACTCGCTCAATCCCGACCGCCTGTTCGCGTTCGAGCGAAAGCTCGGCGGCCTGGCGCTGCGCAACGACGTCTACGACGAGGCCTACACCAAGCCGATCTATCCGTATCACGACCACCTCGTGGTGGTCGCGAAACACGCGCAGGCGGAGGGGCTGTCGATCTTCGGCCGCGACGTGCCCGGCTACGCCGACCCGCCAGCGCATCCGGTGGCCGCCGGCGCTTGCGAGGGCCACGTGGACTCGGTGGAACCGACCGGGACGCCGGGCAAGTTCGTCCTTGAAGGCTGGGCGTTCGACCGGGCGCATCGTGATCCGCCCGACACGATCGTCGTCGTCGGCCCGGATGGGCGGAGCGTCGGCGTCGGCATCTTCGGCAAGAGCCGCCGCGATATCAGGGAGAAGCTCGGCATCAGGCAGAAGCGGACGGGCTGGGTCGCGTTCGCCAATGCCTCCCCGGGCGGCTACCAGGTGCTGGCGAGGACCGACACCGGGGCCTACTGCACCGTCGGCGGCGTGGTGGGCCTTTCACCGGCGAAGTGAACGGCGAGTTGCTCGGCGATCCGGGCGATGACGGATCGCCAGTCGCCAGGACGAGGCTGGCGGAACAAGCGGAGCGAGCGATACCAGGGCGTGTCGTCGCGCCCCAGCAGCCAGCGCCAGTCGGGCGCGAACGGAAGCATCACCCAGGCCGGCGTCCCCAGCGCGCCGGCGAGATGGGCGACCGAGGTATCGACGCACAGCACGAGATCGAGCGCCGCCACCGCCGCCGCGGTCGCGGCATAGTCGGTGAGGCAGTGCGACAGATCGTGGAAGCCGTAGAGCGGTGCCTCCGTCGCCCGTGGGCCGACGTGGAGGCTGATGAGCGGCACCGCGCACGCCCCGGCGAGGTCCGTGACCACCTCCGCCGGGAGCGATCGGCGGCGATCGTTCGAGTGGCCCGGATTGCCGGCCCAGACGATTCCGATGCGCGGCCCCGCCGGCAAACCGCCCGCGAGCGTGGCGATCGCGACCGGGTCGGGCGTGAGCCAGCCGGCGGCGTTGGGGATCGTGTCGGGCGTGGTCGCGAACACGCGCGGCAGGCTCATCTGATCGATCCAGACATCGTAGGCGGGCAGGCGAGCGGCCTTGTCCACCACCGCGTGCAGCCCTTTCACGTGGCGGAGCAACGGGATCAGCGCCGGCGCGCAAGCGAGCGTCACCCGCCCGCCCCGCGCGGCGATCAGCGGAGCGTAGCGGCTGAGTTGGATGGTGTCGCCGAGGCCCTGCTCGGCGTGGACCAGCACGTCGAGGCCGTCGATGGGCTCGCCGTTCCAGACCCGCCCCGGCAGGTCGATGAAGTCGCGGCGGAAGCGGTCGTGGCGCTTGCGCCATTCGTATTCGCGGAACCCCGTCGCGTAGTCGCCGCCGAGCAGCGCCGCCGTCGCCAGGTTCCAGTGCGCCTGGGCGAAGTCGGGCGCCAGGGCGATCGCCGCGGCACAGGCATCGCGGGCCTCGTCCAGCCGCCCAAGCGAGGTCAGCACGAACCCGAGGCTGGCGTGCGCCTCCAGGAGCGTGGGCGCGAGGCGCAGGGCGGCGCGGATGTGGCGCTCCGCCTCCTCCAGCCGGTCGAGGTCGGCGCGCGAATTGCCGAGGTTGAGCCACGCGCAGGCGTGGGAGGGGTCGAGGGCGATGGCGCGGGCGAGCGCAATGCCGGCCTGTTCGGGGCGGCGCAACGTGCCGAGGGCGGTGCCGCGGATGAAATGCAACTCCGCCGCGTCGGGGAAGCCCTCCAGCCCGGTCTCGGCGGCCTCCAGCGCGGATGCGGGGTCCCCGGCGCCCAGGAAGGCGCGGGCGAGGTTGATCCGCGCGCCCTGATGGCCCGCATCGGCGGCCACGGCACGGGCGAAAGCGGCGGCAGCGGCGGACGGCCTGCCTTCGTCGAGCGCCAGCAGGCCCGACAGGAACAAGGCATTCGGCTGATCGGGGTCCGCTTCAAGCACGCGGCGGCACAGGGCGGCCGATTCGGCGCGCCTTCCCGCGCGATGGTGGCGGACGGCGCCGAGCAAGACTTCCGCGACGTCGAGCATCGATGAACGATGCCACGCGGCGGGTTAACGGAAGGCAAACCCATCGGATGGCAACCCGTCGCGACCGGGGCCGTTGCAGTCAGGCACTATCGATGAGGAATATCGCGATGCGCGCCCTCGTGGGGACCGCCGCCGTGCTCGCACTGGCCGCCGCCCTGGGTGGCTGCGCCTATCCTCCGTACGGCTACGGGTATGGCTACGGTTACCCGGGCTACGGTTACAACCCGTATGACCCGGTTCAGAACACCGCCGCGGGCGCGCTCGTCGGGGCGGGGACCGGAGCGGCGATCGGAGGTATCGCCGGCGGCGGCGAGGGCGCGGCGGTCGGAGCGCTGGCCGGCGGCGCGCTGGGAGCCGTCGCGGGGTCGAGCGCCCGGCCCGGCTATTATGCAGCGCCCCCTCCGTACTACCCGCCGCCCGCGTACTACGCTCCCCCGCCACCCTATCCCGGCTACGGCTATTGACGGGATGGGTCAGACTCAAGGCCGTCTGATTTTATTCGTTGAGCGATCTCGGACCGCTGACGAACGGACTGTTCCGAAGATAAAATCGCAGAAGGCGGCTCGCATCCCGCGAAATGCCGATCCTAATGCCCTGCCCGATTTCGCCGGGTTCGCCCTCACCGCGTCCGAGCCATAGAGGGCCTTCCAGGCAAAGATCGAGGCCATCGAGCCGACGATCAACCCGCAACGCGGCGGTGAGTCTTCCTGGTCCTCGCGCCAAGTCGCGCAAACGCTCGATGCCGCGATTTAGCCGCATGATCCGGATGCCTTCGAGCGGCTCGAGCGCCCTGATCAGGACGCCAGCGCCGATCCCGGGCATCTCGCTCGAGACATTCAGCATGCGTGAGGTGCCGTAGGCGACGTAAACGTAGGCGTGCCCATGCTCGAGAAACAGCGAGCGATTGCGCGGCGTCATTCCGCGGTAGGCGTGCCCGGCGGCATCGCCGACGACATACGCCTCGGTCTCCACAATACGACCGCTGGCGACACCCTCGGGCAAGTCCCGCACCAATACCTTGCCAATGAGATAGCGGGCGAGTGAGACCGTATCAATCGGCAGCTCCGAGCGCGCGAGCGGCACGGCGGCCAGGTGTCAGGACATCCGCTCGACCCATTGCGCGCGCGAAGGCCCCGGCTCGAACGGATCACCGAAATACTGGGTCTCGCGAGCCACCTTCCCGTCGAGGAACTCCATGATGCTCACGGTGTAAGAGGGCTGCCCGTCATAGTTTATGACATATTCAGTGACCCAGAGGTCGCCCGTGCCGATTATCCGCCGTATTGAGAAGTGCTTCCGGTTCGGCTGCGCGGCGCGAGACGATTGAATGTTCCGCCGCCCGCGGGTGCGCTCCCCCGATTGCGGATATTCGAGTACCGCGCCCTCTCGGTAAATCTGGTGCTCCGTTTCGAAGTCGTTCGTATCGGAAGCAGCCCAGTGGCGGTCCAGAGCCGCTCGAATCCCTCGGTCTTCCACATCAAATCTCCTTGACCATCACCGTCGATGTGGCCGTCGCACCCTGCGCCGGCCTGGAACGGGCCTTCCAGATGGAGCAGAGGGCCATTCCCCAGTGCGAAGACTGATCCGAGAAGGGTGGCAAGCATAGGATTCGCTGTCATCGGCGGCGAACGGCGGTGCGGCGGTGGCGTTTGTGGATGATCGGTCCACAACGCAGAGGACATGCCCATGCAACGCCATTACTTGCCGATCGCCGCCGTGACGGCGAGCCTTCTGGCCGCGAGCCCGGGGCTCGCGCTCGCCCAGGCCACCGGCGGCGGCACCACCGCCGCACCCAGCACCACCGCGACCACGCCACCGACGACACCCCCCACAGCGCCGTCAACGACCACCCCAGCGACCGCGCCCACACCGTCGACGGCGGCGGTCACACCGGCGCCGGCGAATGACCATGTCGTGACCGACAACGGCGGTGGGGCCGGGCTGTGGGGTCTGCTCGGCCTTCTCGGCCTGTTCGGTCTCGGCGGCCTACGCTCGCGTCGCACCGTCGTGACGGCGGTTGACCCGGTCGTCGGCCCCGGGATCGGCCCTGGCGGCACGCGTCTCTGACGCACGCGCCGGCAGCATAACCGCGCCGAGGACGCGAAGCTTGCTGTCCTGCACCAGCAGGGCAGCGCCCAACCCCGGCGCGGGTGCCGGCGCTGTCAGGGTCCGCGCCGCGCCATCCCATGACGCGAGCACGACGGCTGTTCGGACCGTGTTGAACTCGCGAAGGCGCCGCCCACCATTCTCGCCGCCGCCAATTTGGGTTTCGTGCTCGGGCTCGAACGTAACCAGCATCGCGCTGACCGGCGCGGGCGCTTGGCCGACGAGAGCGGTTATTCCGGCCGGTGCGCGCAAGAGGGTCACGTCAAGCTCGGGCGGCGTGGATGCCGCGATCGACGCACTGACGGCTTGGCGTGCCGATCCGACGACCATCCGAGCGCCGTCGATCACGAGAGCGGGGGTGTAGACCTCCGCATCCAAAATTTCGGCGTAAGCGCGCTGGCGCTCCGTCGCCAGGTGGCTTGAGTACGGGTCGCGCCAGCCTTGCCGGTTCCAGTAATCGACATGCCACGCAAGCGCGACCACGCCGGGACGGCGGGCGAGTTCGCCGAGGAGCGCGTCAGCGGGAGGACACGAGGAGCAGCCTTGGGAGGTGAACAGCTCCAGCACGACCGTCGGCGCGGCGGCATGCGTTGTCGCCGCCGGGACGAGCACGGCGGCCGAGGCAGATCCGAGGAAAGTTCTACGCCGCATGGGCACTCCCCTTCCCTCACTCACACATCGCGCGCGCCCGTCGTGCGGTTGCGGAAGCCCTCCGGCACCGCGTGGCCGACATCGGTGTAGGCGCGCTTCACCGCCTCCACCCCTGGACCCATCACCGTCTTGCGGTTCTCCAGCACGAAATCATTCGATCGACGCGGCATGTCGAGCGAAAACTGGAAGTGCGGCATCACGTAGCGGGCAAACAACTCGTAGCTGCGCAGCGTCTGCTCGCGATTGGCCCATTCATGGGCGCGGAACAGCACGCCGCCGATGCCGCCTCGGCTGAGTTCGACCAACCGCTCGATACCGTTGATGACTGTTTGCGGCGAGCCGATGAGTGTGGTGCCCATCTTCACGCCGTCGCGCAGCGGGCTGTCGGCGCGGCCGGGCGGACGGCCGAGCGTGTCCTCGAAATAGGTCTGCGTCTCCACCCGTTCGCCGCGCGTGACCTCGCGCAGCGCCTGCTCGTCATCCTCGGCGAGATGGGCGTTGATCACGAGGCGCCACTTGCGCCGGTCGGCCACCTTGCCGGATTTCGCCGCCGCGTTTTCAGCGAGTTTCCATTGCTCCGCGAGCGCCTCCGGTCCGCCGGGCAAGCCGGCGCCGATCGAGAGCACGCCGATGCCGTGGGTGCCGGCGGCGATCATGCCGAAGGGCGTGATGGTGCTGGCGACCGCGATCTCGAACAATGGGTCGGAATAGGGCGCGAGGTGCAGACGCGCGTCGCGCAGCTCGAACCAGTCGGTTTTCATGGTGACAGGCTCCTCGCAGGCGAGGAGGCGCATGATGGCGTCGAGCGCCTCCATCATGCGCGGGCGCTGGGTGACGGCCTCGATGCCGAGCATGTGGGCGTCCGACGTGAGCGCGCCTGGGCCGCAGCCGAGCATGGCGCGCCCGCGCGTCATATGGTCGAGCTGCACGAAGCGCTGGGCAACGAGCAGCGGGTGGTGGTACGGCAGGCTGGTGACGCCGGAGCCGAGCTTGATGTGCTTGGTACGCTGGGCCGCCGCGGCGATCACGAGTTCGGGCGAGGCGATCAGCTCCCAGCCGGCGGAGTGGTGCTCGCCGATCCACGCCTCATCGTAGCCGAGCCAGTCGAGCCACTCGATCAGCTCCATGTCGCGCGACAGCGCGAGCGTGGGGTTCTCGCCCAAGCGATGGAACGGAGCGAGGAAGATGCCGAATTTCAGGCCGCGATGAGGCATGGATGAACTCCTGGGGTGGGATCATCCTGCCCGAGCGGTGAGCGGTCGCCAAGCGCGGGTGCCTGTACACCTCTCCCGATTTCGGGAGGGGTGAAGGCGTCAGCGTCCGTATAGTCCGGTCAGCGTCGCCTTCGCGAGCGTATGGAAGTGCAAATTGAAACCGACGACGGCGGGCGTCGCATCGGCCCTGGGCGGAAGCGTGGCTACGTCGACCGCGAACACCGTGAAGACATAGTGATGTGGCGGGCCGGGCGGTGGGCAGGGTCCACCATAGCCGGACCCGCCGTAGTCGTTGCGGACCTGGATGCTGCCCTCCGGGGCCAGATGGGCCGCCAGGGCGCCGGCGTTCCTCACCAGCCCGCTGGTGGTCGGCGGGATGTCGAAGATCACCCAGTGCCAGAAGCCGCTGCCGGTCGGCGCGTCTGGGTCGAACAGTGTCACGGCGAAGCTCTTGGTGCCGACAGGCGCGCCGGCCCAGTTCAGGGCCGGCGAGATATCGTTGCCCGTGCAACCGCCCCCTTTGAACACCTGTTCCGCCTTGATCGCGCCGCCCTCGGCGACGTCGGGGCTGGTCAAGGTGAAACCTTGGGCGTTGGCGGGACTGGTGGCGAGGACGCCCAGCGCCAGCAGCGCCCCTGCGATCGTTCGCATGGTGTGATCCCTCCCTTTGGGTTTCCGATTGTAGCCAAGCGCGACGCTCTATGGCAGCCTCGAACAAATCAGGATCGGAGGCGACAATATGAGGCTGGCGGGCAAGGTGGCGTTGGTCACGGGCGCGGCGGCGGGCATGGGCGCGGCGACCGCGCGCCGGTTCGGCAAGGAGGGTGCCAAGGTCGTCGTCGCCGACGTGCTGGACGAGGAAGGAAGCGCGGTTGCCGCCGCGATCGGCGAGAGCGCCGTGTTTCAGCCCCTGGACGTGACCGACGAAGCCGCCTGGAAGGCGGCGATCGAGGCGACGACACGGCGTTTCGGCGGGCTCGATATCCTGGTAAACAACGCCGGCATCAGTGGCAGCGCGTACGCCGACGTGCTGGAGACCGACGCCTGGCATAAGGTGATGGGGGTGAATGCGACGGGCGTGTTCCTCGGCATGAAATTCGCCATCCCGGCGATGCGGGCACGCGGCGGCGGGTCGATCATCAATTTGTCCTCGATCTCGGGCTTCGTCGGCCAGCACCGCATCCATCTGAGCTACAACGCGTCGAAGGGTGCGGTGCGGATCATGACGAAATCGGCGGCCGTGCAGTTCGGCCGCGACAAGATAAGGGTGAACAGCGTCCATCCCGGCTGGATGCCGCCGATGCGCACCTCGGGCGCGACGGCCGAGCCGGGGCTGCGGGCGGAGATGATGAAGCGCATCCCGCTAGGCCGGCCCGGCGAGATCGACGAGGTGGCGAACACGATCCTGTTCCTCGCGTCCGACGAGGCATCCTATATCACCGGGACGGAACTGGTCGTCGACGGCGGCTATCTGGCGGAATGAGGAGGCGAGCATGAGGCTTACCGAGCCGCAGACGCGGCAGTTCGAGACCGAGGGATGGCTGTTCCTGCCCGAGGCGTTCAGCGCCGAGGAGGTCGCGGTGCTGCGCACCGAGGCGGAGGCGATCTTCCGCGAGGACCGCCAGGAGATCTGGCGCGAGACGACGGGATCGCCGCGCACCGCGTTCGCCGCGCACACCTACAACGAGGGCTTTCGGATCCTCGGCGCGCATCCGCGGCTGATCGAGCCGGTGGAGCAGCTGTTCGGCGATCGGCTCTACATGCATCAGTTCAAGATCAACGCGAAATCGGCGTTCGACGGCGCGGTCTGGCAGTGGCACCAGGATTACGGCACCTGGGCCCGCGACGACGGGATGCCGGAGCCCAAGGCAATGAACATCGCGGTGTTCCTCGACGAGGTAATGGCGATCAACGGGCCGCTGATGCTGGTGCCGCGCAGCCATCGCCACGGCACGCTCGCCGCCGAACATGACGTTTCAACGACGTCCTACCCGCTGTGGACGCTCGACAACGAGACGGTGAAGCGGCTGGTGGACGAGGGTGGGATCGTGACGCCGATCGGCGCGCCCGGGGGCGTGATGATGTTCCACGGCAACCTGGTGCATGGCTCGGCGGGGAACATCACCCCGTATCCTCGCAAGATCGTGTATCTCACCTTGAATGCCGTTGCGAACTATATTCGTACCCCGACGCGGCCCGGCTGGATCGCGCATCGGGACTTCACGCCGATCGAGCCGGTCGGAGACGACGCGCTGCTGCTGTACGCCCGACGGTTCCGCCAGGCCGCGGAATAGCCAAGGATATGTACATGAAAGCAATTCTGGTTTCGACGATCTTGGCCGCGGCGCTCGCCACCGGCGGCGTGGGGCCGGCGCAAGCCAAGGGGTGCATCAAGGGGGCGATCGTGGGTGGCATCGCGGGCCACGCGGTGCATCACGGCGTGGTCGGCGCCATGGGCGGCTGCGCGGTGGGCCATCACCTCGCCAGCAAATCGGCGCACAAGACAGAGAATCCAGGAAACACCGGCGCAGCGAATGCCAACACGGGCTCGGGCGTTCAGAGCGGCACCACGACTTCGACGAAGACCGAGTAGCGCGAGACGATCGCGGGCACCAACCGAGGGGAAGAAGCCATGAGCGGTTTGTTAGGTCAGTTGCTTGGCGGCGTTCTCGGCGGCTCCCAGTCGGGGCAGCCATCGGCGATCAACGGGATTCTGCAACAGGTCTTCGCGGCGTCGAGCGATGGCAAGGGCGGGGGCGTCGCGGCCCTCATTTCGCAATTCCAATCGGCCGGTCTGGGCCAGCACGTCCAGTCCTGGGTCGGAAGCGGCACCAATCAGCCGATTTCGGCCGATCAGGTCGCCCAGGTCTTCCCCGCCGACAAGATCGAGGCATGGGCGAACCAGGCGGGAACCACACCCGATGCGATGCGCCAGGTTCTGGCACAGGCGATCCCGCACGTTGTCGATCATGCGACACCCGACGGACAGGTGCCCGCGCAAATGCCCGACATCGCCGGGCTGCTCGGCAAGCTGCCGGGCGGTCAGGGAGCGCCGCGCTAGCGGTCAATAGGTCAGCTCGATCACCGAGACATGGCCGTCGCGCGCCGGCCACGGGCGCGCGACGATCGTCTCGGCGTTGAAGCGGCCCGGAATCGGACCGGCGTCGAGGCCGGCGGCGAGGCGGGTGGAGGAGACGCTCGGCACGCCGGGGGCAATGTCGGTGGGGATTCGGCCGCCGAGCGTTATCGTATCGCGACCGATCCCGAAATAACCGCGCGGGCGTGTCATGTAGATGACCGCCTTGGCTGACTTGTCCGCGTCGGCGGGCGGTTGCGGACGCATATCGACGATCGCGCTCGAGCGAGGGAACGGCGAGCGGTAGATGTGCGTCGTGGGATAGTTTTCGATGGCGAGCACGAACTCATAGGCGGCCTCGGGATCGGCGGCGAAATCGCCCCAGAGACCGTCCGCGCCCGTGGTCTTCGTATACGCCGCATCGCCCCGTCGTTCGCCGGTATCGGGGGAAACCTCGAAGATCGTGACGCTCGCGCCGGCGATGCCGATGTTGGTGGGGGCGCCTGCCTCGAACCCGCTGACCTTGCCGCCCAGCATCGGGCGCGGTTCGGCGGCGATCGCGATGGCGCGGGGACGCCCGCCGGTGATGAAGCCGTACATCGTGGCGAACGCTTCCGGCGAATAGCCGGTCTCGCGGTGATCGACGCCGGGAAGCACGAACTTGGTCGCCCCGCGCAGGTCCGGCGCGTCGAACGACAGGCCAGTGGGCACGCCTGGGAGGCCGAGATAGGTTCCCAGTGGCTGGGCGTATTTGTCGTCGTCATCGCTCCGGATGGTGGCGTAGCGAATACCAGGCAGAACCTCGCCAGGCGTGGAGTTGAGGTCGATCATGAAGGGTGAGGCGCCGTTGAACTCGCTGCCGACGAGGTATTTGTCGGAGACGATGACCCCGTGATTGATGGCGCCGCACAGGACCGCCATCTCGGCCTGTGCCGCGCCGCCGCCATTCTTGAGGTAGTTTCGGACGGTGTTGCCGCCGCGTGATTGGGCAACGAGGATGACCTTGGGAGCGCCCGTCGCGGAGCGGACGCGGGTGACTTCGGCGGCGAGCTGCTCCATTACGTCGGCGGCGGAGGAACGGCCGGGCTGTGGCGTGTCGTCCTTGTCGCGCGCGAGCGGATAGCGCAGATCGAGCGCGACCATGCGCTCGGCCGGGTGGCCGTTGCTCCCGAAGCGCCAGAGCGTGGTGAGCCAGAGGCCGGCGGTGTCGCCGTTGCCGTGCACGAAGATGATCGGCGGTGGCGCGGACGGAGTCTGGGCGTGCGCGAGCCGGGTCGCCGCAGCGGCGAGCGCGGAGGCGATGATGGCGCGTCGGCCGAGTTGGTTCCGGTGCTCGAACACGCCTGATCCCCCGTCCGTTGGTTAACGTGGCGCAGCTTCCCACACGGGGTTGCTGGCGACCAGGGTGGCCTCCGCCCTGGATTTACAAATGACAAGCGACACGAGATGATTTTTAACTTGATCCACGTGTGAAGCATACGTTATCGTTTGCCCATGAGGCCGGGATGCACGTCGCGGGAACGCGAAGCTTCGCCGGCGCCGTGCCAGAGGCAATCGTTCCCACGGAAGGCCTGTGATCCCGGTCAGACAACTGGGGGATCCGTTCATGCGCACGCTCGCCGGGACCGCAATCGCTGCTCTGCTCTGCACCACCTGCCTCGCCGGGTCGGGCCAGGCGGCGCCGGCGGGCTGTCCGCACCCCGGGATATGGAACTTCGTCCCGCCATCATCGCCCGCGGCGGGTGCTTCGGATTTCGAAGTGGTACTGCCGGGCGATCAGGTCGGTTGCGCGACCGAAGTCTACAACAGCTTCGTCTCCCCGCCGCAAAGCGGGGGCTTCACACCGACCTATGACCCGGTTCACAACGATACCACGCTGACCTTCAGCGGCCCGGAAAATCCGGCGACCTCGCCCTCGCCGTTCCATTTCGGTTTCGGAGGATTCGTGCCGGGCAGCGCCGGCGGGGAGGGTATGCTGCCCCCCGTGACCATGGAATGGACCTTTCCGAGTGGCCCGCCAGTCCCCGTACGGCCGGTCGGCATCGCCTTCAACAATTTCGCCATCGGCAGCACCAACTACTTCGTGCTGTTCGTCGACTCGGAGGTCCCCGGCAGTGGGCTCGAAACGGCGAACTGGTTCGAGTTTCCGTTTCAGGGCAGCTATTCGTACGACCTCATACCGTCGGGGGGGACGGTCGAGGTGTCGGACGGGCAGTATTTCATCAGCCCGACGGAAATCCCGCTGTCCGACCTCAACTTCGGCAATACTCCCCCCAACGCTGCCCCGTTCATTCTTATCCCGGGCTATCCGAGGATCCTGCCGGCGCCCGAGCCGGCCAGCATCGCCTTGCTCGGCGTCGGCCTCCTGGGTCTGGCCGGGTTGCGCCGCCGCCCGGCAGGTCTCCGATGTCGTCCGGAATCCCGGCCGCGGTGAACGCCGTGCCGTTGGCGCGAGCCGTGTGCATGTTGATGTAGTAGACAAGGATCGGATGCGCCTTGGAGACGCATCCAATTCCGCCATCGAGATGATCGTTCCGCCGCGGAAGATGGTGTCCGTGCCCGGCGACGTCGCGGCAAACGCGCGCGGGATCGGAGCAAGAGCCAGGGCTCCAACCGTGATGGCGACGAGCTCTCGCCGTGTGAAGCCCGGCCGACGACCGGGCGCGCGACCATCCGCTTCGGCATGCGCCAGCAGCGCGACCGCTGCAACTCGACATGCTGCCCGCCGGACCCGCGCACACAGACCCTCGAACCCGGGATCGAGGTCTATCTCGTAGCCCTGCCACGTCAGCCCCATCCACCACCGGGACGGCCTCTCGCTTGAGGGCGTAGAGCGCCGTCTCGATGGCGGTCAGGTATTGGGGCGCGATTACCGCGCCCTGCCGACTAGCCTCGTGCCGGCGGAACCGGAGTCGGAGCTGGAGCCGGAGGCGGCGGCGGGGCCGCTTCGACCGGCACCGGTGCAGGCGGTGGGGGTTGCGGCTGGGAACACGCCGCGAGGAGCGCCACGGGAGCCAACACGGCAAACAATGCCGCGTTGCGGAACAGCCTGTGGTGGGCCACTGTCTCGGAAATGGTAGACATTCGCTCCTCCTTAGTTGAAACGCCGGCAGACAGGTGAAATCTAAGAACGATTCCGAGCAACGAGTCAAACTGCCAGTTGAGTGGGTCGCTATTAGTTGAGCGGATCGGCAATGGTCGAGGAGTGGCACTAGTGCGTGCGCCGTGGCACAGGATCGGCTTGCGTCGCCAAATGCCATTGACTTCCGCTCGGGTTCCGATGTCCCGACGCACGACAATCGCAGGCGGCGCGATGGCTCTCGCCGCGGCATGCGCGCTTGCCGGGTGCGGTGCGGATCCGGAGCCCGATGCGGTCTTCGTGGTGGCCCCGCACGCCGAAACCGAACTCGGCAGCCTGATCGACGGCTCACCTGAGTTGATCATCGCCGATGAGCGGCTGAATGTCGGGTTGCTGCGGCGCTTCTACGCCCGCCACGACTTCGAGCCAGTGTGGACGACCCGCCAAGCGCAGGCGAATTCACTGGCCGGTGCCGTGCTGCGCGCCGGCGATCAGGGTCTCGACCCGGATCTGTTTCATGCGAGCCTGCTGCGGCAAGCAGCGACCTTGGCACCGCTCGACCGCGAATTGTTGCTATCGGACGCCTTCCTATCGTACGCCGACGCGCTGGCCCGTGGCGCCGTGCCCGTTGAGCACCGAAGGGACGACGAGACTCTGACGCCGGGGCCGGTCGATGCCGCCGCCGCGCTCGATGCCGCTATCGGCAGCCCCGATCCGGCGGCGGTGATCGAGGCGCTGGCGCCGACGACGCCGACCTACCGGGCATTGCGCGAGGCTTTACGGATGTATCGCTCGGGCGCCCCCGCCGGCGACAAGGCCACGCCGAACCGCTTGCGTACGATCGAGGTAAACCTTGAACGCCAACGCTGGCTGCCGCGGCCGCTGCCGGCGGACCGCGCCTGGGTCAACATCGCCGACGAACGACTGACACTTTATCGCGCCAATCAGCCGGTTTTCTCCACGCGAGTCGTCGTCGGCCAAGACGTCGCGCGCAATCAGAGCCCGGAATTTCGCACCATGATCGACGCGGTTATCTTCAACCCTCCCTGGGTCGTCCCGGCCGACATCGCCAAGGCGGAGATCCTGCCGAAGCTCACCCGCGACCCGAATTATTTGACGCGGAACAACATGGTCATGCTGGCCAATGGCGAGCTGGAGCAGCGGGCGGGACCCGACGCGGGGCTCGGACTGCTCATGATCGACATGCCGAACCGGTTCGAGGTCTACCTGCACGACACCCCGGATAAGTCCATTTTCCGCCGCGAGAACCGCCGCATCAGCCATGGATGCATTCGGATGGAGCAGCCGCGCGAATTCGCCGCCCTGATGATGCGGCAACCGATCGACATGATCAATCAAGCGATCGCGATGGGCAGTACCACCCGCGACAGCGTGCCAGCGCCCGTGCCGGTATTCGTGGTCTATCAGACCGCGTTTGTGGATGCCGACGGTACGCTGCAATTTCGCCCAGACTTCTACAACCGCGACGCCGAGATCTGGCGGCGGCTGCAGGGACGCGATCAAGGGCGTGATCGCGTGGCGCAGCCGGATGATCGCCCGACATCGCCCTGGTCCATCTAGCTAGCACGTGCCGAGCGGGTGATCACGCGACAACTGGCCGCACCGGCGGCGCGACGACCCGACGGAGCACACGCATGGACGACACCAGCACCAACACCGGCATCAGCTTCCGGCTCACCGAGGAACAGCACCGGCTGATCGAGACGGTGCGACGGGTGACGCAGGAGCGGTTCAAGCCGGATGCGCTGCGCTACCTCGACGGCACGTTCCCGTGGCCGAACCTCAAGCTGCTCGCTGAGATCGGCGTCGCCGGCATGACGGTGCCGGAGGCTTATGGCGGGTTGGGTCTCGGCACGCTCGAATCGGCGCTGGTGCTCGAGGAGATCGCCAAGGGCTGCTACGCGACCGCGATGATGATGCTGGGCGAGATCGGCGTGCAATGCCGTATCGTCTCGTATTTCGCGCCCGAGCCACTGAAGCAGCGCCTCCTGCCGCGCATCGTCGCCGGCGAATGCGTGATGGCGATCTGCATCAC
>JBAWFF010000157.1:0-20909 GCA_049591635.1 Acetobacteraceae bacterium
TTCAACCACCTCAGGCCACATCAGGCCCTTGGCGACCTCACCCCAGCCGAGTATCTCCACACCCGCAGCCAACGAGACCCCGCCGCGTCTCATATGTGCTGAACCAGGACATGATCTTGACCTTGATCGTCAGGATCACCATGATCGGTAGCGGAAGCCAAGCATGGGTATGCATGCGTGACCTCCGAGGTTCGCCGGCCGGGGTCATTCTCGGCCGGCGTTTTCTTTTTCGGCCTCCGGTGGTTGAGATGCGGTGAACGCCTGCCATACTAGCGCGACCACTCAGGGGGACCGTCATGGCCGAACCACAGCGCGCGCGCCCGAAGCCGACGCCGGAGACCAGGCATTTCTGGGACGGCACGCGTGCCGGCGAGTTGCGGCTGCAGCGCTGCGATGCGTGCAGCAAGGTCTATTTCCCGCCTCGTCCCTTCTGTCCCGCTTGCGCCTCGCGCGAGGTCAGCGTGTTCCCCGCCTCCGGGCGCGGCGTGCTCTACAGCTACGTCATCCACCATCGCAACGTGCCCGGCTTCACCCCGCCCTATGCGATCGCCGTCGTGCAGCTCGACGAAGGGCCGCGGATGATGACCAACATCGTCGACTGCCCGCAGACGCCGGAGGCGCTGGAACTCGACATGAAGCTCGAGGTCGCATTCACCAAGATGGACGACGAGATCACGCTGCCCCTGTTCCGTCCGGCGAAAGGGTGATCGCATGTTGAAGCCAGGAGAGATCGCCGTCGTCGGCGCGTCCGAGACCACCAAGCTCGGGACCATTCCCGACCTATCGCAGATCCAACTGCACGCCGATGCCGCGCTGAACGCGATGGCGGATTGCGGGTTGACGCCGAAGGACATCGACGGCGTCGCCTGCGCGGTGGAGACACCGGTGCAGATCGCGCACTACCTCGGCATCACCCCGAACTGGGTGGACGGCACCTCGGTCGGCGGTTGCTCGTTCATGATCCATGTCCGCCACGCCGCCGCCGCGATCGCGTCGGGCCTGTGCAAGACGGTGCTGATCACCCACGGCGAGAGCGGCAAGTCGCGCGTCGGCAATCCGCCGCGCTCGGTGCCGCCCGATAGCCTCGCCGGACAGTTCGAACAGCCGTATGGGCCGATGGGTCCGCCATCGCTGTTCCCGATCCCAGTGCTGCGCTTCATGAAGCGCTATGGCGTGACCCACGAGCAGATCGCCATGGTCTCCGTCGTGCAGCGCGAGTGGGCGGCGAAGAACCCACGCGCGACGTTCCGCGATCCGATCACCGTCGAGGACGTGTTGGGTTCGCGCATGATCGCCTATCCGTTCCGGCTGCTGCAATGTTGCTTGGTGTCGGACGGCGGCGGCGCACTGATCCTGACGTCCGCCGAGCGGGCGAAGGACCTCAAGGGCAAGCCTGTCTACATCCTCGGCACCGGCGAGAGCGTCGAGGCGCCGATGGTAAGCCAGATGGAGGACTTCACCTCGTCGCGTGCCTTCCGCGTCGCCGGCCCGACCGCGATGAAGGCCGCCGGCATCGCGCACAAGGACGTGGATCATCTGATGATCTACGATGCCTTCGCGCATCTGCCGTTGTACGGGCTGGAGGATCTCGGTTTCGTCGGCCGTGGCGAGGCGGGGGCGTTCATTGCTGGACGCAACACCGCGCCGGGCAGCAAGTTGCCGTTGAACACCAATGGAGGCGGGCTGTCATACGCGCACTCCGGCATGTACGGGATGTTCGCGTTGCAGGAGAGCGTGCGGCAGATGCGCGGCATCGCCCCGGCGCAGATCGCGGGCGCGAAGGTCTCCGTCTGTCACGGCGTCGGCGGCATGTTCGCCGCCTCTGGGACGATCGTGTTCGGCAACCAGCGTCCGTGACCGAGGGCATCTTCGCCGGGCTGCGGGTGATCGACTGCGCGAGCTTCATCGCAGCACCCGCCGCCGCGACCGTGCTCGGCGATTTCGGCGCCGACGTGGTGAAGATCGAGCCGCCCGTTACCGGTGATCCGTACCGCAAGCTGGGCGACATGCCGGGGCAGCCGGACAGTCCGCACGACTATGCGTGGATGCTGACGGGGCGGAACAAGCGCAGCCTCGCGCTCGACCTCAAGAGCGCGGAGGGACGCGCGGTGCTGCACCGCCTCGTGGAGCGGGCGGACGTGTTCATCACCAACTATCCGCGCCCGGTGCGCCATCGGCTCGGCGTCGCGGCGGACGAGCTGACCCGGCTGAACGGGCGGCTGATCTACGCCGCGTTCAGCGCCTATGGCGAGACGGGCGAGGAAGCCGAGAAATCGGGCTTCGATTCCACAGCGTGGTGGGCGCGTTCCGGCTTGATGGACATGGTGCGCGCGCACCACGACGCGCCACCCGCCCGCTCCGCGCCGGGCATGGGCGATCATCCGAGCGCGATGGGACTGTACGGGGCGATCGTCACCGCGCTGTATCGGCGCGAGCGGACGGGCAAGGGCGGCGTGGTGCATTCCTCGCTGCTGGCGAATGGGCTGTGGGCGAACGGGTTTTTCGCGCAGGCGGCGCTGTGCGGGGCGCGGTTCATCCCCCGCCCGCCGCGCGACCGGGTGGCCAACGCGCTGACCAACACTTACCGCACGCGCGACGACCGCTGGTTCATCCTGTCGATGCTGAACGAGGAGCGCCAGTTCCGGCCGTTCTGCGTCGCGCTCGGCCATGCGGAGATCGCCGAGGATCGGCGTTTCGCGACGCTCCCCGCGCGGCGGGCCAACGCCGCCGCGCTGATCGCGTTGCTCGATGCCGCGTTCGCCGAGCGCGACCTGGCGGAATGGCTGACGGTGATGCACGAAGCGGGCGTCACCTTCGGCCCGGTCGCCACCCCGGCCGACCTCGCCCACGACCGCCAGGCGCGCGCGGTGGAGGCGCTGATGTCGTTCGAGGGACACGACATGCTGACGGTCATGAGCCCATTCCATGTCGAGGGCTCTCCCAAGGTGGCGCCCCGGATGGCGGCGGAGGTCGGCGCGCACAGCACCGAGGTGCTGGCGGGCGCGGGTTACGACGTGGCGGATATCGAGCGGCTGCGTGGGCTGGGTGTGGTGGGATAGGAGGAGACGCAATGATCGCCAGACGAGCGGCTCTCGCAGGCGGCCTCGCGACCGCGGCGGCAATAACGGGACGACGCGTGCGTGCCGCGACGCCGGGCGTTACCGCCACCGAGATCAAGATCGGCAATACCGGCCCGTATAGCGGCCCTGCCTCCTCCTACGGGGCGATCGCCAAGGCGTACGTCGCGTATTTCCGGATGGTCAACGACCAGGGCGGCGTGCACGGGCACACGATCAACTTTATCTCCCTCGACGACGGCTACAGCCCGCCGAAGACGGTCGAGGACGTGCGTCGGCTGGTCGAGCAGGATAAGGTCGACTTCCTGTTCGGCACGCTCGGCACGCCGGCCAACTCGGCGATCGAGCGCTACTGCAACGAGCGGAAGATCCCGCAGCTTTTCGTCGGCACCGGGGCCGACAAATGGGGCAACTATCAGAAGTATCCGTGGACCATCGGCTGGCAGCCAAGCTACCGGATCGAGGCCCAGATCTACACGAAATACATGCTGAAGGAGAACCCGAACGCGAAGCTGGGGTTGCTCTATCAGAACGACGACCTCGGCAAGGACTATGTCTCCGGCGTGCGGGACGTGCTCGGCAAGGATTGGGACCAGCACGTGACCAGGACGGCGACCTACGAAGTCACCGACGCGACCGTCGATTCGCAGCTTGTGCAATTGCAGGCGTCCGGCGCGAACGCACTGCTGTTCGCGGGGACGCCGAAATTCGCCGCCCAGGCCATCCGAAAGGTGCACGACCTTAACTGGAAGCCGATGTTCTTCATGTGCAACATATCGATCTCGGTCGGCTCCGTCATGCGTCCCGCCGGGCCGGAGAACGCGATCGGCATGCTGAGCACGCTGTACCTGAAGGACCCCACCGATCCGACATGGAACGACGATGCCGGGATGAAGGACTTCCGGGCATTCATGACGAAATACATGCCGGGCGCGGATGTCGCCGATCAGAACTACATCTATGGCTACAGCGCCTCCATCATCATGCGGCAGGCCCTGCAGCAATGCGGCGACGACTTCTCTCGCCCGAACGTGTTGAAACAGGCGACCAGCATCCACGACCTAGTGGTTCCGACGCTGCTGCCCGGCATCCTGGTGAACACCAGCCCCACCAACTACCACCCGGTCCGGGCGATGCAGATGTGCCGGTGGGACGGCAAGACATGGGTGCGGTTCGGCTCGCTGATCGAGGGCGCGGGGGCCTGATCCCGACCCTTACCCCCCATCCAAAATCGCCTGCGCGCACTTCTCCGCCGTCATCAGCGTCGGGAAGTTGGTGTTCGCCCGTGGCACCACCGGGAAGATCGAGGCGTCCACCACCCGCAGGCCTTCGACGCCGCGCACCCGCCCGGCCGTGTCGGTGACCGCCATCGGGTCGTCCGCATCGCCCATGCGGCAGGTGCAGGAGGCGTGCCAGACGCCGACGGCCGCCTTGCGGCAGAAGGCTTCGAGTTGCTCCTCGTCGCGTAGCACGCCGTCGAGCGTGAATTCCTCCATGATGAGCTTCTTGATCAGCGTCGAGCGTAGCGCCGCCGGGCCGTCCAGGAGTTTCGCGAGCGCGTCGGTCAGCAGCTTGTTCTTGCGGTTGATGATGCCCGCCTGGCGCACTTTGTCGCTGTAACTGGCGGGGAACGGATCGGCCGTCACCGCCTGCATCCCCGGCAGCGCGTGCATCATCGCCGCCATGCGGACGCCTTCCATCAGCCGGTCGAGGTCGCGCTTGTCCGACAGCAGGTTGAACTCCACGGTCGGGTGATCGCGCCAGTCGCGCGTGGCGAGCAGCACCTGCCCGGTTTCGGAATAGGTCTTGTAGACCGAGAGGATGAACGAGCCGATCTGCTCGCCGACGGCGTGCCAGGACGTCTTGTTGGTGACGCCGAGGAACATGTCTCCCGCGGGCGCCTCCGGCAGCTTCGAGGTGTAGCGCAGCGCGACGAACATGTGCCGGCGCGTCCAGTCCTCGATGATGCGCGCGTGCGGCTTCAGCCACGCGGCGACGGCGACCGCCGGATGATCCATCAGGCGCTGCCCGACGCCGGGCACGGCGGCGCGCACCTCGATCCCTAGATGGCGCAGATGCCCGGCCGGGCCGATCCCCGCGCGCAGCAGATGCGCCGGCGAGTGGATGGCGCCCGAGGACAGGATCACTTCATTCGCGCGGAACGCGGTCGGGCGCCCGTCCACCAGCGCGTCGACGCCCAGGCAGCGTTGCCCCTCGAACACCAGCCCGGTGACCTGCGTATCGGTGGAGATGGTCAGGTTCGCGCGCTGGCGGGTGCCGGGATCAAGATAGCCGATCGCCGCCGAGACCCGCCGCTCGTAGAGGTTGGAGATGGTGATCGGATAATAGCCGTCGCGCCACTCGCCGTTCTGATCGGCGATGAACTCGTAGCCCGATTCGCGGAACGCCTCGGCCACCGCCTTGGCGTGCTCGGGCCACAGATCGGGGAAGATGCGCCGGACCGGGATGCGGCCCTCATTACCGTGCAGCGGGCCGTCGAAATCCATGTCGCGCTCGACGCGCTTGAAGAACGGCAGGACGTCGTTCCAACCCCAGCCATGCGCGCCCCGTTTCTCCCACTCGTCGTAATCGGCGGGTGCGCCGCGATTGGCCAACTGGCCGTTGATGGAGGAACCGCCACCGAGGATGCGCGCCTGCTCGTATTTCCGCGGCTTAGGGCGCGGTGCATCGGGCCGGTTGTGCGACACGACCTCCGTCGTGACCTTCAACTCGGTCCAGTGGAAGCGCGGATCGAGATAAGCGGTGCCGGGATAGGAATCGAGCACCTCCGGCGGCACCTTGCCGTGCGGCGTGTCCTGCCCTGCCTCGCACAGCAAGACCGAATGGCCAGAGCGGGCGGATAGTCGATTGGCCAGCACCGATCCGGCCGATCCGCCGCCCACGATGATGGTGTCGTACGCTTCTGGCATCGCGGGCCTCAGCGCATGTCGGTGTGATAGGTCTTCGACACGATCCGCCAGCCCTCGGCGAGCTTCACGAGGGTCAGGTAGTCGGTGAAGAAACGTGGCGGCACCGCGCAGTGCAGCTTGGCGAACGCGGTCGCCGGGCCGGAGCGGTCAATCGTCACCACGAAATCATTCCGCTTCAGGTCGCGCGAGCGCGGCGACGGGCGGGAGCGTACCATGTCGAACCACTGGGCGCGGGGCCAATCGAGCAGCGCGCCGTCCTCGCCGGGGGCGAAGAGATGGGCGCACTCATGGAACACGCGGCCCAGCTTGTCGGTGTCGCCCTCGTAGAGCCCGTCGAGATAGACGCCGAGCAACTGATGGATCGCGGCGATGTCGTCCGCCATGGGCTTCCTCCGTCTTGTCGTTCCGCCAAGGATGCCCCTGGCCGGCGGGGGCGCGCAACTGGACCGTGCGCACCGCGGGGCTTAGCGTCTCGACATGGATCAGGTCGGAGGGTTGCCGAGCGATGGGCTGGTCGCGGTGGTCAAGCGCGACTGCCCGACCTGCGTGCTGACGGCGCCAGTGCTGGCCGAACTCGCGTGCCGGGGATCGCTGGCGGTGTTCACCCAGGACGACCCGAGCTTCCCGGAGGGCGTGCCCGGCCGCGTCGACGATACCGCGCTCGACACCTCTCATCGTCTGCGCATTGAGATCGTGCCGACGCTGATCCGCATGGAAAACGGCACCGAGGCTGCCCGTACCTACGGCTGGGACCGGGTGGAATGGGAGCGGGTCGCCGATACCACCGGAATCGGCGCCGATCTGCCCGCTTTTCGCCCCGGCTGCGGCGCCAGGAACGTCGAGCCCGGCATCCTGGAGAACCTCAAAATTCGCTTCGGCGAGACCGGCATCACCGCTCGGCGCATCGAACTCGGCCGAGCGGAGGACGAGCACGAGGCGATGTTCGAGCGCGGCTGGTCCGACGGCCTCCCGCTGGTCGCGCCGACCGAGGAGCGCGTGCTGGGGATGCTCCAAGGCACCACGCGCGATCCCGCCGAGATCATCGGCCTCGCCCCGCCCGACCTCGCGCCCGCAACCGTCGAGAAGATCGCCATTAACGCGGTGATGGCCGGCTGCAAGCCCGAATACCTGCCCGTCGTGCTCGCCGCCATCGAGGCGGTGCTCGACGAACCCTTCGCCATGCACGGCGTGCTGGCGACGACGATGTATGTCGGTCCGGTCCTGGTGGTGAACGGTCCGGTGCGCCAGCGGATCGGCATGAACGCGCTGGGCAACGCGCTCGGCCAAGGCAACCGCGCCAACGCCACCATCGGCCGCGCGGTGCAACTGGTCATCCGCAACGTCGGCGGCGGCCGCCCGCGCGAGGTGGACCGCGCGACCCTCGGCAATCCCGGCAAATACACCTACTGCTTCGCCGAGGACGAGGAAGGCTCGTGCTGGGAACCGTTGTCGGTGGAACGCGGATTCGCACCGGGCGTCTCCGCCGTCACCGCCTTCGCCGGTTACGGGCTGCAAGGCGTCGTCGATCAGAAATCCCGCACGCCCGAAAGTCTGTCGCGCAGCTTCGCCGAGTGCCTGAAGTCGATCTTCAACGTGAAGCTCGCTCCGGCCTGCGACGCCATCCTGGTGGTCTGCCCGGAACACGAGCGCACCTTCCGCGACGCCGGCTGGAGCAAGCGACGGCTCTACGACGAACTGTACCGGCTGTGCGAGATCCCAGGCGAGGACCTGGTCGCCGGCGCCCACGGCATCGACGAGGGCGGTCCGGCGACGCTTGCCGGCAAGACGATCAACAAGTTCCGCCCGGGCGGCCTGATGGTGGTCCGCGCGGGCGGCGGGGCCGGAATGTTCTCCGGCATCATCGGCGGCTGGGCGGCCAGCGGCGGACGCGGCTCCAGCCCCGTTACCAAGGAGGTGAGGCCATGACCGTGCTTCTCGACCCGACCTCGGAGCGAAGTCCGACGCTCCGGCCCCGCCTGAAACGCCCCGAACGGCTGGACGGGCTGCGGATCGGCCTGCTCGACATCTCCAAGGCGCGCGGCGACGTGTTCCTCGATCGGCTCGACGAGATACTGACCGAGCGCCAGATCGCCGTGCGGCGGTACATGAAGCCGACGATGACCCGCCCGGCGCCGCTGGCCCTGCGCCAGCAGATCGCCGCCGAGGTCGACGTGGTGATCGAAGGGCTGGCGGACTGAGGCTCCTGCACGTCGTGCTGTACGCATGACATGGCGGATCTCGAGGCCCGCGGCATCCCGACGGTCGGCGTGGCGACCACCGAGTTCATCGAGGCGGCCTCGGTGCAAGCCAAATCGCTCGGCACCGATCCGGCTTACGTCTTCATCCCGCACCCGGTGCAGGACCGCACCGACGCGGAGTTGCGCGCGCTGGCGGAGGCGCACGCGGAGCGGATCCTGGCGATGCTGGCGCGGGGGTAAGGCGTTCACCCGATCCGGAACACCCGCACCACCTCGTCGCCGTAGTGATTGATGACCTTGACCGCGATCCGTCCTGATGCCGGCGGCGGGAAGGGTCGGCTCTCGGCGCGGTAGAGGCTGGCCCACGCTTCCTCGTCCACATCCGCCTTCAGCGCCGCCTTGAGCTTCTCGAACGGGTCCTTGCCGCCGAGGAAGTAGGCGTGCCGGATGAAGAAGCTATCCCCGTCATAGTCGGTGTCGATGAACCAGCAGGCGACGTCGTCCTCGACGCGGCCCGAGGATCGCACCTCGCCGGTCGTCGGGTCGAAGATGTCCACGCCCTTGAGCCGCACCACGCAGCGCGCCTCGGCGTCGCGGTCGAGCGCGATGTCGGGTTCGCCGAACACGACGAACAGATTGCCCCCGCCCGCCTTGTAGGCGTCCGCGGCGTGCAGCTCCTGGCTCATGCGGGCTTTCAGCACGATCAGGCGGCCGAGGTTCATCGTCGTCTCGCCCACCAGCGGGTCGAAGGCGAAGCCGCAGATCACCAGCGCGTCGGCCCAGTCGCGGCATTCGCGCGCCGCCTCGCGCACCAGTTCCTGCCCGACGGTGCCGTATTCCGGTCCGATGACGATGGCGGCGCGCCGAAGCTGGCCGGCCTCCTCATAGGTCGCCTCGGCGGCGACGTAGCCTTGGCCGGGCCACGGGCGGATCGTCGCGAAGCTCAGCCGCTCGTTCTTGCGGGTGTTCTGCACGCCGGCTTTCGCGAGGTTGTCGAGTACGGCGGTCATGAAGTCTCCCTCACCCCGACCGGCGGCGGTCCCCTTGTATCTGGAAACCGGTTTCGCGGTGTGGTGCAAGCGGAACTGCCCGGGGTCCGCTGGCCAGCGGACCCCGGGCGCGGTGGCTGGCGCCCGTCCCCCCTCAGGCCACAACCGTGGGTGAGTCCTGGGACCAGCCACCGCAGTGTCACGCACAACCGGACAGTCGCTCGATTGCCCGTCGCATGGACAAGGCAGGTTACCGTGACAGAGATCATTTGTGGAGTGGACGTTGCCGCCGAAACCCTCGATGCCCGCATCGGGCGCGACGGCGCTTGGCAACAATTCGCGAGAACCCCCGAGGGGATCGACGCTCTCGCGCGCTTCTGCGAGGACCACCAGGTCGGCCTGGTGGTCATGGAAGCGACCGGAGGATACGAGAGGCAGCCGTTCGCCCAGCTGTGGGCCGCCGGCTTGCCGACCGCTATCGCCAATCCCCGCTCGGTGCGCCGCTTCGCCGAGGCGATGGGCGTGCTGGAGAAGACCGACCGCATCGACTGCGCCATGATCGCTTGGTACGCCGAGATTAAGCGCATCAAGCCGCTGCGGCCCGCTTCGGCGATGCAGCAGAAACTAACCGCCCTGGTCGTCCGCCTGCGCCAACTCACCGAGCTTCGCATCGAGCAGCTCAATCAACGCCGCCTGGTCACCGATGCCGATGCACGCGCCTCCTTCGAAGCAATCCTTGCAGCCGTCGCCCGCGAAACACGGGCAATCGAAACCAGGATCGCCGATGCGATTGGTGCCGACCCTGTCTGGGTCGCGCTCGATCGGGCGTTCCGCTCGATCAAGGGCGTCGCCGATCGCCCCGTCGCCCGCCTGATGGCCGAGATGCCCGAGATCGGCAGCATCTCCAATAAAGCCGTGGCCAAGCTCGCGGGCCTCGCACCGATCGCCCGCGACAGCGGCAAATACGCCGGGAAACGCCCGGTCCGTGGTGGCCGCGAGGGGGTGCGCTCCATCCTCTTCATCGTCGCCGAGGTCGTCCGACGCCATGAGCCCGACTTCGCGGAGTTCCACCGTAAGCTGTGCGCCGCCGGAAAGCCCAAGAAGCTGGTCCGCGTCGCGCTGGCTCGGAAACTGCTCGTCCGGCTTAACGCAAAGGCACGCGATGTCCGCATCGAGCTGGCAAATGCCGCTTGACAACCCAGACAGTCGCTCACCCCGACCCTCTCCCGGAGGGAGAGGGCCGGGGTGAGGGGCCTACCCCAGCGCCTTGAGAACCGGGTTGTCGATCGCGGCGCGCGGCATCCGTCATCGCGCGCCGGAAATGAAAGTTGGGTCCCCCACCCCAACCCTCTCCCAAGGGAGAGGGGGAAGAACACACAGCGCCCCCTCTCCCTTGGGAGAGGGCCGGGGTGAGGGGCCTACCCCAGCACTTCCTTGTTCACCACATTGCCGCGGTTCGGCCGCCCGTCGAGCACGCTCAATACGTTCTCCGCCGTCGTCACCGCCATCCCGGCGACCGACTCCGTCGTCACGCCCGCCATATGCGGCGAGGCGATCACCTGCTTCAGCGTCAGCAGCGCGTGCGCCACCGGCGCCGGCTCGGTCTCGAACACGTCGAGACCGGCGCCCGCCAGATGGCCGCTGGTCAGCGCCGCGTGCAGCGCCGCCTCGTCGATGATGCCGCCGCGGGCGGTGTTGACCACGCAGGCGCCGCGCTTCATCCGGGCGAGTCGCGCGGCGTCGAACAGTCCCACCGTCTCCTTGTTCTTTGGGCAATGCACGGTCACGAAGTCAGCCCGCGCCAGGCCGGCGTCGAGATCGACCGGCTCGTACCCCGCCGCCCGGATCGCCGCTCCCGACACGTACGGGTCATGCACCAGCACCTCCATGTCGAGCGCGGCGCAGCGCGGGGCGATGCGGGTCCCGATCCGACCGAAGCCCACGACGAGCACGGTCTTACCAGCGAGTTCCATCGGCAGGTTGGCCCGCCCCTCCGTCCAGTTTCCCTCTCGCACCACCGCATCCATCGCCGGCCCGCGCTTGGCGAGGTTCATGATGAGGTAGAGCGCGTGCTCGGCGACCGAGGTGGAGTTCGCCGTGCCGGCAACCATCAGGGGCACGCCCCGCGCCGTCAGCGCCGGCACGTCGACGGCGTCATAGCCGACGCCGATGCGCGCCACGACCTCCATCGCCGGTGCCGCTTCCATCTCGACACGGCCGAACGGGGTGACCGAGAGCGCGATGCCGACCGCCTCGCCCAGCAGCCCGAGCAAGTCGGCTTGCTTGATGGCGGGCGGGTAGGGCCGCACCTCGATATCGTCGCGCCGCGACAGGACCGCGAGTCCGGCCTCGCCCATCGTTTGCGGCACCAGGACCGCCTTGCGGTTGCTCGGCATGATCTCTCCGTTCAGAGGGCGCGCTGCAAATTGGCGACGTAGCTGCGGTTCCAGGTCGGCGAGAGCATCACCTCGTTCATGACGACGTGGCTCGGCAGGCAGGCGATGTAGCGGATCAGGCCGCCGCAATCGGCTGACTGCACCATGCGCGCCCGCTCCTCCGGCCCGACCGGATTGGGGCGCTTGTCGAGAATCGGCGTCGCCACCTCGCCGGGCAGCAGGGCGGTGCAGCGGATGTTGTTGACGCACTCCTCCATGTTGATCGTGTGGCTCATGGCGACCACGCCGTGCTTGGCGGCGGTATAGATCGGCCCACTGAAGCCGCCGATGAAGCGGCCGGCCATCGAGGCCGTGTTGATGATGACGCCATCCTTCTGCGCCCGCATCATCGGCAGCGCGACCGTCACGCAGTAGAGCGAGGCGGACAGGTTGCCGTGTACCAGCTCGTCGATCCCCTCTGGCGTCAGCTTATTCCAGTGCCGGTCGACGATGTTCCCCCCGGCGTTGTTCACCAGCACGTCGAGCCGCCCGAGCGTGTCCTTGATGAACGCGCCGACTTTTTGCGCCTGCGCGGACTTCGTCAGGTCGGCCGGCTGCACATGCGCGGCGCCGCCGTTGGCGCGGATGCGGTCGGCGACGCTCTCCAGCGGCCCGGCGCGCCGTCCGCTGAGAACCAGCGTCGCGCCCTCCTCGGCGAGCGCCAAGGCCGCCGCCTCGCCGATGCCGCTTCCGGCGCCCGTGACCCATGCGACCCTACCCGCCAGTTTCGGCATGATCTCTTCCCCCGCGATGTCTACTTCCCGCAGGGGTAGCGTGCCTGCATGAAGCGATAAAGGCCACCGGCGGCGGAGAACCGCGCGTGCGCCGGGTCCGCCTGTACCCAGCGTACGAACTCGGCGAGCGTGGCGGTGCGCGTCGGCGTCGGCGTCGGGAAGCAGAACGGCTTCTTGTCCCCGGCGTCGTGCAAGATGACGTCGAGCGCGCCCTGCGCGAAGCCGTGACAGTAGTTGACCCGCGCGTCGCCCAGTTCCTGGCGCGGATTGGCGGCGCAGAGTTCGGCGAGCTGCCCGGCGGTGGACGCGTGCAACACGGTCGCCCGTTGTGCGTGCACGGCGGACGAAGCGAGGACGGAGGCGAGCGCGGCGGCGGCGAAACCGAGCGGGATTCTCATGCGAGCGTGTCTCCTTGTCTCGATCGTGGGCGAGGGATTTGCCCGCGGCAAGCGTCCGCACCATGCTAGGGCAACCGGAGGGGAGCGACCACCATGACCATGACCTTCAAGGCCGGCGACATGACGGTGCACCGGATCGTCGAGATGGAGTGCGGCTTCACCCCCGCGCTGGAGTTCCTTCCCGATTTGAAGCCGGAGGTGCTGGCGGAGAACCGGTCCTGGATGCATCCCGCGGCGCTGGATGCGGACGACAACCTCGTGCTGTGCTTTCAATCCTACATCGTGCGTACCGGCCGCCATACCATCCTGGTGGACAGCTGCGTGGGAAACGACAAAGACCGTTCGGCGCGGCCATTGTGGCACCGCAAGAAGGACAACGTCTTCATGCAGGGCCTGGCCGATGTCGGCCTGGGCGTGAATGACATCGACTTCGTGATGTGCACCCACCTGCATGTCGATCATGTCGGCTGGAATACGCGGCTGGACCACGGACGCTGGGTGCCCACGTTCCCGAAGGCTCGCTATCTGTTCTCCAAGACGGAGCTCGACTATTGGCTGGCGGAGAATGCCAAGACCGAATTGCCGCCGATCGCCGACAGCGTCATCCCGATCGTCGAAGCGAAGCAGTGCGACCTGATCGCCAGTGACCATCAGCTGGACGACCTCGTATCGTTGATCCCGACACCCGGGCATACCATCGACCATTACGCGGTCCAGCTCGGCCGCGGCGGCAAGGATGCCGTGATAACCGGCGACCTCATCCACTCGCCGCTTCAGGCGCGCTATCCCGATCTGTCCATGCGGGTGGACTATGATCCGGCGCAGGGGATCGCGACGCGGCGAAAGTTCCTGGAGACCTATTGCGACACGCCGACGCAATGCTGCTTCGCGCATTTCCCGTCGCCGTCGCGTGGGCACATCAAGCGATGGGGCGACGGGTTCAAATGCGACTATATCTGACGGGGACACGATGATCCAGAAGACCAAGCTGCGGCCGAGTTTCAAGGACGCGGTGGCCGACATCCCGGATGGCAGCACGATCGGCATCGCCGGATTCGCCATGCCGGGGACGCCGTTCAACCTGCTCAAGGCGCTGATGGAGCATGGCGCCAAACGGCTGATCCTGGTCGCCAACACCACCGGCGGGGCACAGCAGCCGCGGATGCCCGATATCGGTATGCTGGTGGAGAACGGCCAGGTCGCGAAAGTCATCTGCGCCTTCACCGCCGCCACCCGCCCCACCGACGTGCTGCCCTTCACCAAGTATTACGAGTCCGGCGAGGTCGACGCGGAACTGGTGCCGCAAGGCACCCTCGCCGAACGGCTGCGCGCCGCCGGTGCCGGCATTCCGGCCTTCTACACCCCCACGGCGGTCGGCACGGAGCTGGCCGCCGGGCGGGAAACCCGTGTCATCGACGGGCGCGAGTACCTCCTGGAATACGCGCTGAAGCTCGATTACGCCTTCGTGCGCGCACGCACCGCGGACGCGGCGGGAAATCTTCGCTTCCATCGCTCCCAACGCAATTTCAACCCGGTGATGGCGACGGCGGCGGCGTGCACCCTCGCCGAGATCGAGGAGCCCGTTCTGCCGATCGGCGGCATCGATCCGGACGACGTGCATGTGCCCGGCATCTATGTGCATCGGCTGGTGCAGGTGCCGGCGGAGCCGGAAGGAATTTGGCCCACCAAGCGGCAGGAGCGGCGTCGATGAGCGAGGCGAAGGGCCTGACCCGCCAGCAGATGGCCGACCGAGTGGCGCGCGAGTTCCAGGATGGCTGGATCGTCAATCTCGGTGTCGGCATTCCGACCATGTGCTCCAACACCGACATCGGCGATCGCGATATCACGTATCACTCCGAGAATGGGGTGATCGGCTACGGCCCGGTCGCCGCTGCGGGGGAAGAGGACCTCAATCTGGTCAATGCCGGCGGCCAGAACGTCACCCTTCGGCTGGGTGCCGCGATCGTGCATCACGCCGACAGTTTTGGCGTCATCCGCGGCGGGCGCATCGATGCGACCGTGATGGGCGCTTACCAGGTGTCGATGACGGGCGACTTCGCGAACTGGAAGCTGAAGGGCCAGAAGGGCGGCGGGATCGGCGGCGCGATGGACCTGGCGGCCGGTGCGAAACGGGTGTTCATCATCTTGGAACACGTCACGCGCAACGGCATGCCCCGCCTGGTGGAATCCTGCGATCTGCCGGTGACCGCACGGCGCGTGGTGACGCTCGTGGCGACGAATTACGGACTGTTCGAGCCGACCGGCACCGGCTTCCTGCTTCGGGAAATCGCTCCAGGGCTCACGGTCGACGACGTTCGCGCCTCGACAGGCGGGGTACTGACGGTGACGGATGGGCTGCGGGAGATCGACGTCGGCCGCTAGGGTAGGTCGGCGGTGTTCCAACCCCCGCCCAGCGCCTGGATCAGCGCGACGGTCGCGACGAGTCGGTTCTGCTGCACGGTGAGTTGCGTCTGCTGGTCCGACAGCAGCAACTCCTGTTGGGTGATGACGCTCGTATAGGCGACGGTGCCGGCGCGGTACTCGTTCAGCGTGACCGCGACGGCGGCTTGCGCCGCCGCCACCGCCGCCGCCACAGCGGCCGCCTGGTTCTGCAGAATGCGCAGCGTGGACAACTCGTCCTCCACCTGCTGGAAGCCGGTCAGCACCGTCTGGCGATAGGTGGCGACCGCCTCGTCATACGTGGCACGCGCCGCCCGAACCGCGGCGGGGCGCAAGCCGCCCTCGAACAACGTTTCGCTGGCCGAACCGCCGAGCGACCAGACGCGGTTTGCCACGGTGAATAGCTGGGACACCGGATTGCCGATGAAACCGCCGAGGGCGGAGAGCGATAGGTCGGGATAGTACGCGGCGACCGCGACGCCGATGAGCGCGTTCTCCTCGTCCATCGCCCGCTCGGCCGCCGCGATATCCGGCCGGCGCTCGAGCAGCGTGGAGGGCAGCCCCGGAGGGGTGATCGGCACCTCGCTAGGCAACGGCGAGAACGGGATAGTGAGTTCGGATGGCGGCCGGCCGGTGAGCACGGCGATCGCGTGCTCGAACAAGGCACGCTGCACCCCGACGCCGGCGAGTTGGGCGAGGACCGTCTGCAACTGCGCCTGCGCCGTCACCACGTCGGCGCGCGAGATCGTGCCCGCGTTGTACTGGTTCTGCGTGATTTGCAGCGCCCGTCGGTAGTCGGCGGCGGTCGCTTGCAGCAACTGGGTGAGGGAATCCTCGGTCCGCAAATCGAAATAGTCGGTCGCAAGCGTCGCTTGCGCCGAAAGCTGGGCATTCGCGAGGTCGGCGGCGCTGACCTGCGCGGCGGCGGCCTGGCTTTGCACTTGCCGGCGGATGCGACCCCAAAGGTCGGGTGCCCAATCGGCGGTGCCCTCGAAGCTGTATTGCGTGTTCGGTGCGCCGCGACCACCGCCGCCGATGAAGCTGCTGGCGCCGGAACTGCTGCCGTTGGCCGAACGTGTGACGCCCGTGTTGAGCCCGAGGGTCGGGTAGAGGCCCGCCTGCGCCTCATGCGTGAGCGCGACCGCTTGGCGGTACGAGGCCTCGAATTCCTTGACCGTCTGGTTGCTGATGTTCACCTGCCGCTCGAGTCGGTCAAGCAGGGGATCGCGATAGATCGCCCACCATGCGCCGCGCACGCTGGCGTCTTGCGGCGTGGCGATCGTCCAGCCCTTCAGCTCCTTGTACGCGACCGGCACCGGCGCGAGCGGACGGTGATAATCCGGTCCCACCATGCAGCCCGCGCAGGCGAGCGCGAGGACTGGCGCGAGGAGACTGCGCGGCCTCATTCGGCGGCGACCGGTGCGTGGCCGCCGCCCGGGAACAGGCGGCGGACTTGGCGGCGCGTCGCTCGGCTGAGGCGATCGAGGCTGAGGTACAGGACTGGCGTGGTGTAGAGCGTCATCGCCTGGCTCACCATCAGCCCGCCGACGATGGTGATGCCGAGCGGACGGCGCAACTCGCCGCCATCGCCGAAGCTCAGGGCGAGCGGCATCGCGCCCAGCATCGCCGCCGCGGTGGTCATCAGGATCGGCCGCAGGCGCATCAGCGACGCCTCGAAAATCGCCGCGCGCGGATCGAGGCCACGCTCGCGCTCGGCATCCAGCGCGAAGTCGATCATCATGATCGCGTTCTTCTTCACGATGCCGATCAGCAGGATCACGCCGATCAGCGCTATGATGCTGAAGTCGGTGTGAAACAGCATCAGCGCCAGCACGGCGCCGATGCCGGCCGAGGGCAGCGTCGAGAGGATCGTGATCGGATGGATCAGGCTCTCGTAGAGAACGCCGAGCACGATGTACACGGCGATCAGCGCCGCACCGACGAGATAGGGCTCGCTCGCCAGCGATTGCTGGAAGCTCGCGGCGGTACCGGCGAAGCTGCCGTGGATGCTGGCCGGCAGATGGATCTGTGCCGCCGCTGCGTTCACCGCGGCCACCGCGTCGCTCAGCGCCTTACCGGGGGCGAGGTTGAACGCGATCGTGGCGGCGACGAAGTCACCTTGGTGATTGACCGCGAGCGGCGTGCTGCCGGGCTGATAGCTGGCGATGGAGGCAAGCGGGATCATCGTCTCGGCCGACGTGCTCACCGCCGCCCCCGAGGAGGCCGCGTTGTGGCCGGTGCTGGCGATCGCATTCGTCGCCGCGTTGCGTGCCGAGCTTTGGGCGATGCTGCTCGCGTTGGCGGCGCTCGCGGACCCCGCGCCTGACGTGGTGGCGGTCGCGGCGTTGGATGCGAGCGTCAGGTTGTTCGGCGGCTGGCCGGCGACGCTGCCGGAGGCGGCGACGAAAAACCCCGTCGGGGGCTGCCCCGCGACGCTGCCGCTCGCGCTGCCGGACACCGTGCCGATGACGGCGCTCGAGGTCTCTGTGCCGCTCGCGCCGCCACCGGATGTGCTGACATAGATATCCTTGAGCGTGGCGGGGCTCTGCCAGTACCGCGGCTCGACCTCCATCACGACGTGGTACTGGTTCTGCGCGCTGTAGATCGTGGAAACCTGGCGCTGACCGAATGCATCGTAGAGCGTGTTGTCGATCTGGCTCATGCTGATGCCGAGGCGCGCCGCCGCGGCCCGGTCGACCACGAGGTCGGTCTCCAGTCCCTTCTGCTGCTGATCGGAGTTCACGTCGGTTAGCACTTTGCTCTTCTCGAGCGCCGTCGTCAGCTTCGGCGCCCACTCATAGAGGCTCTCCGCGCTGTCGGCTTGCAGCGTGTACTGATATGCCGCGTTGCTCTGCCGTCCGCCGACGCGGATGTCCTGCACCGGCTGGAGGAACAGACGCGCCCCCGGCACGGCGGCGAGCGCGCGGCTGAGCCGGCGCATGACGAGCTGGATCGCGGGCCGCTGGCCGAGCGGCTTCAGCGAGATGTACATCGAGGCGGTGTTGCCGCCGCCGCCACCGCCGCCGCTCCCCTGGCCGGTGAATCCGACGACATTCTCCACCGCCTTGTCGTGCTGGACGATCGCCATCATCCGTCCCAGCATCGTCTGCATCGTCTGGAACGATGAATCCTGGTCGGCCTGCAAGCCGCCGACCAGCCGGCCGGTGTCCTCGGTCGGGAAGAAGCTCTTGGGCAGCTGCACGAACAGGAAGGCGTTGAGCGCGAGGGCGGCGGCGAGGCCGAGCAGGACCAGCGCCGAATGGCGCAGCGCCCAGCCGAGCGTGCGGCCATAGAGTGCCGCGAGACGATCGAACGGGCCGGGCTTGCGCGGCGCACGGGCGTCGTGCTGCCGCAGGAGCAGCGCGCACATCATCGGCGTGGTGGTGAGCGCGATCACCATCGAGATCAGGATCGCCATCGACAGCGTGACCGCGAACTCTCGGAACAGCCGCCCGACGATCCCGCCCATCAGCAGGAGCGGAAGGAACACCGCGATCAGCGACAGGCTGATGGTGACGACGGTGAAGCCGACCTCCTTGGCGCCCAGCAGCGCCGCCTCCCGGCGCCCCATCCCGGTCTCCAAGTGGCGGGCGATGTTTTCCAGGACCACGATCGCGTCATCGACCACGAAGCCGGTGGAGACCGTAAGTGCCATCAACGAAAGGTTGTCGAGGCTGTAGCCCAGCAGGTACATCGCCCCGAACGTGCCGATCAGGGAGACCGGGACCGCCACGGCGGGAATGATCGTCGCGCGGATGTCGCGCAGGAACAGGAACACCACCAGCACGACCAGCGCCACCGCGATCAGCAGCGTCCGCTGGGTGTCGAACAAGGAGGCGCGGATGGTCGGCGTGCGGTCGTTCGCGACCGTCATGTCGATGTCGGCGGGCATCGCCGCCATCAGCTCGGGCAGTGCCGCCTTCACACTGTCGACGGTGTCGATGATGTTGGCGCCCGGCTGGCGAAACAGGATCACCAGCACCGCCGGCTGGCCGTTCGCGAGGCCCGCGTTGCGAACGTTCTCGACGCCGTCGGTCACGCTGGCGACGTCAGAGAGTGTCACCGCGTCGCCGTTCCGATAGGCGACGATGAGCGGCAGGTAGTCGGCGGCCTTGCTTGCCTGATCGTTGGTGTAGAGCTGGTAGTGTCGGCCGTCGGCCTCGATCGCGCCCTTCGGGCTGTTGGCGTTGGCCGAGGCCAGCGCGGCGCGCACGTCCTCCAGACCGATGCCGTGGACGAATAGCGCCTGTGGGTTCAAGTCCACGCGGACAGCCGGCATCGCGGCGCCGCCGATGATCACCTGGCCGATGCCGTTGATCTGCGACAGGCGCTGCTCCAGCACGTTCGTCGCGGCATCGTACATCTGGCCGCGCGTCAGCGTCTTCGAGGTGAGCGCCAGGATCAGAACCGGCGCGTCGGCGGGGTTCACCTTCCGATAGGTCGGGTTGCTGTGGAGGCTCGCGGGCAGGTCGGCGCGCGCGGCGTTGATCGCCGCCTGCACATCGCGCGCGGCGCCGTTGATGTCGCGGTCGAGGCCGAATTGCAGGATGATCCGGGCCTGCCCGACCGAACTCGTCGACGTCATCTCGGTCACGTCGGCGATCTCGCCGAGATGGCGCTCCAGCGGTTCGGCGACCGAGGTGGCGACCGTCTCGGGGCTTGCCCCCGGCAACTGCGCCTGCACCACGATGGTCGGGAAATCGACCTGCGGGAGCGGCGACACCGGGAGCTTGGCGTAGGCGAACATCCCGGCCAGCGCGATGCCGATGGTGAGCAGCGTGGTGGCGACCGGACGCGCGATGAACAGCGCCGAGAGGTTCACGGCGCTGCCTCGTCACCGGCGATCTTGGCCGGGCCGTGGCCGGCGAGGCGCCAGGCGAGCCGGTCGAAATAGAGGTAGATCACCGGCGTTGTGAACAGCGTGAGCATCTGGCTCACCAGCAGCCCGCCGACGATCGCGACGCCAAGGGGACGGCGCAACTCCGAGCCCGTGCCGGTGCCCAGCATCAGCGGCAGCGCGCCCAGCAACGCCGCCATCGTCGTCATCAGGATCGGCCGGAAGCGCAGCAGCGCCGCCTGGTGTATCGCCGCGCGCGGGCTTTTACCCTCCTCGCGTTCGGCCTCCAGGGCAAAGTCGATCATCATGATCGCGTTCTTCTTGACGATGCCGATCAAGAGGATGATGCCGATGATCGCGACGATGCTGAGGTCGCTGCCGTCGAGCATCAGCGCGAGCAAGGCGCCGACGCCGGCGGACGGCAGCGTCGAGAGGATCGTGATCGGGTGGATGTAGCTCTCGTACAATACCCCCAAAAGAATATAGACGGCGGCAATTGCTGTAGCGATCAGCACCGGTTCATTGGCGAGCGATTGCGCGAACACTTGTGCGGTGCCGGCGAGGTTGCCGTGAAGCGAAGCCGGCATGCGGATTCGCTTGACCGCCTCGTCGATCTCTCTGGCGGCATCGCCGAGCGCGGCGCCCGGCCGAAGATTGAAGGAAATCGTGTCGGCGACGAACAGCCCCTGATGACTGACCGACAATGGTGCGTTTCCCGGCCTGTAATGGCTGACTGCCG
Organism: Acetobacteraceae bacterium; assembly: GCA_049591635.1. Taxonomy (GTDB): domain Bacteria; phylum Pseudomonadota; class Alphaproteobacteria; order Acetobacterales; family Acetobacteraceae; genus DATFDN01. The sequence continues at coordinate 20,738 of JBAWFF010000157.1, forward strand.
CGAGCGGGACCATCGTTTCCTGCGCCGTGGAAACCGCGGCGCCGGAGGACGTCGAGCCCTTGCCGGAATTAGCCAGCGCATTGATGGCGGCATTGCGCGCCGAATTGTTGTTGGCGGTGGCGGCCGCCGTCGCGCCGGTCGATGTAGCCACAGCGGCCGCAGCGCTCTGGAC
>JBAWFF010000158.1:0-1519 GCA_049591635.1 Acetobacteraceae bacterium
TACGAGGACAAGGTGGCCCGGCGGGCGATCCGCGTCGCCGACCTCGCCGAGCCGGAGACGGTCTCGGCCAAGCTCGACGAATTGCTGCTGCACCACAACACGCTGCTCGCCGGTCTCGGCGCCCCGACGTTTCAGAAGCAGGATTTGTTCGACCGCCTGATGGCGCTCGCGCCGCGCATCCTGCCGTTCGCTGAGCCGGTATGGGAGCGGCTGGACGAGGCTCGCCGGGCCGGCACCCGCATCCTGTTCGAGGGCGCGCAGGCCGTGATGCTGGACGTCGATCACGGCACTTATCCGTTCGTCACCAGCTCCAACACCGTCGCCGCGACCGCCGCCGCCGGGGCCGGATTGGGGCCGGGCGCCGTCGGCTTCGTGCTCGGCATCGCCAAGGCGTACAGCACCCGCGTCGGCTCCGGACCATTTCCAACGGAATTGACGGACGAGACCGGCCGCCTCCTCGGCGAGCGGGGCCGCGAGTTCGGCGTGGTGACCGGCCGCCCGCGCCGTTGCGGCTGGTTCGACGCGGTGCTCGTGCGCCAGGCGGTCAAGGTCGGCGGCATCAATGGCCTCGCGCTGACCAAGCTCGACGTGCTCGACGGCCTGCCGGAACTGCGCATCTGTACCGGATACCGGGTCGGCGAGGAGAGGCTGCGCCGTATGCCCGCCGCGCCGGGGGCACAGGCGCGCGCGACGCCGGAATACGAAGTGATGGAAGGCTGGCGGGGTTCCACGAAGGGCGCGCGTTCCTGGGCCGACCTGCCGGCGCAAGCGGTCAAATACGTCCGCCGCATCGAGGAACTGACCGAGGCCCCGGTCACGCTGGTGTCCACCAGCCCGGAACGGGACGACACGATCCTCGTGCGCGACCCGTTCGAGGGGTAGGGAAGGGTGCCTTGGCACTCCTACTTAGTGCAGGCCGCCGGTTACGCGGCCTCGCTCACCGTTTTCGCGACGTTCTGCATGACGACGATGCGGCCGCTGCGCATCGCGGCCCTGTGCAGCAACGTGCTGTTCGCGCTCTACGGCTATTACGAATCGCTCTATCCGATCCTGATCCTGCACGCCTGTCTGTTCCCGGTGAACTTCTGGCGGCTGGTGCAAGTGCTGCGGGTCATCTCGCCCGGCAGCGGACCGGAGCCGAAGCCGTTCAACATCCTCTTGTTGCGCCCGCACATGAAGGAGGTTCGGCTGAAGGCAGGGGAGACGCTGTTTCGGCTCGGCGACCACGCCGACGCGATGTTCTACGTTCAGAATGGCGAATTGCTGGTGCGGGAATTAGGCGCGAACCTGGGGCCCGGTGATATCGTCGGGGAAATGGGCATCCTCTCGCACGGAAGGCAGCGCTCGGCGAGCGTCGTTGCCAAGACCGATTGCACATTGCTGTCGCTGACCGGCGCGAAGGCCCGCGAACTGTTTTTCCAGTATCCGGCCTTCACGATGCGCCTGCTTGGCGTCCTGACGGACCGCCTTATCGACGACGTGAGATCGGAAACCTTGGCTCGGCTCCACGCCGCCGCCG
>JBAWFF010000159.1:0-1784 GCA_049591635.1 Acetobacteraceae bacterium
TTGCCCTCGCGATCGGCCATCACCGCGTGGAAGGCGGCGACATCGGGCGACAAAGCCGGCAGCAGCACGATGGGATCGCCGCCCTCGGCGAACGGGTTGTCGACGACGCGCCAATCCGCCCGGTGCGTCAGGATGTCGCTGCCGAGGATGCCCCGCAGCGGCATGAACGGCACCCCCTTTTCGGCCGCCTGGAGCATCGTGTGGATGGCCGGGCAGGTGGCGTCGGTCATGCTGATCCGCCCCGCCTTCAGCGCCGCCCCGAAGCGCGGCGCGAAGCCGGCCTCGCCGAGCGAGACCCCGGAACTTTGCACCGACACCACGCAGCCGGCGCCGATCAGCAGGTCGGTGGCGAAGCCGGACACCGGCACGCCCAATAGGCGCAGCTCGCGCCGTCCGGCACGGATGAGCGCGCGGGCGAACGCGACCGGTGTGAGCGAGTTATCCGGCGGCAGCGCGAGGAGGGCGCCGTTGGGGACGAGGGTGGCGAGGTCTTCGAGGGGAATTAGGGCCATGTCCGTATCACTCCGCGGCCATCATCTTGCGCGGCGGCGTCTGCACCACCGGGGCGAGTTCGGGCGCTCCGAATGAAACCGCCCGCCGCCCGGCCGGCGCCTCACGATACAACGTGTCGCGTTGCAGCGGCACCCGGCCGATACCGCGGATCAGCGCCTCCATCGCCTCGGGCGGGAATTCCTGGCCGTGCTCGGTGCCGGCGGCGCGCGAGATGCTTTCGTTCATCAAGGTGCCGCCCATGTCGTTGGCGCCGGCTTGCAGGCATAGCGCCACGCCCTCCGGCCCCATCTTCACCCAGGATGCCTGGATGTTCGGAATCAGCGGGTGCAGCGCGAGGCGGCCGACCGCGTGCATCAGCACCGCCTCGCGGAAGGTCGGGCCCTTGCGCGACAGGCCGCGCAGATACATCGGCGCCTCCATGTGCACGAACGGCAGCGGCACGAACTCGGTGAAGCCGCCCGTCTCGGCCTGGAGGTCGCGCAGTGCGAGCAAATGGCGCGCCCAGGAGATCGGGCGTTCCGTATGGCCATACATGATCGTCGAGGTCGTCCGCAGCCCGAGGCCATGCGCTGTCCGCACCACCTTGAGCCATTGCGCGGTCTTGATCTTGTCGGGCGCGATCACCGCCCGTACCGGATCGTCGAGAATCTCCGCCGCCGTGCCGGGCAGCGTGCCGAGCCCGGCATCCTTGAGCCGCGTCAGGAACGTCGACAGTGTAAGGCCAAGCGTCGCCGCGCCCTGCGTTATCTCGAGTGGTGAGAAGGCGTGCAGATGCATCCCTGGCACCGCCGCCTTGATGGCCTGGCAGATGCGCACATACGTCTCGCCCGTGTAGTCTGGATGGATGCCGCCTTGCAGGCACACCTCGGTGGCACCGCGCTCCCACGCCTCGACGGAACGGCGCACGATCTCATCGTGGTCGAGATCGTACGGCGTCCCGCGCAGCGCCTCGTGCGTCTTGCCCTTGGAGAAGGCGCAGAACTTGCAGCGATAGTAGCAGATGTTGGTGTAGTTGATGTTGCGGTTGACGACGTAACGCACGATGTCGCCCGACACGCGCCGACGGACCGCGTCGGCCACCGTCACGACATGCTCGTAATCGGCGTCGCGGGCGCCGAACAGGCGCACGATCTCCGCTTCATCGAGCCGCGCGCCGTCGGATGCCTTGGCGACCGCGTCGGCGATCGTGGGATCGACCGAGCGCAAGCGCGGGCGCGCCCGCGGCGGGATCGCGGTTAGCCCTGGGGCCCATGCGTCGCCGCGCGCCCAGC
>JBAWFF010000160.1:0-5729 GCA_049591635.1 Acetobacteraceae bacterium
CTGGAACGACGGCGATAGGTGCCACAGGCGGCGGCGGGGCGGACAGCAGCATGGCGAGCCGCTCGATGCCGGCGGCCCAACCGACGGCAGGGGTCGGCGGACCGCCCATCTCAGCCACCAGCCCGTCATAGCGCCCGCCGCCCATGACCGTACCCTGCGCGCCCAGCTTGGTCGTGACGAACTCGAACGCGGTGTGGCCGTAATAGTCGAGGCCGCGCACGATGCGCGGGTTCTCTCGGAACGGCACGCCGAACGCGGCGAGGTGACGCTTGAGGTCGGCGTAGAATCCGGCCGCCTCGTCGGTCAGGTAGCGGGCGATGGTCGGCGCCGCCGCGACGATGCGCCGGTCAGTCTCGTCCTTGCTGTCGAGGATACGCAGCGGGTTGCGCTCCAGCCGCGCCAAGCTATCGGCCGACAGCCCGGCTTCGTGCGCCCGGAAGTAGTCGATCAGCGCCGCGCGGTAGGCGTCGCGGCTGGGCTTGTCGCCCAGGGTGTTGATCTCCAGCACCGTGTCGGCGGCGACGCCGAGCGCCGTCAGGATGTCCCAGCCGCAGGCGATCACCTCGGCATCGGCGAGCGGCTCGGCCGATCCGATCAGCTCGATGTCGATCTGGTGGAACTGCCGATACCGCCCCTTCTGCGGCCGCTCGTAGCGAAACATAGGCCCGGCGCAGAACACCTTCTGCGGCAAGGTCTGGGTGAGGCCGTTGGACACCAGCGCCCGGCAAACCCCGGCCGTGGCCTCCGGGCGCAGCGTGACCGAGTCGCCGCCGCGATCGGCGAAGGTGTACATCTCCTTGGTGACGACGTCGGAGGTCTCGCCCAGGGTGCGAGAGAACACGCGCGTGTCCTCGAAGATCGGCGTGACCCATTCGTCGAACCCGTAGGTCGCCGCGATGCGCCTTGCGGTGTCGATGACGTGCTGATGGCGGCGCTGATCGTCGCCGATCAGGTCGCGAGTGCCGCGGATGGGCTGGAGATCAGACACTCTGTGTTCCTGTGAGGCAAAGGGTCGCGCACGGGCATTACCGCGCTTCCCGATCCAATGACAGCCGAACCATATCCCTGGCGATCCGCGCCCGAAACTCGGGTTCGATCGTTGACAACTCCACGATGTCAACTTTGTACGGAAGATCGGATTCAGAAAACGCCTCGGCGATTCGCGCGGTAACGTCAAGGCCGAGCGGCCGCTTCCACTCGATCGCCAGATCAAGGTCGGAGTATTGCCGCGCCCCGCCGTGAGCGCGCGAGCCGAAGACGAATGCACGCGCGCCATGCGGAAGAAAGTGCCCGAGTATGTCGAGAACGATCTCCGCATCCCCGTCCCGCATGTCGATCGTTGCCGTCATCCTAGGCGCTGCCGGAGTTGGCCGCATAGATGGATCGCTTCGGCCAGGAAGTCCGGTATGCCAGCGACGACGCCAGCGGCGATCGACGCCGAATATGCGTGGCTGGTTTTCGCGCGCATGTCCCGGTATCGCCGCCACGCGGACCAGTCGCCAAGCAGCAGCCCCTGTTCATTGGCCGATCGGATAAGATCCTGAAACGACATCTGAGCGTAGGTGTCCGGTGAAGCCGAAACCTGCTGGAGGAAGCGTTTGAGCATCCGGTGGCTAAGCTCGTACGTGAACTCGAAACGCTGGATCAGGCCGTCGCGGAGCTGATCGTCCACAGGCTCAAGGCGATGGCGCTCAAGCCCTTCGCGCAGCCGCTCCACAGCATTCGCAAGCGGGCTGATATCGAGTTCCATACGTGCCGCCCTGCCGCGGATGGGCTGGAGAGGGGTCACCTGACCTCAGTTATCGGCAGTCTGCTTCAACCAACTTCCCAACGAAAAAATAGCCGTTTCATCCGTCGGGCGCCCGGCAGCGCGCATCTGCTCGACACGCTTCGCGATGACGGCGGCCAGCAACCTTCCCGATTGTCTCGCTTCCAAGATCGCCGGGAGCGCATCCGCGTCGCAAACCCAAACCTGATACTCCGGCCATGTCAACCCAAGATACTCAGGCAACGAAACCTGCTTGGCCCATGTCTCATGAGCGTCATGCCATGCGCCCACGTAATCGTCGATCTGATCAGCGCTGACCTCGCCCCGACTGAAACGGTCGAAGAATGTCGGCGGCCGATCCACGAGTGCTTCAGACATCAATCCGTCTCCCGGAACACCCGGCGCGAACACCACACCCGTTACCGCATCCGCCACGCCGACATGTCGGCCGCGCCGGTCGAACACCTCGATCTCTCCGTGCAACGCATCCCATGTGTAGAGGCGCTTCCCGTCCTTGCTCCGCCAACGCCTACACGACCCATCTGGGCTTTCGAGGTGCTATTCCGCCGCCAGCTTCTCCGCCTCTCCTGCCGCCTTCAGTTCCGCCGCCTTCGCCTCCACCAGCTCGACGATGTGCTCGATCATCTTGCCGGCCTCGATCGTGTGGTCCGTCTTGCCGGCGGCGTAGATCATGTGCTTGCCGGCCCCGCCCCCCGTCACCCCGAGGTCGGTCATCAGCGCCTCGCCCGGGCCATTCACCACACAGCCGATGATCGACAGCGTGAGCGGGACCTCGATATGCGCCAGCCGGTCCTCCAGGGTGCGGACCGTCTCGATCACGTTAAAGCCCTGCCGCGCGCAGGACGGGCAGGAGATGACCTTCACCCCGCGATTGCGGATGCCCAGCGTCTTCAGCATGTCCCAGCCGACGCGAACCTCCTCCTCCGGCTCGTCCGACAGCGACACCCGGAGCGTGTCGCCGATCCCGGCCCAAAGCAGGGAACCCAAGCCGATCGCCGACTTCACGGTGCCCATGCGCCGCCCGCCCGCCTCGGTGATCCCGATGTGCAGCGGGTGGTCGCAGACCTCGGCGAGCTGCTGGTAGGCGGCGACCGCGAGGAACACGTCGGATGCCTTCACGCTGATCTTGAAGTCGTGGAAATCGTGCTGTTGCAGGATGTTGGCGTGATAGAGCGCGCTCTCGACCAGCGCCTCGGGGTTTGGTTCCCCGTACTTCTCCAGCAGGTGCTTCTCCAGGCTGCCGGCGTTGACGCCGATCCGCATGGAACAGCCGTGATCGCGCGCCGCCTTCACGACCTCCTTCACCCGCTCGTCGCTACCGATGTTGCCCGGGTTGATCCGCAAGCAAGCCGCCCCGCTCTCGGCGGCCTCGATCGCGCGGCGGTAGTGGAAATGGATGTCGGCGACGATCGGGACGTCGACCTGCGCCACGATCTCCTTCAGCGCCAGCGCGCTCTCGCGGTCGGGGCAGGAGACGCGAACGATATCGACCCCGGCGGCCTCTGCGCGCCGGATCTGGGCGACAGTGGCGGCGACATCGTGGGTCAGCGTATTGGTCATCGTCTGCACGCTGATCGGCGCGCCGTCGCCCACCGGCACGCGCCCGACATAGACCCGGCGCGATGCGCGGCGGGTGATCTGCTGGTATGGCCGATAGTTCATCGAATCCTACGCCCCGTTATGGCTGCCCGTAGTATGGGAACTGTCGCGCCGATGCGCTACCGCGTCGGGGTGCCGCCGGCAACCGGGGCAAGGCCATCCGGGTCGAGCGGCAGGTCCCGCCGCACAGCCCCAGGCGGTCCCAACGGAGCGCCCGCGACCCCATCGACCACCAGCACCGTGCCGCCGGCATTGCCGGTGGTCAGCGTGAGGTCGGGTTGCGCGGGCACTGGCCAGGTCTCGCCCGCGTGCAGCACGCGGCTGAACAGAACCTGCCCACTGCGCTGGCGCACCTGAAGCCACGCATCAGCGCTGGCCCGGACGGCAAGATGCGGCTCATTGCCATCCCCGGCCGACGAGGCGGAAGGCGGCGTGGCAGCGGCCGCCGAACTTGGCGACACCGGCCCCGATGGCGGGTCGGCCGCATACGCCATTGTCGGTGTGCGATCGGGGGCGAATGGCTCGGCCGTCGTCGTTTGCGGATCAGGGGGCTTCACGGGCGCGGGCGCCGCGACCGGTGGCGACGTCCGCTCGGCCAGCGGGGCCAGTTGCGCCGGCACCGGCATGACGGTCTCGGCGGGCAGCCGCCCTTCCTCCGAAAGCCTGTACCAACCGCCATACGCGCCCACCGCGAGCACGATCGCGATAAGGGCGACCGCCCCGGCCGGGATGCCACGCTCCGGCGGCGGCGCCGGGAATTCGAGGTCGGGCTTGCGCGCCAGGACCGTCGCTTCGGCCTTGAAGCGCGCCGCCATTGCCTCCGGATCAAGTCCAAGCGCCTCCGCGTAGCTCCGCAGGAAGGCGAGCGCGTAGGCGCTTCCCGGCAGACCCTCCAATTCTCCCTGCTCGAGTGCGTGAAGATAGGCCGGACGAATGCGGAGCGCGGCGCCAACCTCATCCAGGGAGACGCCCAGCCGTGAGCGGGCACGCGCCAGTTCCGCGCCGATCAGCGGAGCCCCGGGTGCGTTCGGCTTGATCTCAGTCAATGTCGGCCCCCGGTCCTGCAAGCGGCAGCCCCGATCCCCGTTCCTAATACGGTCTCAGCGCGTTCCATCGCCTTCCAGCAACCCCAAGGCCCATACACCAACGCCGCCCGACCCACCAGAGCCAGAGTACGCCCGCATGTGAACTCCCGTCGAGCCAGAGAGTTGGTCGCCGGATGTGAAATAATCGTGCAGATCCCGCCCTAGGCCGGTAGTCCGCGCTCGCGCGCCCAAGTGGAGAGCGGGTCCCGCAGGCTCGCGGACCCGGCGGCGGAGCGGCGCAAGGACGCGAGGACCGGACGGAACTCCCGCAGATCGAGCTCCGCCAGCAAGGCCTTTACGGGCAGCACGCCGGTCGCCGGCATCGATAGCGTCGGAAGACCCAATCCGACCAGCGCCATCGCCTCGAGCGGGCGTCCTGCTGCCTCTCCGCACAGCGATACCGGAACGGGCCGCCCCGCGCGCGCGGCCGCGGCCAGGAGGTGATCCAGCAGATCGAGAACGGGCGGCGACAGAAGATCGTAGCGTCCGGAGAGTGCCGGCGTGCCTCGATCGGCGGCAAACAGGAACTGCATCAAGTCGTTGGAGCCAACCGAGATGAAATCCACCGCCTTCAACAATTCCGGCAACTGCCAGAGCAATGCCGGCACCTCCAGCATCGTGCCGACCGCGAGACGCTCCGGCGCGGGGCTCACCCGCCGCGCCTCGGCTCGCAAAAGGGCCTCAGCGGCACGGAACTCCGCCACCGTGGCGACCATCGGGAACATTACCGAGAGCGGCCGCCCGCCGGCCGCCAGCAGCAGTGCACGCAGTTGCCGGCGGAGCACCGCGGGACGATCGAGGCCCACACGCAGCGAACGCCAGCCCATCGCCGGGTTCTCCTCCTCCGGCGCCTCGTCGCCGGGCATCATCTTGTCCGCGCCCAGGTCCAGGGTGCGAAAGATCACCGGCAGATCGCCGGCGGCGTCCATCACACGAGCATAGAGCGCGGCCTGCTCCGCGACGTCGGGGATCGAGCCGCGCGCGAGCATCGCGATCTCCGTCCGAAACAAGCCGATCCCGTCGGCCCCGGTGGCGGCGAGTTGGCCGAGTTCCAAGCCAAGCCCAACATTCAGCATGACCTGGACCCGCGTGCCGTCAGCGGTACCGGCCAGCCTGTCGCGCAGCCCCGCCCAGCCCGCCTGGCGCAGGCTGCGGGCGGCGAGGTCGCGGGCGTAGACCTGCCGCACCTCGGCGTCGGGGCGAAGGATCAGCGTGCCCTCATCGCCGTCGAGCACGGCCTCCTCGCCGGCGTCGGC
>JBAWFF010000161.1:0-3842 GCA_049591635.1 Acetobacteraceae bacterium
GTCCTGTATCGCGCGCGCCTTGACGCGCTCACGCCGGAAGCCGCCGCGCGGGCCTGCGCCCGCCTGACCGCCGGGGGCACCGCCTGTCTCACGGTGCCGCCGGGCCATTAAGCGAGGACAACGGCGGCGCGATGTCCTCGAGCGAGCGCCGCTCCGCCCGGATGCCGAGCGCGGCCGCGACCAGTGCCGCGACGATCATGAGCGCGGCGCCCAGCTCATAGCCCCACATGATCGATACCCGAGAGCCGCTCTGGATCAGCGCGCCGAACAACGCCGGGCCGGCGACGCCGCCGATGCCGGTCCCCAGCGCGTAAAACAGCGCGATGGCGACGGCGCGGACCTCGAGGGGAAAACTCTCGCCGACGGTGAGGTAGGCGGAGCTGGCGGCGGCGGAGGCGAAGAAGAAGATGACCGTCCAGGCGCCGGTCTGCCCCACCGCGCTGAGCCAGCCGGCGCCGAACAGCCAGCCGGTGATCGCCATCAGGATGCCGGAGATCGCATAGGTCGCGACGATCATCGGCTTGCGCCCGATCGTGTCGAACAGCCGGCCCAGCAACAGCGGGCCGAGGAAGTTCCCGGCGGCGAACGGCAGGATGAACAGGCCGACCCGACCCGGCGCGACGCCGTAGAAATCGGTCAGGATCAGCGCATAGGTGAAGAACACCGCGTTGTAGCAAAACGCCTGCGCGGCCATCAGCACGGTGCCGAGCACGGTGCGGCGCCGATACAGGGTGAACAGCGTCCGCATGCCGGCGACGAACCACGAATGCACGTCGGTTCGCAGCCGGATGCGCGAGCCGGGCGGGATCGGCGGCAGTGCGCGGCCGGTCTCGGCGATGACGCGGCGCTCGATCTCGGCGACGACCGCCTCGGCCTCGCGCGGCTGACCGTGCGTCATCAGCCAGCGCGGGCTCTCGGGGATCCAGCGGCGCAGGAACAACACGAACAGCCCCAACGCACCGCCGATCACGAAGGCGGCGCGCCAGCCGATCTCCGGCGGGATCACCGACGGGTCGAGCGCGATGACCGCGCCGCCGGCGCCGATCGCCGCCCCGATCCAGAAGCTGCCGTTCACCACGAGGTCGGTGAAGCCCCGCCTGCGCGCCGGGATCAGCTCCTGGATCGTCGCGTTCACCGCAGCGTATTCGCCGCCGATGCCCATCCCGGTGATGAAGCGGAATAGCGCGAACGACCAGAAGCTCCATGACAGGCCGGAGGCGACGGTCGCCACCAGGTAGACGACGACGGTGACGCTGAACAGCTTCTTGCGGCCGAGCCGGTCGGTGAGCCAGCCGAACAGCAGCGCACCGAGCACCGCGCCGACCAAATAAGCGCTCGCGGAAAAGCCGATGTCGCTCGCCGACATTCGCAGCACCGGGCTTTTCACGATCGCGCCAGAGAGCGAGCCGACCAATGTCACCTCAATCCCGTCGAGGATCCAGGCGATGCCGAGACCGCAGATCACCAGCCAGTGAAACCGCGCCCAAGGCAGCCGATCGAGCCGCGCCGGCACGTCGGTCTCGTAGACATGGGTTGCGTCGGCGACCGCCTCGGGCATGAAATGTCCGTCTTATGATTCAGGGAGGCACGATCATGGACGAATTCCTGGCGTCGCTGGAGGCCACGATCGCGCGATGGCACGATGTCTCGGCGCCGAACGAGCCCGCGCGGCGCATGGCCGCGGACCTCGACGCGGTCATCCGTGGGTTCACCGCATTGCGCGGGACGCTGCGTTTCGAGGATGAACCGTCGAGCTTCGAGGCGGCGTTGCAGGCGACCAAGGAGACGGCGCCATGACCGGCCTCGCCGATCTCTCGCTGGTCGAGGCAGCCGAGGCGATCCGCACCGGAGACGCGACCTCGGTGGAGTTGCTGGACGCGTGCTGGGCCAATCTGGAGCGCGCCAACCCAAAGCTGAACGCGACCATCTGGCTGGATCGCGAGGGGGCCGAACGCGCCGCCCGCGCCGCCGACGCGGCGGTGCGCGCACGGGGCAAGCTCGGCCGCCTGCACGGCGTGCCGATGGCGCACAAGGACATGTACTATCAAGCGGGGCATCCCTGCACATGCGGGTCGCGCATTCGCCGCGACTTCCGCCCCACCTACACCGCGACGGTGATCGAGCGCATGGCGGCGGAGGGCGCCTATGTGTGGGGCGGCCTCAACATGGCGGAGTTCGCGCAGAACCCGACCGGCCATAACCGGGAGTTCGGCGACTGCCACAACCCGTGGTCGCTGTCCTACATCACCGGCGGATCATCATCGGGCTCCGGCGCGTCGGTCGCCGCGCGGTTCAACTACGCCGCCCTCGGCTCCGACACCGGCGGCTCGATCCGGCTGCCCGCGTCGGCCTGCGGCGTCACCGGCATCAAGCCGACGCAGACCCGGGTGTCGCGCTACGGCGCGATGCCGCTGTCCTTCACGCTCGACAACGTGGGACCGCTGGCGCGCACCGCGCGGGACTGCGCGCGCATCCTGTCGGTCATCGCCGGCAATGACCCGCGCGATCCCACCAGCGCGCGCGAGACGGTGCCCGACTACGAGGCGGCGCTCGACGGCGATCTGCGCGGCCAACGGATCGGCATTGCCGAGACGTGGTTTCTCGATGACGCCGATCCGTCGGTGGTCGCGGCGATGGAGCAGGCCGTCGCCGTGCTCGCCGCGCGCGGCGCGACGGTGTGCCGGATCGCCCTGCCGGCGATGGACGCGGTGGCCGCCTATGGCGGGATCATCTCGCGCGTCGAGGCGGCGACGATCCACGCGCAATGGCTGCGCGAGCGGGCCGGCGATTACGCCGTGCACCTATCGGGGCGGATGTATCCCGGGCTGGCGATCCCGGCGCCCTATTACGTCGAGGCGCTGAGCCGGCGCGGCCCCGTCCTGAAGGCGTTTGCCGAAGTGTTTGCCCAAGTGGACGCGATCGCGACCCCGACCATCCGCACATCACTGCCGACGCTGGCGGCGACGGACATCGACGCGGGCGATCCGGAGGCGGTGGCGCGGTTTCTCGCGGTGTCGGACAACACGCGGCCGTTCAACTATCTCGGCCTGCCGGCGATCAGCGTCCCGTGCGGGTTCGACCCGAACGGCCTGCCGATCGGCCTGCAACTCGCGGGGCGGCCATTCGGCGAGGCACGGCTGTTCAAGCTGGCGGAGGCGTATCAGCGCGAGACCGACTGGCACACGCGGCGGCCGCCGGGGTGGTGATTGGTCTCGAGCCTCCTGAAAATCTCTATAGCGCGCTGGCAAACAGGTTGGGATCGGGCAGAGTCGGGTCCAATTGCTTCGCCGACTCGTAAGTTGACGCAGCCTTCTCACGCTCCGCTGCCTTGCCCGGCCAGTCATCCGGCATCTTCTTGGCAACGCAGACCGACATCAGCGCGACGATGTATTGCACCGCCGCTTCCTTTGGCCCGTGATAGTCGGCGAACATCATTCCTCCTATGAACATACATCGCGCTCGGACGCCACGTATGGCGGCGTCACGACTCTCCGGGGGCCAGGAGGCAAATGGCCCGGGTGGCATGGGTATTCTCGCTGCTTCGGTAAGCGGCTTAAGCGGCTGAAGTTGTTGTGCTCTTGCCAACAAAGGGAACGTCACAATGGCACCTGCAAGCAAAACGCCACTGAATCGGTGTCTGAACGCTTTCATTTCAACTTCCGTTATCGTAATGAGAACCAGGATCAAATCTACCGCTCTCTTTGGTTCCAATACCACTAGGCTGTGTGGACGGAATCCCTGCCATGCATTTCTGACGGATTCCCGAATCGGGTTTTGTTCGAATCACTGCATGACCGGCATCAGGGGGCCGGGCATGCTGACTGGAATGACGGAGCGCGATT
>JBAWFF010000162.1:0-2286 GCA_049591635.1 Acetobacteraceae bacterium
CGCATGGTTTCGTCAATGACGAGCAGGGCCGCAAGATGTCGAAGTCGCTCGGCAACGTCATCGCGCCCGAGCAGGTGCAGGCGACGCTCGGCGCCGACATCCTGCGGCTCTGGGTGATGATGTCGGACAACACCGAGGATCTGCGGATCGGCCCGGAGATCCTGAAGCAGCAAGGCGAGCTCTATCGGCGCCTGCGCAATACGCTGCGCTGGCTGCTGGGAAGCCTGGACGGTTTCAGCGAAGGCGAGCGCGTTCCGCTATCGGCGATGCCGGAACTGGAGCGCTGGGTGCTGCACCGGCTGACCGAGCTTGACGCCCGCATCCGCGCCGCGACCGAGACCTACGATTGGACCGGCGTCTATCCCGAATTGCACGCATTCTGCGCGACCGACCTCTCGGCGTTCTACTTCGACATCCGCAAGGACGCGCTCTACTGCGACCGTCCCGACAGCCTGCGTCGGCGCGCGGCGCGCACCGTGCTCGATCATCTGCATCGTTGCCTGACCACCTGGCTCGCGCCGGTGCTGTGCTTCACCGCCGAGGAAGCATGGGCGGCGCGGTTCGGCGATGCCGACAGCGTGCATCTGCAACTGTTCCCGACGCCGCCGGCGGAGTGGCGGGACGCCGGGCTGGGGGCGAAGTGGGCGCGGGTGCGCGAGGTGCGGCGGCTGGTAACGGTGCCGATCGAGGAGGCGCGGCGGGCGGGCGCGATTCGCGCCTCGCTGGAGGCGGCGGTGACGCTCGGCCTGACCGAGGCGGACCGGTCGTTACTCGACAATACGGGCTGGGCGGAGGTCGCCATCGTGTCCGCATTCACGACGGAATTGGAGGCGGGTGAGCCGCTCGCCACCGTGTCCGTGGCCCCCGGATCCAAATGCGTCCGCTGCTGGCGCGTGCTGGAGGAGGTGGGGCGCCAGCCGAGCCACCCCACGCTCTGCGCCCGCTGCGCCGACGCCGTCGACTCCGGCCTCGTATGCCGGGTCGCGGCGTGAGCGCGCGTAAGCGGAACGGGGCGGTATCTCGGATGTGTCAGAGCTTCGCCAGGATGGCTTCCGCCTTGCTCACGTCGAAACCGCCAGGCTGCTCGACCGCGAGATGCGTCACCTTGCCGTTCTCGGCGATCAGCGCATAGCGCTGGCTGCGCACGCCCATCCCGCGGGAGACGAGGTCGAGCTCCAGCCCGAGGGCCTTGGTGAATGCCCCCGACCCGTCGGCAAGCATCACCACCTTGCCGTCGGTCCCCTGGCCCTTGCCCCACGCGCCCATCACGAACGCGTCGTTGACCGCGATGCAGGCGACGGTGTCCACGCCCTTCGCCTTCATGGCGCCGGCCTGCTCCACGAAGCCCGGCAGATGCTTGACGCTGCATGTCGGGGTGAAGGCGCCGGGAACCGCGAACAAAACCACCTTCTTGCCCTTGAAGATGTCGTCGGTGGAGGTCTCCTTCGGCCCGTCCGGGGTCGCCATCATCAGTTTCATCACGGGGATGGCGTCACCGACTTTGATCGTCATGGGAAGCTGCTCCTGATGGTCGTTCGGCCGGACTCCTAGCCCGCCCTGCTCCGCCTGTCACCCGGTGGCGCTTGCAGCAACCGGGCCGCGACCCAAATTCACCGTCATGGCACGCCAGCCCGTCGATCCCGCGTCCGTTTTCGTCGGCCAACTCCTGGTGGCCATGCCCAACCTCACCGATCCGCGGTTCGCCCAGAGCGTGATCTACGTCTGCGCCCATACCGCCGATCACGCGATGGGGCTGGTCATCAACCGCCCGCTGGCGAAGCCCAGCTTCGACGATTTGCTGGCCCAGCTCGAGATCGCGCCGACCCCGCCCGCGCGGCGCATCCGTCTCTGCATGGGCGGGCCGATCGACAATGCCCGCGGCTTCGTCCTTCACACCACCGACTGGACCGGCGAGGGGAGCCTACGGGTGGACGGCGAATTGGCGCTGACCGCGAGCCTCGACGTACTGAAGGTGATCGCCGAAGGCGGCGGCCCGCGCGAGGGCATTCTGGCCCTGGGCTATGCCGGCTGGGGACCGGGCCAGCTGGACGCCGAGATCCAACAGAACGCGTGGTTGTCGGTGCCGGCGAATCCCGGGTTGGTGTTCGGCACCGAATACGACACCAAATGGCGCCGCGCCCTCGGCCTGCTGCACATCGACCCGCTGCTACTCTCCGACACCGCCGGGCACGCCTAGACTAGGCCAGCAACAAACCCTGTCCCTGGCGGGCTCCGCCGCTCGGCGCCTTGGCGGCCGGCACGGTGACCGGCGGAGCGGTGCCGCCG
>JBAWFF010000163.1:0-3382 GCA_049591635.1 Acetobacteraceae bacterium
TCGTTCGCCGACGTCGTCGCGAACGCCGCCGGCGCGCCGGGCTGGTGCGGACTGGCGGCGGACCGCACGGTGTTGTGGGGGCCGGCCGGACGCGCCCCGGTCGTCGAGCCCGCCGACGCCGATCGGCTGCGGGTGACGATGGACGGGCGCGACCTGCTCGGCAGCCCGTTGGTCGTCGATGCGCTCGATCGTGTCGAGGGATTCGTGGAAGCCGCCCCCGATGGCGGGCTGCGCGGCTGGGCGTGGCGTCCGGCCAACCCGGACGCCGATCCGATGCCGCGCCTGCGCCCGGCGCGCGGCCCGGATGCCAATATCGTCACGGACGATATGGATATGCCGCCCGGCGGCGGCTTGCTGGCCCGACGCCGCCGTTTCGCCATATCGGCCAAGGCGCTCTCTGGCCTTACCGGGCCGTTCCGCGTGCTGGGCGGGGACCACCGGGACCTCGTGGGAAGTCCAATTCACCCTGATGGCGAAAGCCGCCCGGTCCCGCCCCCGATCGCAGGAGCGCGGCGCCAAACCGGGACCGACGTCATCATCGCCGTGCATGGCGCCCCCGCGGCGACGCTTGCTTGCATCGCCAGCGTGATGGCGAGCAGGCCGAGGCCGGCGCGACTCATCGTGGTGGACGATGCCACGCCCGAGCCCGATCTCGCGCGCGCGCTCGATGCCCTGTTCGCGCGAGGACGGATCGCGCTGATCCGCAACCCCACGCCGCTGGGGTTCCCGGGCGCCGCCAATGCCGGCCTGCGGATGGCCGCCTCGGTCGGGCGAGACGCTGTCCTGCTCAACAGCGATACGCTGGTCCCGCGCGGCTGGCTCGAGGCGCTGCGCGCTTGCGCCCACGGCGCGCCCGACATCGGCACCGTCACGCCGCTGTCCAACAGCGCCGGCATCGTCAGCTACCCCGGTCCGGACGGCACGAACCCGACGCCGGACCTCGCCGAGACGCGCCGCCTCGCCGGATTGGCGCGGCGGGCCAACACCGGAACCGTCGTCGATATCCCGGTCGGGGTCGGATTTTGCCTCTATATCCGCGGTGATTGCCTGCGTGCGACCGGGTTGCTCCGCGCCGACCTGTTCGCCCAGGGCTACGGCGAGGAAAACGATTTCTGCCTGCGCGCGCGTGATCTCGGCTGGCGCCATGTCGCCGCCCCCGGCGTGTTCGTCACCCATATCGGCGGCCAGTCCTTCGGCACGGCGGGTGGAGCGCTGCGTGCCCGCAACGCGGAGATCCTGGAGCGGCTGCATTCCGGCTATGACGCCCTGATCGCCCGGCATGTCGTCGCCGACCCGCTCGCGCCGGCCCGTCGCCGGATCGACCGGATCGGCTTCCGCGCGGCCCGCGCGCCCGGCACCGTGGGTGCCGTCCTGATGGTGACGCACGACCAAGGCGGCGGGGTGGAGCGCGTCATCGCCGCTCGTGCCGCCGCCCTGCGCGCCGCGAACCTGCGCCCGCTGGTGCTGCGCCCCGCCCGGTTGGCGGACGGTCGAACGGCTGCGCGCGTGGCCGAGGCGGAAGACGACGCCGCGTTCCCGAACCTGACATTCGCGGTCCCCGGCGAGCTTGCGGACCTGAAGCGCCTGCTGGCCGGCGCGCGAGTCGCGCATGTGGAGTTGCACCATTCGCTCGGTCACGCGCCGGAGGTGCTCGACCTCGCACGCGCCCTGAACGTGCCGCATGAAGTGCACGTCCACGACTATGCTTGGCTATGCCCGCGCGTCGTCCTGCTCGGCGCGGCCGGGCGCTACTGCGGCGAGCCCGGTATTGCCGGCTGCGTCGCTTGCGTCGCCGACGTGGGCAGCTTGTTGGACGAGACGATCGGGCCGGCGGCGTTGCGAGCGCGAAGCGCGCATCTGCTGGCCGGCGCGCGGCGGGTGGTCGTTCCCTCGGCCGATGCCGCCGCCCGTATCGCGCGGCACTTTCCCGGCGCAGTCCCGCGGATCACGCCGCACGAGGATGACGGCGCCCTGCCGCCCGTACCGCCGACCCGCCTCGGGCGGTGCCGTGTCGCGGTCATCGGCGCGGTCGGGACGGCGAAAGGGTACGAGATCTTGCTTGCCTGCGCACGCGACGCCGCGCGTCGCGCGCTGCCGCTCGCGTTCACGGTGGTCGGACACACGATCGACGATGCGCGCCTCATGAGTACCGGGCACGTCTTCGTCACCGGCCCCTACGCGCCCGACGAGGCCGAGGCGCTGATCCGCGCCCAGGATGCGGCGAGCGCTTTCATTCCCTCGGTTGTTCCGGAGACCTGGTGCTTCGCGCTGACCGAGGCATGGCGCGCCGGCTTGCGCGCCGCAGCCTTCGACCTCGGCGCGCAAGCGGAGCGTATTCGTGCCACCGGCTGGGGTTTCCTGCTTCCCCTTCGCACGCCGGCGGCGAGCATCAATGATGCCTTGCTTGCGGCGTGCGGCGTCTCCCGGCATGAAGACTCCCTTCAAGCTTCAACGAGTACAGGTCCCTGATGTCCGACGCAGCTTCTTCGCGCGCTCAACCCCGTGCGGCCGACGTCAAGCCGTCCGATCCGAAGCGCCCGGCGAGCGCCGCCACGCAAGGGCGGGTGACGGAGTTGAAGGTCTCAGGGCATCTGATGACCCTTGATGCCGGCCTGTTCTGCATCGTGCTCACCGCTCCGATCGTGGCCCCCGGCGGGCTTCCGGGGGTGCGGCTGTCGCGGCCGCCGGGGACGATCGGCCGTCCCGACAGCGTCGAGATCAGCACCTTCCGCGAGGATGGCTGGCTCGGCGACGGCGAGGGCGCGGCGCTGGTGCGCATCGCCGACGGCCCGGCGCGGATCCTGGTCACGATCTATCAGGCGCCCGAAGCGACGCCCGATCAGGCGCCCCGCCTGCAGGTTCTGCGTCTGACCGGCGATGCGGGCGCTGCTCCCGCGCCAGGGCGGCCCACGCAGGCCGCGGCACCCGAAGCGGAGGTCGTCGCGCATGTCCAGCGCATGGGCGACGTCGGGGTGAAGTTCGGCGAATGGATGGGCACACGCGGCAGCCGGCTGTGGATCGAAGGGTTCGGGATCGCCCCGCGCGAGACCATTTCCGCCTCCGACATCGAATACCAGGCCGTACTGGGCCGGGACTGGCTCTCGCCGTGGGTGGAGGGCGGCAAGTTTTGCGGCAGCCGCGGAATGGCGCTGCCGTTGCTCGGCCTGACGGTGCGCCTGAAGGGCGCGGCGGCGGCGGCGCATGATTTGTTCTATGCGGCGACCTTCGTGGATGGTAGCGCGGTCGGCCCGGTGCCGGCGGGTGCACCATGCCAGGCCGAAAGTCTCGCCGCGTTGGAGGCGTTCCAGATCGAACTGCGCCCGAAGGGCGCGAGCCGGCCGCCGGTCGCTTCGCCCGCCGCCGGCGCGCCACCCAGGAAGGC
>JBAWFF010000164.1:0-20120 GCA_049591635.1 Acetobacteraceae bacterium
CAACTCGCCGAGCGTTCGGATGGCGCCCTCGCCGCGCTCCCTCGCCGCGCGGGCGCCGAGGATGACGCGACGGCGGCGGAGCCGCGCGCCATCAGCGAGGACGCCGCCGAGCTCGGATGGAAGGAGACCATCCGCGCCTTGCTCGGCTTCGTGCGGCCGTGGCGCGGGGAGCTCGCCGTCACCGTGCTTTGCGGCATCGGCCGGGTCGCCGCCTTCATCGGGGTCGGTGTACTCGGCGCCCTGGCGATCGGCGCGCTGCGCGCGGGCGGGGATGCGCGGGGCCTACTGATCGCGCTGCTATGCGTGGCGCCGTTGGCGGGGCTGCTGCACTGGCTGGAATCCTGGCTCGCCCACTACATGGCGTACCAGTTGCTCGCCGAGATGCGGGTGCGGCTGTTCGCGGTGCTCGATCGGCTCGCGCCGGCCTATCTGCTGCGCCGACGCTCCGGCGATCTGGTCGCGCTGGCGACGCAGGATATCGAGACGGTCGAGTTCTTCTATGCCCATACGATCGCGCCCGCCATCGTGGCGGTGCTGGTGCCGGCGGTGGTGCTGGGCGTGCTGTTCTGGTCGGCTTGGCCGCTCGGTCTCGCGCTATCGCCGTTCCTGCTCTATGCGGCCGCCGCGCCGTTGCGTGGGCGGCGGCGGATCGACGCGCTGGCGTCCTCGGCGCGCGGCGCGCTGGGCGAGCTTGGCGCGCACGCGACGGAAACCATCCAGGGACTGGTCGAGCTGATCGCGTTCGAGGCGACGGGGCGACGGCGCGCGAGCTTCGTCACGTTGGCCGGGCGCTATCAGGACATCCGGTTGGCGATGCTCGCCGACGTGACGCGCCAAGGCGTGATGCTGGAAGTGGCGACCGGGCTCGGCGGGCTGGCGGTGGCGGCGGTCGGTGGGCCGATGGTACGCGCCGGCGTGATCGCGCCGCCGACCTTGGCGCTGCTGATGTTGGTCTCGGTCGCCGCGTTCCTGCCGGTCTCCGAGATCGCGCAGGCTGGGCGCCAGTTGGCCGACACGATCGCCTCGACGCGGCGGCTGCGCGTGGTCGAGGCCGAACCCGTCGTCATCACGGACGGCACGCGTGAGCCGGCGTCGCCTTCGGGCGGCTCGGCGGTGGATTTTTGCTCCGTCGGCTTCACCTATCCGGGACGGCGGCGGGCGGCGCTGCGTGACGTGGATTTCGCCGTGCCCGCGGGGGCCACGGTCGCGCTGGTCGGGCCGTCCGGCGCCGGCAAGACCACGCTCGCCAATCTGCTGCTCCGCTTCTGGGATCCGGTGGAGGGGGCGATCCATCTGGACGGGATCGATCTGCGCGACCTTCGGCTGGACGGGCTGCGCGAGCGGATCGCGCTGGTCGCCCAGGATACGTATCTGTTCAACGACACGCTCGAGGCGAATGTCCGATTGGCACGCCCGGATGCGTCGGCCGAGGCGGTGATGCACGCGCTGCGCCAGGCGGCGCTGGAGGGTTTCGTCGCCACGCTGCCGGAGGGGTTGGCGACGCGGGTGGGCGAGCGTGGGGTCGCGTTGTCGGGCGGCCAGCGCCAGCGCGTCGCCATCGCACGCGCGTTCCTAAAGGACGCGCCGGTGCTGGTGCTCGACGAGGCGACCTCGCATCTCGACACGCTGAGCGAGATCAAGGTGCGCGGCGCGCTCGACGGTCTGATGCGCGACCGCTCGACGATCGTGGTGGCGCATCGGCTCTCGACGATCCGCGATGCCGATCTGATCGTGGTGCTTGATGCGGGCCGGGTGGTGGAAGCGGGGAACCATACGGCGCTGCTGGCGCGGCGGGGGGTGTACGCGCGACTGGTGGGGCGGCAGATGGCGGGGGTGGCGGGGTAGGGCGCGGCGGCGCGAGCCGACAGCGACGCAATCCCGCGCCACGCCCGCCTGGGTTGCGATGACGCCAGCCAAAGACGATCTTCCTGCGCGTACGGGGAAGCGGTTGCGCGCGCCGCGGTGTCGGCTATAGTTGGTAACGTGCGCTCGGAAAACGCGTCAGGAGGAGCACGATGATCCCCGCGAAGCCCTCTCAAACCCTGTCCGGCTTTGCTACCGCGTGCCGTGCGCTGGCGACGGCGGCCACACTACTGACGCTGCAGGCGGCGACGGCGCGGGCCGCGTTCATTACGATCGACCAAGCGGGAATGAACACGATCTTCTCACAGTCGAGCTTCGATGGCACGCCCATCGACATCGAGTTTCTTCCGCCGGAGACGATCGTTGCCCCTGAGTTGCTGGTCATCGGCGGCCTGAGCGATTTGAACGCACTGGTTGATCTGGCGCCCTATCCT
Source organism: Acetobacteraceae bacterium (assembly GCA_049591635.1). Classification (GTDB taxonomy): domain Bacteria; phylum Pseudomonadota; class Alphaproteobacteria; order Acetobacterales; family Acetobacteraceae; genus DATFDN01. Next base: position 2,298 of record JBAWFF010000164.1, read on the forward strand.
TCTCCGATCGTGGATGCGTTCTTCGTGGATACGATCAATTACTGCGGGTTCGACGAAGCCGCGGTGAGCGGAGCCTATTACGGCTGCGCGCAGTTGCCCGGCCACGTCCTGGTGGAGGAGTCCGATGCCGCGCAAATGGACCCCGCCACTTTGATGGGCCACGAGCTCGGTCATAACCTGAACTTGCAGCACGTGCCCCTCGATCCGAGCAACCTGATGAGTTATTTCTTCCCGCATGGGATGGACCTGACCGACGAACAGGTGGCGACGATCCTGGAGAGCCCGTTGGTGCATACGGATGCCGCGGGCGACAGGTTCATTCAGATCGAGCCGATACTAATCGCGGCTCCCGAACCGTCGGCGCTTGCGCTTCTGGGGGCCGGACTTATCGCGCTGGTGGTCTGTGGCGCGGTCAATCGGGCACGGAAACAGGCGGCAGACGTTCCCAGCAAGCGGGGGTCGCCTGACCGCGACCCCCGGCCGCCCTACGCCAGCCTGCCGCCGTCGACGCCGATGATCTGGCCGGTGATGAACGAAGCCTTCTCGGAGCTGACGAACACGATGGCTTGGGCGATCTCCTCGGGCGTGCCCGCGCGCTTGAGCGGGATGCCGGCGATCAGGCCGGCCTTGCGGTCGGCGGTTCCGGTGAGCCGGCCCAGCATGTCGGTCTCGACCGGACCCGGGGCGACCGCGTTGACCCGCACGCCCGAGCCCGCCGCCTCCAGCGCCACCGACTTCGTCAGCCCGTCGACCGCGTGCTTGCTTGCCACGTAGACCGACGCGCCTGGCACACCGATCTTGCCCACGACGGATGACAAATTGACGATGCTGCCGTGGCCTTGGGCCAGCATCACGCGCAGCTCGTGCTTCAGGCTCAACAAGGTGCCGAGCACGTTGGTCTCGAACGTGGCCGCATAGGTTTCGGCGGATTGCTCCAACACCGGTCCGGGCTGGCCTTCGGTTCCGGCGTTGTTGACGGCGACGTCGAGGCGACCGAAGCGCGCGACGGTCTGATCGACGAGGTCGCGCACCTCATCCTCGCGGCGCACGTCGGCGCGGACGAACTCCGCCTCCGTGCCCAGATCGCGCAACTCGGCGGCCAATGCGCGCCCTGCCTCGTCGCGTCGGCCGGAGACGATGATGCGGGCGCCTTCGTGGGCGAAGGCGAGCGCCGTGGCACGGCCGATGCCGGTCAATGCGCCGGTGATCAGGACGACTGGGGTATTCATGGGAATTCCTCGCGAATGAGCCGGTGCGGCGTGCGCCGCGTCCAGGGCAATATGGACGACCGTAGTAATAGGTCAAGCTGAAATACGTTCGCCCATATTATAACATCCTCGCGACGCGGCGTTCAGCGGAGGATCGTCGAGAACAGGATGTGCGTGAAGCGTTCGAGCGGAACCGGGCTGCGCTGGGCCTTCGCCAGGAGGATCGCCCCTTGCAGCGAGGACACCACGAAGCCCGCGACCTCGTCGCAATCGAAGCCCTGGGGCAACTCGCCGGCCCGCACCGCCGCGCGCAGGCAGTAGGCGACGGAGTTCTGTACCTCGGCGAATATCTCGGCCAGCCGGAGCCGGATGGTTTCGCCGTGATCGCCCATCTCGGCGCTGAGATTGCCGAACAGGCAGCCGTTCCGCATCCGGGTTCTCTTGCCGCGGCTGCTGGTGGCGTCGATGTAGGCGCGCAGGCGCTGAAGCGGCGGCAGGGCATCGTTGCGAAGGGTCTCGCCGATCACCCGGCAACTGTTGGAGAAATAGAGGTCGAGGATTTCGAGCCCGAAGGCCTCCTTGGATGCGAAGTGATTGGTGAACGAACCCTGCGGCACCCCGGCGGCCTGGACGATGTCGCGGACGCTGGCCCCTGCGAACCCGCGCTCGTGCACGACCCGAAGGCCTTCCGTCAGGATCCTCTCGCGGTTCGATGGCTTGGGCATATCTCCAATGTGTTCGTCCGTATTGGGCCGTCAAGTGGCCATGCGCGGCGGGCCGGTCCTCATAGGTTCTTATTCGGTCTGGTGGTGAACGACAGGAGGCGGGCGATGGACCACTTGCCATCCGTCTGGCGTTCGAAGACGTCGATCCCGGCTTCCGCGGTCACGTCCTGCTCGGCGCCCTTCCGTGTCGTGAGCGTCCAGAACAGGCGGACCACGGCGATGTCGCCGAAAACGATGATCTCCTTTATGTCGGGGTTGTCGTAGTGGAGTTGTAGCTCTGGTTTCGCCAGCAGGGCGTCAAGCCGCGCGCAGAGGACAGCCCGGCTGCCGTCGAGCGCCCCGGGGACGGTTGACACCAGATCGGCTGCGAACAAGTCGCGGATGCCCGCGCTATCACGGGCGTTGAACGCCGCTGTCCACTGAAGCAGCCGATCGGTGATGGCGGCCCTGTCCGAAGCGGCGCCGGCGTGGGCCGATCCCGCCGCCGTTTCCACGGCAAGAAGGCAGGCGAGTATTATCACCCAACGACGAAACATCAGCCTCTCCGGTTAATTCGGTGCATACCGCAACCGATCGGCCCAGACCGGGCGCTCCATCGGGTTGGCGTCGTTGCCCAAGGTGACCTTGCCGAAATGCATGTAGTCGGGGGCATCGTGGTACATGCCGCCCCAAGCCCAGCCGTGATTCATGAATATCTTGACCGCCTCCGAGCCGGCGGTGAGCAATCCGGGTGCCGTGCGCTCGCGCTCGCCATTCGCGGCGGACCCGCGGGGCCACCAGCCCTCCTTGGGATCGAGGTAGGGGTTTGTCATCGGGTTTATGTCGACCGCCGCGCCATAGGCGTGCCAGCTGAAGATCTTCGGGTCGTCCTGCGCCGGGCGGCAGTAGAACCCGACCGTGTCGTTGTGGGCCGCATACTGTCCGATCGGAAAATCCTCGTATGGCTGCATCCGTTCGATGGGAAATCCCGCATCGAACAGCGCGTGGAACATCTCCGCGACCTCGTCCGCCAATTCGTGGTGGACGACGAGTATCCCGTCGTGCACACCGCCGTCAAAGCCGACGTAATTGAGTTGAATGGAAACAAGGTCATCGAGCGGCACCGGACATCCCGCATGCCAGGAACGTCCGGTCATCTTGTCCCGCTCGGCGGCGGTGAGGCGGTGGATGCTCGCGTGAAACGTCGCGGATGGGGCGGCCTGGGCGGCGATCGGCATCAGCAGGCAAGCGAGGACAAGCGACGCTATCCGCCAGATCATCGTTGTCGTCCTCCCCGAAGAGCGAGGCTGTGTTCGGCCGCATCCGGTCGTCAAGTGGCTGGACGGCGCCCGGGCAGCGGGAGAGGATCGTCTGGAGAGGGGGGCGAGACGATGCCCGATCTGGTCGAGCCGGTATTTCTCATGGCGTATTCCGATGCCGATCCGGTGTCGGACTACCGGTGCGTCGTAAACGTCTCGGCGAGCCAGGTCATCTTCGAGCGCACGTCGTTCCAAGGCGGGTCGGCCGGCCCGACCCTTCTCTATGTGCTCGACTTGATGGCGGAGCCGCCGGTTCCGCCGCCTTCGCGGCTGAACGATGTCAGCCCGGCCTTTCGCCCGGACTGGTGCTGGGCCACCGGCAAGATCACCTTCATGGACTCCGGCGCGGTCTATATCCAGGACAGCGTGTCCTCGGCGCCGACCGCGCTTTCCGATACACCGAACATGGCCTATCCGACCTGGTCGGCGGCGGGCGACTTCATCGTGACCGAGAACGGAGACCCGTTGCCCGGCTATCCGAATCCGCGGACCACCAAGATCGATCCGGTCTCAGGCCGGGTGATCGCACAGGTAAGCGGGACCCCGCTCGTGTGGGGCGGAATGCCGACGGTGAACCCGCGCGACTCCGCGCGGATCGCCTTCGCCGGGCAGTGGATCGGCACCCAGACCTCGTACGACCAGGACCGCAATTACATCTGGCTCGCCGACGATGCCTGGCAGATCGACCGCGACGTGGCGGCGGTGCGACCGCTGGACCCGCAGGCGAACGTGACAGGTCCCTTCCGGCCGGAATTTCAGGGCCGCGCGCCTTGGTTCTCCCCCGATGGCGAATGGATCGTCTTCGAGTCCGTCCGCGCGGACCCGAAAGGCGAACTCTACGCCTTGTTTATCCAGCGTGCCCGGGGCGACGGGCCGGCGCGGCAGGTGACCGACGTCAAGTGGAACGCGAATCACGCGAAGTTCTATCCCAACGGCCGATACCTGGTGGCGACGCTGCTACAGGCGCCGGGCGCGAAGCGGCGCGGGATCGCGATGCTGGATGTGAGCGCGTTCGTCGGCTGACCTCGTCGGTCCTCGCGATCAGCGCCCGCTCTCCGAAGCAAGGCTGGGGGCGTGGGGCGCGGCCGCTCGCGGCTTCAGCAAGGTCACCACCAGTACGCCGACGGCGATCAGTACCGCCCCCTCCAAATGGTAAAAATGCAGCTGCTCGCCCAGCAGGAAATAGGCTAGGACCGCGACGAACACCGTCTGCAAATAGAGGAAGATGCCGGCTTTCGCCGCGCCGAGCGCACCGATGCTCCAGTTGAACAGATAGTACATCAGCGCCCCGCCGGGGGCGGCGACATAGGCGAGCGCGAGGAAGCCGCCGGCGTTCAGATGCGTCCGCTGGCCGTCGATGATCTCCCACATGTACAGCGGGAACGCGACCAGGCTCGCGGCGCACAACAGGAGCAGCAGGAGCGGGAGCGGATCGAGGTCGAACTTCGCGCGGCGCAGCAGCACGCTGTAGATCGCGAAGCAGAGGGCGGAAGCGACGATCCAAAGCTCGCCGGCGTTGATCCCGACGCGCAGCAGCGAGGCGACGTCGCCGCGTGCGACGATCACGATCATGCCGCAAAGGGCAACCAGCGAGCCGGCCGCCTGGCCGGTTCCCATCGGCTCGCCGAGGACGAAGCGCGCGAGGATCATGGTGAGGATCGGCATCAGCGCCATGATCAGCCCGGCGTTGACCGCCGTGGTGTAATGCAGCCCGGTATAGATGAAGCCTTGCGACAGGCAGAGGCCAGTGCCACCGACGAGCAGGATTTCGGGCGCGCGTTTTCGCAGCAAGTCGCGCATTTGCCGGCGGTGGCCCCACACGACGGGCAATAGGATCAACGCGGCGAGCGAGGTGCGCCAGAAGCCCAGCGCCCAGGGCGGCATATCGGCCACCACCCACTTGGCGGCGATGTAGACGCCTGCCGAGAGCAGCCAGCACAAGGTGACGATCCCGACCGCGAGGCCGGGGATCGCGTGCGCGGGATGCGTCTGCGCGCGGGCGCCCGCCGCATGGATCGACCAGAGATGCGCCGTCATCGCTTACTCCCCTTCACATGCCGGCAAGCGTCTCCGCATGGGCGCGGATCACCTGTGCGCGCCTGATCTTCTGTGACGCCGTCAACATGCCGTTCGCCATCGTGAATTCCCCCACCAGCGCGTGGCGGCGGATGCGCTCGGTCACCGATAGCCGATCGTTCACCCGCGTTACGGCCTGTGCCGCCGTCGCCTCGTCATGGCCCTCGGCGGCGACCAGCAGCGCGCACAGCGACGCCCTTCCGTCGCCGACCACCACCGCCTGCGCGATCGCCGGCTCGGCCATCAGTATTCCCTCGACCTTGGCGGGCGAGACGTTCTCCCCGCCCGACAGCACGATCATATCCTTCTTGCGATCCGTGATGCGAAGATAGCCGTCCGCGTCGAGCACGCCGATATCGCCGGTATGCAGCCAGCCATCCTCGAGCGCGGCGCGCGTGTCGTCGGGGCGGTTCCAGTAGCCGTCCATCACGAGGTCGCCGCGCACCATGATCTCCTGATCCTCGGCGATGCGAAGCTGCACGCCCGGAAGCGGGACGCCCACGCTGTCGACCCGGATGGCCTCGGGCGGGTTGGCGCTGATGATCGGCCCCGCCTCGGTCTGTCCGTAGCCCTGAATGACGCGAAGCCCCAGCGCCAGGAAGAACCGTCCCACCTCGGGATCGAGCCGCGCGCCGCCCGACACCAGGCCCTTGAGCCGCCCGCCGAAACGGGCGCGCACCTTGGCCCGGACCAGTCGGTCCAGCATCGGCTCCGTCAGGCGCTCCGCGATGGTCAGGCGTTCGCCGTCGAGGCGTTTGAGGGCGAGGCCGAACGCGTGGTCGAACAGCCTTCGCCGCGACGCCGGCGCGCGCGCGACCTGCGCCAGCACGCGGGCGCGGATCAGGTCCAGCACACGCGGCACCGCGGTCAGGATGGTCGGGCGCACGGCGAGCATGTCGGCGGCCAGGTGCTCGGTCCCGCGCGCATACACGATCTCGGTCCCCAGGCTCGGCAGGAGGAACAAGCCGACCGTATGCTCGTAGGAATGCGCGGTCGGCAGATAGGACAGATAGACCTCGTCGGCGAACCGCATCGGCGCCAGCAGCACGCTGGTGCCGGCGCAATTGGACAGGATCGAGCGGTGTGCCAGCATGACGCCCTTGGGCGCGCCGCCGGTGCCGGAGGTGTAGAGCAGGCAGGCGAGCGCCGTCGGCGGGATCGCGGCGGCCTCGCGGGCGACGTCGTCGGGCGGTGCGGAATCTGCGACGAGGCCCGACCAGGCCACGCATCCCGGCGCGTCGTCCATGCTCACCAGCAGATCCAGGGTTCCGGCCGCCCGCACGGTCGCCGCGAGCGACGGTGAGGAGACGATCGCGGCGCGCGCCCCCGAATCGCGCAGCAGGTGCGCGTGGTCCTCCACGGTGTTGGTGACATAGGCGGGCACCGGCACGGCGCGGATCGCCATCAGCGCGGTCTCGGCGATCGGGTATTCCGGCCGGTTTTCGGCGGCGATCAGCACCCGGTCTCCGGGTCCGATCCCCGCCGCGCGCAGGCCGCGCGCGAGCGAGGCGGCCTGCCGCGCGAAGACGCTCCAATTCGTTGAATGCCAAACGCCGTCGCGAAACCCGCGCAGCATCGGCTTGTCGGGCCATGCGCGCGCGCGGGCGAACATCATTGAGGGCAGGTTGGGCCAGTTCGGCTCGGTCTCCTCGCCCTTCGTCTCGCGCAACCCTTTGACCCTTCGCATGATCCGCTTACATGACAGGTTCATAGCAGCAGAGGCTCGCCCCGCGACATGGGACAAACCGGCATCGCCAGCGACATCCTACCGGCCTGGGACCTCTCCGACCTTTATCCCGCTCCGGACAGCCCGGCCATCGCGGCCGATCTCGACCAGGCGGAGGCCGACGCGCGCGCCTTTGCCGCCGCCCATGCCGGTCGCCTCGCGCGGATCAGCGGACGGGAGCTCGCCGCCGCGATCGCCGAATTCGAGCGGATCGAGGAGCAACTGGGCCGGCTCGCCTCCTACGCGCAACTTCTGTTCGCCTCCGATTCGACGGACGCGGTGATCGCGCAGTTCTCCCAGACGGTCAACGAACGCGTGACCACGATCAGCAGCCACCTGATCTTCTTCACCCTGGAACTGAACCGCCTGGACGACGCGGCGCTGGAGGCCAAGCTCGCCGACCCCGGGGCCGCGCGCTGGCGGCCGTGGCTGCGCGATCTGCGCGTGTTCCGCCCGCATCAGCTGTCCGACGATCTCGAACGCCTGCTGCACGAAAAGGAAGTCACCGGCCGCGCCGCTTGGAGCCGGCTGTTCGACGAGACGGTCGCCGGAATGCGGATCCCGCTGCGCGGCGAGGAACTGACGGTGAATGCGGCGCTGAACAAGCTGTCCGACAAGGATCGCGCGACGCGCGAGGCGGCCGGGCACGCGATCGCCACTGCGTTCGGGGCGAACGTCAAGCTGTTCGCGCTGCTGACGAACACGCTGGCCAAGGACAAGGAGATCATCGACACCTGGCGCCACTATCCGCGCCCCGGCAGTTCGCGCAATCGCGCCAACATGGTCGAGGACGAGGTGGTCGATGCGCTGGTCTCCGCCGTCACCGCCGACTTCCCGCGCCTGTCGCATCGCTACTACAGGCTGAAGGCGAAGTGGCTCGGCCTCGAGCGGCTGCAGCACTGGGACCGCAATGCTCCGCTGCCGGACGACGATGACGCCAAGATCGGCTGGACGGAGGCGCGCGATCGCGTGCTTGGCGCTTATGGCGCGTTCAGCGGCGAACTGGCCGAGATCGGCGGCCGCTTCTTCGACCGGCCGTGGATCGACGCGACGCTGCGCGAGGGCAAGGCGGGCGGCGCGTTTGCCCATCCCACGGTGCCGTCGGCGCACCCTTATTTGCTGCTGAACTATCATGGCCGCACGCGCGACGTGATGACCCTGGCGCACGAGCTGGGGCATGGCGTGCATCAGGTATTGGCTGCCGAGCAGGGCTATCTGATGGCTGATACGCCGCTGACGCTCGCTGAAACCGCATCCGTGTTCGGTGAGATGCTGACCTTCCGCGCCATTCTCGACGCCGAGCACGACAAGCGGCGGCGGCGCATCATGCTGGCGGCGAAGGTGGAGGACATGCTCAACACCGTCGTGCGGCAGACGGCATTCTACCGCTTCGAGACGTTGCTGCACGACGAGCGCCGCCGCGGCGAGATCCTGCCCGCGCGCATCGGCGCGCTATGGCGGCAAGTGCAGACCGAGAGCCTGGGACCAGTGTTCGAGTTCGCGCCCGAATACGACGTCTTCTGGGCCTATATCCCGCACTTCATCCACTCGCCGTTCTACGTCTACGCCTATGCGTTTGGCGATTGCCTGGTAAACGCGCTGTACTCGGTGTTCCAGTCGGGCCATCCTGGTTTTCAAGCGAAGTATCTTGCCATGCTGCGCGCCGGTGGCACCAAGCGGCACAAGGAGCTGCTGGCGCCGTTCGGCCTCGATGCCTCCGATCCCGCGTTCTGGACGCGCGGCCTCGACATCATCTCGGGGTTTATCGACGAGCTGGAGGCGGCGTCCTGATGGCGCCGCGCGACGAAGCCTCGACCTTCATGGGCGAACTGCGACGCATGGCGCGCACCTCCGGCGCCGTTGGCGGGATCGCCGCGCGCGTCGCCGGTGAGCGCGTATTCGGCGTGAAGACCGACCGCTCGGCGCACGCCGAGGATTTGCGGGCGATCCTCGGCGGCCTGAAGGGCCCGTTGATGAAGGTGGCGCAGTTCCTCTCCACCGTGCCCGACGCGCTGCCGGCCGAATATGCGGAGGAACTCGCGCAACTCCAGGCCAACGCGCCGCCGATGGGCTGGCACTTCGTGCGCCGGCGCATGGCCGCCGAGCTTGGCCCGGATTGGGAGAAGCGGTTCGCCTCGTTCACGCATGAGGCCGTCGCGGCGGCGAGCCTCGGCCAAGTGCATCGGGCCCGCTTGCCTGACGGAACGGACGTCGCCTGCAAGCTGCAATATCCCGACATGGCGAGCACGGTGGAAGCCGATTTGCGCCAGTTGCGGCTGGCGATGGCGATCTATCATCGGATGGACAGCGCCATCCAGCACGAGGAAATCTACAAGGAGCTCACCGAGCGTTTGCGCGAGGAGCTCGATTACGAGCGCGAGGCCGCGCAGATGCGCCTCTACGGCATCATGCTGAAGGACGTGCCCGACGTGCATGTTCCGGCGCCGTTCGCCGATTTCAGCACAAGACGGCTGCTCACGATGACCTGGCTCGACGGCCGCCCGCTGATGGCTCGCCTCGGCGAGGATCCGCCCCAGGAGGAGCGCAACCGCATCGCCGAGGCGTTGTTTCGTGCCTGGTACGTGCCGTTCTACCACTTCGGCGTGATCCACGGCGATCCGCATCTCGGCAATTATCAAGTGCGGCCGGACGGTTCGGTGAACCTGCTCGACTTCGGTGCCATCCGCGTATTCCGCCCACCCTTCGTGGGCGGGGTCATTACCCTCTACGAGGCGGTGCGCGACGGCGACGAGGACAAGGCGCACCACGCCTACGAGATCTGGGGCTTCACGGACCTCTCCCGCGAGAAGATGCGGGTTCTCAACATGTGGGCGAAATTCCTCTACGAGCCGCTGATCGAGGATCGGGTTCGCCCCATTCAGGAGACCGACGATCCGCAGTTCGGCCGGGAAGTGGCCGAGCGAGTCCATGCCGGGCTGAAGCGCACCGGAGGCGTGCGTCCGCCTCGCGAGTTTGTCCTGATGGACCGTTCCGCGATCGGCCTCGGAGGCGTCTTCGTCCGGCTACGCGCCGAACTGAACTGGAGCCGCTTGTTCCAGGAGCTTGTCGCGGATTTCGACGAGGAGGCACTCGCTCGACGTCAGGCCGAGGCGCTGGCGTCGGCGGGAGTTCCTCCCGCCGGGTAAACCTCGCGGAAACCCTGTTCATGATTGACTCACCACTCTAGGCTCAGTCTTCGGTCCAGATCCGAGGCAGGGAGCATGACGGTCGACCATCGGACCGAGAAACTGGCCGATTTCAGCACTGCCGAATGCCCGCGCGATGCCGGTCAGGATATGCGCGGGGTCGCGCGCCGGCATCTTGCCGAGATCATGGACAACTCGCTGACCGCCATCATGGTCCACCGTAACGGGCGGTTGCTGCACGCCAATCAGGCCTATGCGGACCTCAAGGGGTACGCGTCGCCGGAGGACGCCGTCGCACGCCACATCGTCGGCAGCGGCATTCATCCCGAGGACCTGGAGATGGTGCGCGCGCGCATCGCCGCGCGCGTGCAAGCCGATGCGCCGCCGACGCGTTACGAATGCCGTTTGCTTCGCCCCGACGGAGGCGTCGTCTGGGTCGAGTGCATGGCCAGCCGGACCGATTGGGATGGTATGCCGGCGGTGCTGGCGATTTACCACGACGTGACGGCACGCAAGCAGACCGAGGACGCGCTCCTACGGAGCGAACGGTTGTTCGCAACTGTGTTTCAGAACAGCCCCGATCAGATGGTCCTCAGCACGCTGCGCGAAGGCCGGCTGATCGATGTGAATGAGGCGTTCCTCCGGGCCAGCGGGCTCGGCCGCAAGGCGGTGATCGGGCGAACGTCGGCCGAGCTGAAGCTGTGGCCGGGGATGCTAGGCCGCCTTCAGATTATCGAGGAGCTGCGCCGCTCGGGGCGGATGCGCGACATCGCCCACGGCGTGCGCACGCCGCGTGGCGAAACGATCGAGCTGTCCACCTCGGCGGAATTGTTGCGGGTGAACGGCGAGGAGCTGGTCCTGTTCGTCTCCCGCGACGTAACCGAGCGGCGGCGGAGCGAGGCACGCATCGCCCACATGGCGCATCATGATGCGCTGACGGGCCTTGCCAATCGAATGTTGTTCCAGACTCGATTGGAGCAGGTGCTGCGCGAGGATCGCCGTTTTGGCGTGTTGAGCATCGATCTCGATCACTTCAAGGAGGTCAACGACACCTACGGCCATCCGCTCGGAGACGCGCTGCTGAAGCAGGTCGCGGGCCGGCTATGCGCCTGCGTGCGCGATCAGGACATCGTGGCGCGCCTCGGCGGGGACGAGTTCGCGGTCATCCAGCTTTCCAGCCGCCAGCCCGCCGGGGCGCTGACCTTGGCGCGACGCATCGTGCGCCAGCTGACCGAGCCGTTCGAGATCGGCGGTCGCCAAGTGGTGATCGGCGGGAGCGTCGGCATCGCGGTGGCGCCGCGCGACGGCGCCGATCCCGCCGCGATCCTGCGTGCCGCCGACCTCGCGCTCTATCGCGCCAAGGGCACAGTACGCGGCGGCTGGCAGGAATTCGCGCCGTCGATCGAGGGCGAGTTCGCGGCCCGCGGGCGGCTGGAGCTGGAGTTGCGTCGCGCGGTCGCGGCCGGAGAGTTCGAGGTGTTCTTTCAGCCGCTGATCGACATTCGCCTCCGCCGCTTCGCCGGGTGTGAGGCATTGCTGCGCTGGCACCACCCCGAACGTGGGCTCATCGGTCCGGACGAATTCGTGCAACTCGCCGAGGAGAGCGGCCTGATCGCGACGATTGGCGCATGGGTGTTGCGCCGCGCCTGCGCCGAGGCGGCGACGTGGCCGAACACGATGAAGGTCGCGGTCAACATATCGCCGGTGCAGCTTCGCCGCGGCGGGCTGGCCGACGACGTGCGGGCGGCGATCGATGCATCCGGCCTGGCGCCGGGGCGGCTGGAGCTGGAGGTGACGGAGTCGGTCGTGTTGCAGGACACCGAGGAGGCGCTCGGCACGCTGCGACACCTCAAGTCGATCGGCGTGTCGCTCGCGCTCGACGATTTCGGCACCGGGTATTCATCGCTCGGCTCCCTCGTGCGGGTGCCGTTCGACCGGGTGAAGATCGACCGATCATTCATCAGCGGACTCGGGCAGCGCGCTGATTGCGCGGCGATCGTGCGCGCGGTGGCCGGCCTCTGCGCGACGCTCGGGCTGAGCACCACCGCCGAGGGCGTCGAATCCCACGAACAGCTCGCGACGCTGATGGGCGAGGGCGTCGCGGAGGCGCAGGGCCATCTGTTTAGCCCCGCGCGTCCGGCCGCCGAGGTCGGCGCGCTTCTGCGTGCCGAGGCTGGGCCGATCTGGCCCGCCCAGGGTCAATGCACCAGCGCGGCCATCATTTCGTGCTGCAACACCGCCGCGATCGCCACGTCGCGATCGCCCGCCAGCGCCATCGGCGTGCCGTCGGCGGCGTGTATCGAGTAGCCCGCTTCACCATTGACGGTGACCGGGCGGATGTAGGCGATCTGCTGCACCCCGAGTTGCGCCAGTTGCGCCTCCGACAGATGGCGGATGTCGAACTGGACCTGCACCGCGCCGGTCGGTTCGCCGTTGTTGTCGTTGGTGTTGGTGTTCATGGTGCTCTCCTCGCGCCGGTCCGAATGCGGCCCCGGCGCCGTGAAAATCCCGTGCTCAACCCTGGCCCGTCTCCTCGCCCACCTTGGCGTCCATCATCCGGATCGGCCCAGCGGCACCGTTGGTCGCGCGCTTGATCTCGATCGTCTTGACCCGCGGTTCGGGCTGCGGGCGGGCGAGGTCGATGTTGAGCAGGCCGTTGTCGAGCCAGGCGCCGCGCACCTCGATCCCTTCCGCCAGCACGAAAGCGCGCTGGAACTGCCGCGCGGCAATGCCGCGATGCAGGAACACGCGATCGTCGGCATCGTCGGCGCCCTGCCGTCCGCGGATCACCAACTGGTTGTCTTCCTGGGTGATCTGGAGGTCGTCCATCGAGAACCCGGCAACCGCGAGCGTGATCCTGAGCCCGGTCGGGCTCACCTGCTCGATGTTGTAGGGCGGATACCCGTCGGCCGAGGTCTTCGAGGCACGCTCGAGCATCTGCTCGAGATGGTCGAAGCCTAGGAACATCGGCGACGTGAACAAGCGCGTGGTCATCGGCCCCCTCTTTCAACCAGAGCGAAGCAAGTCCCGGGACCCATCAGCGGCATCCCGGTGAGCAAGAAATGGGCGATCACCGCCCCATCCGCAAGGGCGCCTGGATCGCTCCCACCTGACGAGCGAGCGTGGCTCGTGCTCGCGAAGCTGCCTGGCCGAGGCGCCACAAGGCCGGAATCTGGGCGGGATCGCGAAGGACGGCGCCAAGGATGCGCGCGGGAGCGATCCGCCCGTTCGCCGCCAGCGCGAGCAACGCGGCCGGCGGCAGGTCCATGCCGGCGGGATCGCACACGGCGCGCAGCACGGCGAACGGCAGCGAGTGCGCGCGGGCGACATCCGCCACCGCCCCGCTTTCGAGGTCGAGCGCGGCGCATCCCGTCTCGCGCCACAGAAGCCCCTTGCCGGATGCCGTCGCCGCGATCCCATCGGCCCCTAGCAGACATGTGATGGTCGGACCGCCGAGGGCACGCGACAGCGCGGGATCGGTCGCCAACCGCGCACCCGCGATCAGCACGGACCCGGGAACGAGCAGCGCGCCCGGCGCCAGCGTCGGGTCGAGGCCGCCCGCCAAGCCGAAGCTCACCAGCGCGGTCGCGCCCTGATCGGCCAGCATCCCCGCCGCCGCTTTTGCACCGTCCGAGGTGCCGCCGCCGACCGCCACCATCCTGCCGAGGCGGCGTGCGATTCGCGCCTCCGCCTCCAGCCCGGTGACGATGCCGATCCGTTCAAAACCCGAAGGCAACCTTGGGGTCATTGCCTTGCCGGAGGTTGCGGTAGCGCGCCATCGCCAGCAACGGGAAATAGAGGCGATAGCCATGGTAGCGCAGGTAGAACACGCGCGGGAAGCCGACCGCGGTGTACGGCAGTTCGCTCCATTCCCCGTCCGTGCGCTGCGTGCCGGCCAGGAGCGCGATGCCGCGCGCGACCGCCGGGTGGGCCGCTTCGCCGGCGGCCATCAGGCCGAGCAGCGCCCAGGCGGTCTGGCTCGGCGTGCTCTCGCCATAGCGGCCGGGCGGCGCCGCGCTATAGCTCTCCTCGTCCTCGCCCCAGCCGCCGTCCTCGCGCTGCACCGACAGCAGGAACGCGACGGCCCCACGTATCGCCACGTCTTCACGCGGCAGGCCCACGGCATTCAGCGCGCATAGCACGGACCATGTGCCGTAGATGTAGTTGGTGCCCCAGCGGCCGAACCAGCTTCCGTCCGCCGTCTGCTCGCGCCGCAGGAAGCCGAGCGCGCGGGCGAGAATCGGGTCGTCGATCGCCATGCCGATCTGCGCGAGAAACGACACGCAGCGCGCGGTGACATCCGCCGTCGGCGGATCGAGCAGCGCGCCGTGATCGGCGAACGGGATGTGGTTGAGATGCAGATGCGTGTTCTCCGGCTCGAACGCACCCCAGCCGCCGTCGCTCGACTGCATCCCGACGATCCAGGCGCGAGCCCGGCGCAGCGCGTCCGCATACACCGGATCGCCTTGACGGTGGAGCAGCATCCCGACGACCGCGGTGTCGTCCACGTCGGGATAGTAGTCGTTCCAGTATTGAAAGGCCCAGCCTCCAGGCGGCAGGCCGGGGCGGCGCACCGCCCAGTCGCCGACCACGTCATTGATCTGCCGGCCGCGAAGCCAGGCGCAGGCGGCATCCACGGAAGCGGCGTCCCCCGCCTCGGCCATCGCGTGGCCGGCGAGACTGCTATCCCAGACTGGCGACAGGCAGGGCTGGCAGTAGGCGCGATCGTGTTCGATCACCAGAAGTTTGCGCACGGCGCCCCACGCCGTCGCGGCGGGCGGGGCGGCGGGGTCGAAGCCCAACGTGTCGAACATCATCACGCTGTTGGCGATGGCCGGATAGATGCCGCCCAACCCGTCATCGCCGTTCAGCCGCGTGGTGACGAACGCAACCGCCTTGTCGATCGCGCGCCGCCGGGAGCGCGCGGGCAGCAGCGGCGTCCCGGCCCGCAGCGCGGTGTCGAGGCCCTTGAAGAACCGCCCCCACGCCGAGCGGTAGGGCCCGCGTATCCAGTCGCGCACCTGCTCGGGCGGGGTGCGGAACAGCTCGGCGATGCCGATCCCGCGCGGGTTTCGCGCCAGCGGGCGCCGCGCCATCAGCACCAGCAGCGGCACGATCACGGTGCGCGACCAATACGAGACCTTGCTGAGGTGGAATGGGAACCACAGCGGCAGGTGCATGATCTCGACCGGCATTACCGGGGCCGCGCGCCACGGCACCTGCCCGAAAAGCGCAAGCTGGGCACGGGTGAAGACGTTGGAACGCTCCGCCCCGCCGGCGGCGAGGATCGCGTCGCGGGCGCGCAGCATGTGCGGCGCGTCCGCCGCGTCGCCGATGCAGCGCAGCGCGAAATACGCCTTCACGCTGCATGACAGGTTGAAAGCGCCGGCGTGAAACAGCGGCCAACCGCCATGCGCCCCTTGGTTGGCGCGCAGATAGACGCCGATCTTCTGTTCGAGCGGATCGTCGATGCGGTCGAGGAAATGCTCCAGCAGCACGTATTCCGCCGGGATGGTGGAGTCCGCCTCCAGCTCGAACACCCAGTGGCCGTCGTCGCGTTGACGGCGGGCCAGCGCGGCGGCGGCGCGCGCCACGGCTTCAGTCAGGAGACTGGTTTCAAGCAACGAGAATGACCTGCGCGGCGCGGCGGCCGGACCTGATCGCACCTTCGATCGTCGCGGGCAACCCGGTCGCCGTCCAGTCTCCGGCGAGGGCGAGATTGGCGAGCCCGACGCGCGGGCCGGGACGGCGGCGCTCCTGCGCGGCGGTCGCGGCGAAGGTGGCGCGCCGCTCTTTCACGACGCGCCAGGGCGGCATCGGGATGGCGTCAAGATCGAGCGCGGCGCGCACCTCCGGCCAGACCGCCGCCACCAGCGTCTCGGCCGGCGTGTCGAGCAGTCGGTTCGCCGCGCTGATCGTCACCGAGACATGGTCGTCCTTGACGAACACCCATTCGGCGGTCCCGCCGATCAGGCCGATGAAGCCGGCCGGTCCTGGGTCCGCAGTCAACCGGAAATGGACATTCAGGATCGCCTCGAACACGTCCGGCGCGGACAGTCCGGCGAGCAGGTCCGTCGCGATCCAGGGCGGGACGGCGAGAATCACGGATTCGTCGGTGCCGAGCGGGACGTCCTCATTGACGAGATGCAGGGCGGTGGCGCGATTGTCGGCGATTGTCAGTGCGGCGACCCGCTTTCCCAGCCGGATGATACTTCCCCGCGCCGTCAGCCGGGCCAGCGCCGGCTCGACGAACGCGACAGACAAGCCGGCCCGTGGGAAGCGCGGCAAGCAGGCCGCGCCGCCTTGCATCAGCGTATCCCGCACCACCGCGCCAAGCAGGCGGGCGAGACCGGTGTCGGGTTGCGTGTTGAGGGCGGCGATCGCCAACGGCGCGACCAGTCGCTCGTAAAGCGGCCCGTTCCGTACCGCCTCGGTCACGCCGCGATCGTCGGCGACGGAGCGGAGATTGAGCAGACGCACATAGTCCACCGCCCGCGTCCCCGGCACCCGCCGGTGCGCCGACAGCACCCACCACGGCAACCGCCCGCGATTCGGCCGCACCACCCAGCGCGCGCCATCGCGCAGGTCGAGGAACGGAAACATCGGTTCCGAGGGCCCGGCGAGCGCCCCGGCGCCGCCGATCTCGGCCAGATAGGCGAATGCCGCATGGTTGCCGCTGAGAAGCAGGTGGTTGCCATTGTCGATCGTCAGGCCCAGCGCCCGATCGAAATAGGACCGGCACCGCCCCCCGGCGGCCGCCCCCGCTTCATAGAGCGTGACGGGCCGCCCGGCCTCGACCAGACTCAGCGCGGCGGCAAGGCCGGCGAGCCCGGCGCCGACGACGTGGACGCGGGCATTCATGCCGGCGCCCTTGCCCCGGGAACCGCCGCGAGGTCAACGGGTGGTCTTGGAAGAGCCTCGTCAGGAGAATCGGGATGGTCCGCATCGATAGAGTGGTCACGCGTGGGGGCGACGGCGGAGACACCTCGCTCGGCGATGGCGCGCGAGTTCGCAAGGACGATGCGCGCGTGGTCGCGATGGGGGCGGTGGACGAGGCCAACGCGGCCATCGGCGTCCTGCGCGCGACACAATTACCCGAAGCCGCGGATGCGATGCTGGCGAGGGTGCAGAATGACCTGTTCGACCTCGGCGCTGATCTTTGCGTTCCCGGTGAAGGTGGCGCGCGGCTGCGTCTGACGGATGGACCGGCGGCACGGTTGGAGGCCGAAATCCGCGCCATGAATGGCGAACTGGCGCCGTTGCGCAGCTTCGTCTTGCCGGGGGGCACGGCGGGAGCGGCCCAGGCGCACATGGCGCGCACGACGGTCCGGCGTGCCGAGCGCGACCTCGTGCGGCTCGGCGCGGTCCAGGCGATCAATCCCGCGCTACTGCGCTACCTGAACCGCCTGTCGGATCACCTGTTCGTCCTCGCGCGTACGCTCAACGGCGCGGACAACGACGTGCTTTGGGTGCCGGGGGGTGCCGAAGAGCGTGGGGAGGATCGCTAGCCGAACACAAGCGGAAACCGCGTGCGCACGGCCCAGAGGATACCGGCGCCCAGCGCGCCGGCGATCAGATCGTCGGCCATCACCCCGGCCGCCCCGTGCTGGCGATCCGCCCAGCCGACCGGGCCGGGCTTGACGA
>JBAWFF010000165.1:0-7268 GCA_049591635.1 Acetobacteraceae bacterium
CCCTTCAGCAGGATCTGCCACGCCCGCGCCAGGGTCGAGATGGAGAGCTGGTCGGCGAGCGCCGCCCCGCGCGTGCGCTCGGCCTCCGGCAACTCGTGGCTGTCGCGCAAGCCGGGAACGGATTTGAGGCGCGTCAGCGTGTGCAGCAGTTCCAGCAGATCCGCCAGCATCACGCCGAGATCGGCACCACGCTCATGCGCGCGCTCGGTCACCGCCAGCGCGGCGGCCGGGCGCCCCGCCATCACCGCCTCCAGCAGATCGAAGATCGCCTCGCGATCGGCCAGCCCCAGCATGTCGGCGACATCGGCGGCGGTGACGCCGTCCTCGGCCCGCGCGATCGCCTGATCGAGGAGGGAAAGTCCGTCGCGCACCGAACCGTCGGCGGCGCGCGCGATGAGGTCGAGCGCCGCCGGTTCCGCCGCCACCCCCTCGGCGGCGGCGATGCGGGTGAAATGCGCCGACAGCTCGGCTATCCGCACCCGGCGCAGGTCGAAGCGCTGACAGCGCGACAGGACGGTGATCGGAACCTTGCGCAGATCGGTGGTGGCGAACACGAAGGTCACGTGCGACGGCGGCTCCTCCAGCGTCTTCAGCAGCGCGTTGAACGCGTTGCGCGACAGCATGTGGACCTCGTCGATGACGAAGACCTTGGCGCGCGCCTGCATCGGGCGGAACCGCGTCGCCTCGATGATCTCGCGCACGTCATCGACCCCGGTGTTCGAGGCGGCGTCCATCTCCACCACGTCGGGATGCCGGTCGGCGAGAATCGCGACGCAGTTCGGGCAGACGCCGCACGGATCGGCGGTCGGTCCGCCGGTCCCGTCCGGGCCGACGCAATTGAGCGCGCGGGCGATGATGCGGGCGGTGGTCGTCTTGCCGACGCCGCGCACGCCGGTGAGCATGAAGGCGTGCGCTACCCGTCCGATCGCGAAGGCGTTCCGCAGGGTGCGGACCATCGCCTCCTGCCCGATCAGGTCGTCGAATATGGCCGGGCGATATTTCCGCGCCAGCACCCGATAGGGCGCCGGCCCGCTATCGCCGAACAGCCCAGGGCCGGGCGGCGGAGGTGGCGCGTCTGGCTGCGGATCGTCCTGGAACAGGCCGGACATGCGCGTTTGGGCCTGACCCTTCGAGAGTGCGAGGTGGGAGGCCGATCACGACCCGAGCGGAAACTCGCTGCGGCTGCTTCCTTCCGGACCTGACCGGGTTGGCAAGGCGCCCGTCCATGCCGACCTCCCACGCTTTATATGCCGGCTCGCGGGTGCTCCGGCAAGCGACGGCTGCCCCGCCTCAGCGGAACAGCCGCGGATCCCACCATACCGGACGGTGCAGCCCGTGCGCGATCGAGGGAAACGCGGGGTGCTCGGGATTGATGAGGATGTTCAGCTCCATCCGGGCGAGCACGCTCGGCACCAGCAGCAGCGTCGAGCGGCACTCGCGTTGCCATGTTTCACCGTAGGCCCTGGAAGCCGCGGGCGAGGCATCGTCCCAGCCGGAAAGATGGGCTGGCTCGATCATCTCGTAGGGGACGCCATTGGGAATCACAATCTCAACGTAGTGCTGATTCGGCGGCAGTTGGCCGTTGCCGCGAGCGAGCTTTTCCAGCAACGCCGTCGAATAGTGCTGGGAGGCATAGATCATGGGGCTGTCGGCGGTATTCCAGCGGCCCGGATAGAGCTTCGACCCGGCGGCTTCAAAGATCGGAAATGCACCGTCCGGGTCACCAATCCGATAGGCCGTGAGGACGCGGTCTAGATTCTGCGCTGTCACACAGCGGTTCCGTACAACAGACCCCCAAGGATGTTCTCGACCAGCGGCCCTCCGAACTCACTCGCCAGCACCACGTCCACGGGAGGCCGCCCCCCGAGCAGCATATGCGGGCGGAACAGGAACTCACGCGCGGCATCGTCGTCCTTCCAAACCTCCCGCGCCATGGCCCAGACCTTGGCGAGACGGGCGACGCGGGCGCCCTCGGCCGGCGATAGCCGCGCCACCCTGGCATCACCAGTCCGGCGTCGGGCCAGGGTCGCCCGAGGCACCAGCCGGAACGCGAACGCCGCATCGTTCGGCGCCAGGGATCGCACGAGGTGATCGAGCGCCGATACCGGCAAGCCCTTCTCGACCTCCTGGATCAACGACAACCCGACATAACCCGTCGCAGCGCTCGCCATGACCCACTCCTCATTTGAGCCCATATATCGTCTCTGGTGAGCAAGCCGCAAGGCACTCCCCGCATTGTCCGCCGTCGCCGCCCGTGTCACCGTCTTCCACCCTCCGCAGCATCCGAGCGCCCCGTGCCCCTCATCGCCGCCACCCGCCCGAACGTCTATTCCTCCAGTCCGCTCGACCGCGCCGGGGAGCGGCGGGACGACGTCGCGTGGATCGAGGCGCGGCTCGCCGACCCGCGATCGCTGTTCGTCCCGATGTGGCGCAGCCGCAACCTGGTCGCCGGAATGGAGGAGAAGCGGCCGGAGGCGGTGTACGTCGCCGGGGAAGCCGCCGGCCCGCTGCGGCTGGACGGCGGCGCGTGGGCGTTCCTGGGCCTGCTCGACGGACAAGCGCTGTTCGCCGTCGATGTCAGCGCCGCCGACGACCCCGCGCCGCTGCTGACGGGCCTATTGGGAAGCTTCGTCGACATCCGCTCGGTCGGCTGGGGCGAGCCGCGCCCCGAGGCGGCGGTCCTCGCGCACGCGCGCGGCCTGATGCACTGGCGATCGCGCCACCGCTTCTGCGGCGTCTGCGGTGCACCGTGCGAGGTGAAGTCGGCGGGACATGTGATGCACTGCACTTCGTGCGGAACCGATCATTTCCCGCGCACCGATTGCGCCGTCATCATGCTGATCACCCGCGAGGACAGCATCCTGCTGGGCCACTCGCAGCGGTTCCCGCGCGCCAACATGTACTCGACATTGGCGGGCTTCCTGGAACCGGGGGAAAGCCTGGAGGAAGCAGTGCGCCGCGAGGTCTTCGAGGAATCCAGCGTCCGCGTCGGCGACGTCTGGTATCATTCGAGCCAGCCCTGGCCGTTCCCCGGCAACATCATGCTCGGCTACTATGGCGAGGCGCTGACCGAGGAAATCATCATCGACCAGACCGAGCTGATCGACGTGCGCTGGTTTCCCCGCGCCCAGGTCCGCGACCCCGACCGCCACGGCTTCATGCTGCCGCGTGGCGATTCCATCGCCCGACGGCTGATCGAGGACTGGCTGGCCGCGTGACCGAGTTGCTGACCATCGGCTACGAGGGCACGACGATCGACGCGGTGCTCGATACCCTCGTCGAAGCGCGCGTGGCGCTGCTGATCGACGTGCGCGCGGTGGCTTCGTCGCGCAAGCCGGGCTTCTCCAAACGCCAACTCGCCGCCGGGCTCGACGCTAGGGGGATCGGCTACGTGCATCTGCAACCCCTCGGTACGCCGAAGGAGGGCCGCCAGGCGGTGCGCGTCGGCCATCCTGAGCGAATGGAGGTGATCTTTCGCGCCCACATGACCGGCGACGAGCCGCTAGCCGCACTGGCGGAGGCCGCGATGCTCGCGCGCGAACATCGAAGCTGCCTGCTGTGCTTCGAGCGCGACCCCGCGCAATGTCACCGCCGGATCGTCGCGGAGATGATCACGGCGGAGACCGGGCAGAACGTGAACCACCTGGACGCCCAACCCCCATTCGGCCCAAATTGAATCGAAATCGTCGTCATCGTGAGCGCAGCGATGCGATCCAGGCGGGCGCGCCGCGTGTTTGCCTGGATCGCTTCGCCTTCGGCTCGCGATGACGCAGACTTCGCGCCGCCGTTCAGCTCGGCCCGAAACCATATAAGTGGGCGGGTCGCCCCGAACTATGCGGCTACGGTTCGCTCCGGCCGACATCGGGGGGCGCAGTTATTGCCTTTTCGAATGAAAGAGGCAACCCCAACTCCTCCGCTTTACGGAGGATTTCCGGGTCGAGGTCGGAGAAACGTTGTCCCTCCGATGAGCCCTCGAACAATACAGCTTTCCAAGCTAATGACTGCGCGGACATTATAGACCGTATCCCATTTAGATGAGTCGAAATCACCTGCATCAGGAATTCCGCATGTTCGTTTGGATTCTTAGCAGGCACTTTATCATCCGTCTGGAATCCACAGTATCCCATCTTGGCACGCGGCGTCTTGCCATCCCGGGTCGGTCCCAGCGGATCACCTTTTCTTTTTGGCCGTACGGCCGTTAATGGGAGAAGGGCCATGAGCGGCGCCGGATCAAGACGGTCGCCGACGAAGTCAAGCATGAAAAAAGCTCGTTCCTCAGTATCGTCGGCGTCCTTACTCATCATGCAGGTTTCCAACGTTCTCGCCATTAAAGAATACGTCGCCCGAAGGAATATGAAAAAGCAAATCGTCATCGCCTCTCAAACCGAGCCCGTCCTTAAGGGAGTGAATCGCCTTCCGAAAGTTCATTGGAGACATGCCCAAGCCTCTGGCGGCATCAGACGGATCGGACGTGAAGCGATTTACCTCGATCAACTCCGGATTCGTCGATGCCGGATCCTTGGCGGGGGTCGCGCGCGTCGACTCGGGCGCGTCATCGGCGAACGCATCGGTGCGGTCGCGCAACGCCCGCAGCGCCTGTACGGCATCCCCGTGGACCTCGTACGCCCGTTGGAATGCCCGCGCGGACAATGCCGGGTTGCTGTCGCCGAGACGGGCGGGGGCCGCCCATCCCGGGTGGGGCGCCTGGAAACGGTCCGGCTCAGGCCAGCGCTCCGCGTCGACCACTGTCGGAACGGCACTCTCCGACGACCCCGGCCCGTCATGCGGCGTGAACTCCGCCGGGATCGTGAACCAGCCCGGGTAGCGCGCCTTGAACTCCTGGAGTTCGGGCGTCTCGCCCTCGCCGTGCGGAACGAAGATGAAGGGCAGGATCAGATCATCGTTGAAGCCATAGTGCTCGGTCACGTCGCGCGCCCTCGCGGATCAGCGTGACTAACTAACACGACTCCGGCAATTTTGCAATCGTGTTACCCCTGCGTCGCCCGGAACGCCGCCCCCGGATACACCCCCAGCACCCGCACCTCCGACGAGAAGAACGCCAACTCCTCCAGCGCCCGGCGCAGCGCCGGCTGTTCGGGGTGGCCATCGCAATCGCACAGGAACTGGGTGGCGACGAACTGCCCGGCCAGCATGTAGCTCTCCAGCTTGGTCATATTGACGCCGTTGGTCGCGAAGCCGCCGAGCGCCTTGTAGAGCGCGGCAGGCACGTTGCGGACCCGGAAGACGAAGGTGGTCATCAGCCCAGAAGTCGAGGGCTCCGGCGCGATCGGCCGGCGGGCCATGACGTAGAACCGCGTGGTGTTGTGCGCCGCGTCCTCGACGTTCGCGGCCAATATCTCCAGCCCATAGATCTCGGCGGCCAGCGCCGAGGCGATCGCCGCGTCCTCCGTCCCGCCGCGCGCCGCGATGATCTGCGCCGCGCCCGCCGTATCGGCCTCCACCACCGGCGTCAGATTCAGCCGGCGTAGCAACTGGCGAACCTGCCCCAACGCAACGGTGTGGGAATGGGCGCGCTTCAGCCCCTCGATCGTCGCGCCCTTCGGCGCCATTAGGCAGTGCTCGACCCGGTGGAAGTGCTCGCCCACCACGAACAGCCCCGATTGCGGCAGCAAATGATGGATGTCGGGCACCCGCCCGGCCAGCGTGTTCTCGCACGGCAGCATGGCGAGTTCGGCGCGTCCGTCGCGCACCGCCTCGATCGCCGCCTCGAAGGATTCGCAGGGCAGAGTGGTCATCGCTGGAAACGCGGTGCGGCAGGACAGGTCCGAATAGGCCCCCGGCATCCCCTGGAAGGCGATCACACCATTCATGGCCTCAGCATCTCCCGCGCCCGCGCCAGATCGGCCGGCGTATCCACCCCGAACAGTCCGTGCGCCACGCGGGCGCAGCCGATCCGCATCCCAGCCTCCAACGCCCGTAGCTGTTCCAGCCCCTCGCGCAATTCCAGCGCGCTCGGCGGCAGCGCGACGAAGCGCGCCAGCGCGGCGCGGCGCCAAGCGTAGATGCCGACGTGGTGCCACAGCGGCCCATCGCCCCAAGGCACCGGCGCGCGGGAGAAATACAGCGCCGGGGCCGTCTCCGCGCCCTCGGCGAAGGCACAGACGGCCTTGACGAACGAGGCCGTCCGCGCCTCCACGGCCGAGGCGATCGGCGCGACCACGGTGCCGATATCGATCGCGGGATCATCCAACGGGCGGAGCGCGGCGCGCATCTGCCCGGCGGTGACGGTCGGCACGTCGCCCTGCAAATTCAGCACGACGTCATGGCGGCCCTCGGGGTCGAGGGTCGTCAAGGCGGCGTGGACGCGATCGGAGCCGGACGGCAGATCAGGATCGGTCAGCACCGCGATCCCGCCCGCCACACGGACCGCGTCGGCGATCTCCGGATCCCCGCAAGCAACGGCCACTTCGCCGATCCCCGCCGCGCGGGCGCGGTCCAGCACGTGGACGATCATCGGCCGCCCGTGGATGACGGCGAGCGGCTTGCCCGGAAACCGTTCGGAGGCCATGCGGGCGGGGATGACGATGATTGGTGTCACGATGGGTCCAATGGGCCGGATTGCGAGGCTCTGAACGTTTCCCTATCTTGCGCCGCACCCTATGGACGGGTACGCGCTCGCGCAACGGACGAGACGGGGAAGCCACGGCGTATGGACAGTTTGGACGTCAACAAGGGTATCGCCGCGGTCCTGGTCGCCGGCATCGCCTTCTTCATCACCGGCCTCCTCGGCGACAACCTGATCTACGAGGAGCCCCCGGCCAAGCCCGCCATCGCCGTGCAGGTCGCGCCGGAGGCCGCGGGCGGTGCCCCGAAGGCTCCTGTCGGACCGGCGCCGATCGTGCCGCTCCTCGCCTCGGCCAATGTCCAGAAGGGCGACACCTTCGTCCATCAGGTCTGCACCGCGTGCCATACGTTCAATCAGGGCGGCAAGCCGCTGATCGGACCGAACCTCTTCGGCGTGGTCGGCGGCCCGCACGATCACGAGTCGGGCTTCGACTACTCGGCGGCGCTGCAGAAGTTCAAGGGCCAGCCCTGGACCTACGAGCAGCTGAACAAGTGGCTGTTCGATCCGCAGACCTATGCGCCCGGGACGCACATGACCTACACCGGGATCAAGAACACCCAGCAGCGCGCCGACGTCATCGCCTATCTGCGCACACTGGCGCAGACTCCGGACCCGCTCCCGGCGCCGGCGCCCGCGGCCAAGCCCGCGCAGGCGGCACCCCAGCCGGCCGCCAAGGCAGGCG
>JBAWFF010000166.1:0-2474 GCA_049591635.1 Acetobacteraceae bacterium
CGCCTGGGTCCATGTCGTTGATCCGCGCGCGACCCCGATGGGCTTGCCGGAGCGCCTCGCCGCGCTGTTCGGGCTGACCGGCGCCGAAGGCCGGGTCGCGGGCGCGCTGCTGCGCGGACTGTCAGCCTCCGAGGTCGCCGAAGCGCATTCCGTCTCGCTCGCAACGACCCGCACCCAGATCCAAGCGATCTTCGGCCGGCTCGGCGTCACGCGACAGGCGGAACTCGTCAACCTGCTGCGCGGGGTCGCGGCATCGCCCCAGGGGAATCGTTCCGTAGAGCCTCATCAGAACTGATGATGCGGTCGATTGGGCGAAGACGATAGCGTGTCGCCGTACCCATCGGAAGGGACGACGACATGATCGGCAAGCACGCGGCGTTTCTTGGAATGGCGATCGCCTGCGCGTGGTCCGCGCCGGCGCTGGCGGGCTTTTCCGCGACGGCAGCCGGCGATGGGGCATTCCCCTACGACATCGTTGGCACAACGAAGGCCGCGGGTTCGTCGCCAGGTGCCTTCATCGGACCCACTCTGAACTTTGGTCCAGTCTCGTCTTCGGCCGACCTGGCCACCGGGCAGTTACATACGTACGCTCATGGCGGCACGGATGTTCCGTTCAACCTCGCCAATGAAATCATTGCGACGGCCAACTTCGTGGACACCCTGCATATAGTCGGACCGATAGACGGAATCGTGATGGGCTCCATCTCGGTCCACATCGACGGAACGTTGATCGACGACCCTAACGTGGTGGCTTTCAACAGCAAGAACGGAGCCCATCTTATCGCCGCCGACGCGCAGTTCAACTTCGGAGTCTTCACCAGCAATCTGGTTCCGTTGGAAGGCGAGCAGCTCAGCGTGAGTCTGGCGTCCGGGCCGACCGGAAGCTGCCCCTCATCGAACTTCGCAAGCAGCATCCACGTGGTGTACGTCTGTGCAACCGGAGCCGGGGCATACAGCTACGATTTGTCCATGCCGTTCGATCTCTCCGATCGTGCTCGCGACGTCCTCATCGAGGCGGAAGGTGGCGTTTCCACCATCGGCAGCGGCGTGGCGGATTTCGGCCACACCGCCTCCCTCGGCCTCACTCTCCCGGACGGGCTCACCTACACGTCGGATTCGGGCGTGTTCCTCAGTGAGCGGCCGAGCGCCGTGCCGGAACCGACGACATTCGGCCTGCTCGCCGCCGCGATCGGCCTGCTCGGTGCCGCCACCCGCAGCCGGGGTCGTCAGGTCGCGTCCTGACGTCACCTCTCCCGCTCTTCGCGGGAGAGGTCGCGGAGCGCAGCGACGCGGGTGAGGGTCTTTGGCCGGCGTGCCCGCCCTCACCCGCCGCTCCGCGGCGACCTCTCCCAGAGGGAGAGGTGACAATATGGACTGGCGGAATGGTAGAACTTCTGTTATAACTCATCCTTGGAGGTGAGCCATGACCGCAGTCAAGCTAACGAGCATCGGCAATTCGGTGGGGGTGATCCTGCCGAAGGAACTGCTGGTGAAGCTGGGCATCCAAAAGGGCGACACGCTGCAAGTCGTGGAGATGCCGGATGGGCTGCGTCTTTCCACGGCTGACCCGGAGTTCGAGCGTCAGATGGAAGTCGCGCGGCAAGTCATGAAGGAACGAGCGGCGGTTCTTCGTGAACTCGCGAAGTGACGATCTGGCTCTCGCGCAAGCTGATACTAGCGGTCCACGACGAGCAACTCGCGGCGCATGGCGGCGCTCAGGGCATCCGCGATCCCGGGCTGCTGGACAGCGCGCTTGCGCGGCCGATGAACCATGCCTCCTACGGCGACCCGGACATCGCCCAGATCGCGGCGCTGTATGCGATCGCGCTCGTCCGCAACCATCCGTTCGTCGACGGTAACAAACGGACCGCCTATGTCGCGTTGGAATCGTGCCTGCGACTGAATGGATGCCGCTTTCCGGTCAGCGATGCCGAGGCGGCGGTCGCGATGCTCCAGTTGGCCGCCGGAGAGATTGCGGACGAGGAGTTCGTGATCTGGGTGCGAGAGAACGCGGCGCTTTGACCGGCACCCGCAGCAAGCTCCTCCAGCGCGTGCGGCCTCGATGCAGCGCGGGTTAGCCTCGCGTTAACAAGATCGCGTCACGCTGGGCCGATGAGGCTGGCGTTCCCGGCGGCTCCTTGGCGTATGCCCGCGCTCCTGCTGACTGTGCGTGGCAAGATCCTGATCGCGTTCGTGCTCATGAGCGCGATTGCCGCTTGCCTCGGGCTCGTGGCGCTGCGCGGTATCGGCGCCGCCGGCGGTCTGGTGGTGCGGACCTTCGACAGATCGCTGATGTCGATCGACTACGCGCGCGCCGCGGCCGCCGACTTCGCCCAGATGCAGGCCGCCCTCGCTCGCCGGGAAGGGGCTAGCGATCCGCGGCTGCAGCAGGATCTGGACCGGCAAACCGACACGCTCGCCGCCACGCTGAGCGAGGACCTCGGTATCGCCGGCGAGCGGGCCCAGTCGGCGCG
>JBAWFF010000167.1:0-1891 GCA_049591635.1 Acetobacteraceae bacterium
CGTCATCCAAACCGCCGGCCGGTCGGCCGGCGGCTCGTTCGTGATTCCACCGCCTTCCTGCCCCTGGACGTCCGCTCATGTCCGCTGTCACCGGCGACCCGACCCTCGCGACGGCCCGCGTCGCGTCCGGCGCCGGAGCTGCGTCCGCGCGCGACAGCGCCAAGGGCGATAAGGTCCGGCGGGATGCCCCTCGGCGCCATCGCGACCCGCTCGGCGTTGTCATGCACGCCCCGCAGACCCTGCGCGCGCTGGTCCGCGCCGACGAGCTGGGGCTGGTGGTGCTGGCCGCGCTTGTCGGCACGGTCGCCGGCATCGTCGTCTATGTGATGACCGAGGCCGCCCAACTCGCCCACATGGCGTTGTTCGACATCGGCCTCAACCAGCACCTGAGCGCAATGGCCTCGGTGGACTGGCGCCGGGCGCTCGTGGTCCCGCTCCTCGGCGGCCTGTTGATGGGGCTGTTTACCCTCGGAGTCGGCAAGCTGTCGCCGCACCGCGCCATCGACCCGATCGAGGCCAACGCGCTGCATGGCGGGCGGATGTCGCTAACCGGCAGCATCATCGTCATGCTGCAAACCATCATCTCGAACGGCGTCGGCGCTTCCATCGGGCTGGAGGCGGGCTACACCCAGATGGGCGCCGGCCTCGCCTCGCGCATCGGACGCAGCTTCCGGGTGCGGCGCTCCGACATGCGCCTGCTGGTCGGCTGCGGGGCGGCCGGTGCCATCTCGGCCGCATTCAACGCACCGCTGACCGGGGCGTTCTATGGGTTCGAGCTGGTGATCGGGACCTACACGCTGGGTACCTTCGCCCCGGTCGCCGTCGCCGCGCTGGTGGCCGTTTCGGTGCTCCACCTGTTCGGCCGCTCCCCGTTCGACGTCCACGTCGTCATCCCGGCGCTGCTGCCGGAGCACTACCCCTCGATCCTGCTGCTCGGCTTTGTCTGCGCCCTGGTCGGCATCGCCATCATGCGCGGCGTGACCCTGACCGAGGGACTGTTTCGCAAGAGCGGCGTGCCGGCGAGCCTGCGCCCGATGATCGGCGGCGCCGTCGTCGGCACCCTCGCCCTCATTACGCCCGCGGTCCTCTCCTCGGGGCACGGCGCGATCGGCATGGTGATCGCCGCCCCCTACACCGTCGCCTGGGTCGGCTTGCTGGTGGTGCTGAAGTCAACCGCCTCGGCGGTTTCGATCGGCTCGGGCTTTCGCGGCGGCCTGTTCTTCGCCTCGCTGTTCCTGGGCGCCCTGGTCGGCAAGTTCTTCGGCGGCGTGGAGGCCCTGATCATCCCGACGCACGCCGTCCCCGGCGTGGTCAGTGCGGTGGTGGGAATGAGCGCGGTGGCCGCCGCCATCATCGGCGCGCCGCTGACGATGGGGTTCCTCGCGCTGGAGGCCACCGGCAGCCTGCCGCTGACGATCGCCGTGCTGGGGGCCGTCGTCGTCTCGGCGCTCACCGTGCGCCGGCTGTTCGGCTACTCGTTCGCGACTTGGCGTTTCCATCTGCGCGGCGAGGCGATCCGCAGCGCCGTCGATGTCGGGTGGATGCGCAACCTGACGGTCGGGCGGATGATGCGCCGCGAGGTCCGCACGGTCCGCGCGGCGACCCCGCTGTCCTCGTTCCGCCGCGACTTCCCGCTCGGCTCGACGCAGCGGGTCGTGGTTCTGGACGCCGACGACCGCTACGCCGGGATCGTCTATGTCGCCGAGGCGCACGCCGACGAGGCGGACGGCCACAAGGTCAGCGACGTGCTCCATCAATCGGGCGACATGCTGCTGCCGCAGATGACGATCAAGGAGGCGATCAGCGCCTTCGAGCGGGCCGAGAGCGACGCGCTCGCGGTGGTGGACGGGCCGGAGGCGGGCCACGTCATCGGCCTGCTGACCGAGCAGCA
>JBAWFF010000168.1:0-3449 GCA_049591635.1 Acetobacteraceae bacterium
ACGCGGGGCACGAGCGTCAGCCCGATGCCGAGCGCCTCGGCGCGCGCCGCCAAGAACGCCGTGTCGCCCCCCTTGCGATGGCCGAACGCGAAATCCGGGCCGCAGGCCAGATGCCGCGCCCCCAGCCCCTCGTGGAGGATCTCGGTCACGAACGCCTCGGCGGGCTTGCGGCTGAACTCCAGATCGAACGGCAGTTCGTACAGCAACGCGACCCCGAGGGCGGCGAGCGCGTCGGCCCGCTCCGGCGACAGCATCAGCCGTAGCGGCGGATCGTCGGGGCGGAACACCTCGCGCGGATGCGGCTCGAACGTCAGCACGGCGAGGGGGGCGTCCGGCCGCGCCGCGTGCGCGGCCCGGATCACCGCGACGTGGCCGCGATGGACGCCGTCAAAATTGCCGAGCGCGACGGTCGCGCCGCGCGCATCCTCGGGCAACCCGCGCCAGTCGCGAAAGACCCGCATCACCCCCGCCTTAGCCGGGTATCTGCACCTGCGCCTCGCCCTCGATCACCAGCTTGCCGGCGACGGCGCAAATGGTCTTGAGCGTGGCCCGCCGCTTGGCGGGGTCGAGCGCCGTGACCTCGACCGTCGCCGTCACCGTGTCGCCGATCTTGACCGGGGCGCGGAACCGCAGGCTCTGGCCAAGGTAGATCGTTCCGGGGCCGGGCAGGCGGGTGCCGAGCACCGCGCTGATCAGCCCGGCCGACAGCATCCCGTGCGCGATCCGCTCTCCGAAAATCGACGCCTTGGCGGCCTCGGCGTTGATGTGGACGGGATTGGTGTCGGTGCTGACGGCGGCGAACAGCAGGATGTCGGCCTCCGTGATGGTCTTGCCGAGGCTGGCCGTCTGGCCCACCGCGAGGTCGTCGAAGTTCATGCGCCGGTTCCGTTGCTGTCGCGCCGGGTTGTGCGCGAAGGACCCAAGCCGGTCAACGTGTACGCCTGACCTCGGCTGGGTGGTTAATCTTGTACATCTTGCCGTGCGGAGGCGGCGATTCCCGTACATCTTTCGCACCCGCACACAGGAATCCTGTACAACTCGGCTCCCAATCGGCGCCCAGGTCGTACACCATCGAGCCGCGACGGACGGAGGAGGCAGGATGCCATCCCTGAAGGACCAACTGGCGACGATTCGCCGAGCTGCGGAGGGGGACGGCACCAAGCCGGGCCGCATTCCTCCGGATGCGCTCGCCATCATGCACCGCGTCACCGCCGATCAGCGCGCGTCGGGTTTTCGCGACCGGATGCCCAAAATCGGACAGAAGGCGCCCGCCTTCACCCTGGCGAATCAGGATGGGGCGGCCATCGCCTCGGCCGGCCTGCTCGCCCGCGGCCCCTTGGTCGTCTCGTTCTTTCGCGGCAGTTGGTGACCCTACTGTAGATCAGAGCTGTATGCTTTGAATGCAGTCCTCCCCGACATCCGCGCGATGGGCGCCGATCTCGTCGTCATCTCGCCGCAGTTGCCGAGCCATCTGCGCGACCTGAAGGTCAAGTCGAAACTGGATTTCGACCTGCTGCACGACGCCGGAAACCGGGTCGCCGAATCCTTCGGCTTGGCGATGGACCTTCCGGACGACCTGATCGCCGTGTATAGTAAATTCGGCAACGATCTGCCGAAGGTCAACGGCGACACCGTGTGGCGCCTGCCGATCCCCGCCCGCTTCGTGCTGGACCGCAAGGGCATCGTCCGCGCGGTCGACGCCGATCCCGACTACACGATCCGCCCCGAACCGGACGCGACGCTGGCGGCGCTCCGTGCGCTAGGATAGCCCCCTTCACCTCTCCCGCCCTTCGCGGGAGAGGTCGTCGCGCCTTCGCGACGGGTGAGGGTCTTGCAGCGCGCTCAGGATGCCTTCGGTAATGGCGTCCGGATGAGCAAGAATGTCGTTGTTCCAGAATCGAATGACCCGTCAGCCTCGCTCATGCAGGAAAGCGGTTCGGCGCGCATCGACTGTGGAGTCCGCGTGCTGGACGCCGTCCGCCTCGATCACCAACCGCTTCGCGACGCACGCGAAGTCCACGATGAACGGGCCGATCGGATGCTGACGCCGGACCTTGTAGCCGTGGAACCGATGATCCCGTAGCGTACGCCATAATAGGCGCTCCACATCGGTCGCGTTTCGGCGGAGCTGTCGCGCGAAATAGTTCGGCATCGCGCGAGGCTGCCCAACTTCGATGAACGGACCGTTGACGCGAAGCAAGGACCCTCACCCGCCGCGCAAGGGCGCGCCGACCTCTCCCGCGAAGGGCGGGAGAGGTCGGCAAGCGAAGCTTGCCGGGTGAGGCCCTCGCGCCCCGCGTTGGCGATGCACGCCACCCACCCCATACTCCGCCCATCACCCCAGGAGCACGCATGGACCTCGTCCGCCCCGCCATTGCCCAGTTGGAGGACAGCCCGATCGTCGAGGTCTGGCGCATGGGGCGGGATCGATCCGACGTGATCGGCCTGTGGGCCGGCGAAAGCGACCTCCCCACGCCCGACTTCATCTGCCAGGCCGCCGCCCGCGCGCTCGCCGCCGGGCACACCTTCTACACCGACAATCGCGGCATCCCCGCGCTGCGCGCCGCCCTTGCCGATTACTACCGCGCCCATTGGAACGTCGAAATCGCCGACGAGCGGATCGCGGTCACCTCCTCGGGCATGAACGCCGTCGCCCTCATCACCCAGTCGATCCTCGCGCCCGGCGACAACGTCGTCGCCGTCACGCCGAGCTGGCCAAACATCCTGCGCAGCGCCGAGATCGCGGGCGCCGAAATCCGCGCCATCCCGCTTGCCTCCAACCAGGGCGGCTGGATGCTCGACCTCGAGGCGACGCTCGCCGCGTGCGACGCGCACACGCGGCTGATCTACTACGCCTCGCCAGGTAACCCGACCGGCTGGATCATGGAACGCGCCGAGATGGAGCGGCTGCTCGCCTTCGCCCGCGCCCGGAATATCGCCCTCGTCGCCGACGAGGTCTACCAGCGCCTCGTCTACGACCGCACCGTGGCGCCGTCGCTGCTGGAGGTCGCGCGCCCCGACGATCCCGCCTATGTGGTCAACAGCTTCTCCAAGAACTGGGCGATGACCGGCTGGCGGCTTGGCTGGATCGTCTATCCCGCCGGCCAGGCGCCGATCTTCGAGAAGATGGTGCAGTTCAACACCAGCGGCGGGCAGGCGTTCCTGCAAGAAGGCGCGGTGGCGGCGCTGCGCGACGGCGAGGAGTTCGTGGCCGGCTTCGTCGCCCGCTGCCGCGCCGGATGGCAGCAGATCGGCGACGGCCTGCGGCGAATGCCGCGCGTGCGCCTGGTGCCCAACAGCGCCTCCTTCTACGTCATGTTCTCGATCGACGGCGTCAGCGACACGCTGCAATTCTGCAAGCGCGCCGTCGCCGAGGTGGGCGTCGGCCTCGCCCCCGGCATGGCCTTCGGCGGCGGCGCGGACCACCACATCCGCCTCTGCTACGCGCG
>JBAWFF010000169.1:0-3299 GCA_049591635.1 Acetobacteraceae bacterium
AGCGGCGACAGCGCGGCGCGGCGGCGTGGGATGCGGCACCAGGCGATCGAGCATGGGCAGCAGGCCGGCGGGGGCGCGTTGCAGCAGCAAGATCACCACGACGCTGAACACCAGCAGCTCGAAATCGCCGGCACGTCCGGTCAATCGGGGAATCCAGTCGTTGAACTGATCGCGCAGCACCGTCACCAGCGCCGCCCCAAGCACCGCGCCGCCCAACCGGTCGGCGCCGCCGATGATGACCATGAACAGATAGTCGATGCTGGCATCAAGGCTGAACGGAGTCGGATTGATGAAACGCTGGAAATGCGCGAACAGCCAGCCGGCGAGGCCCGCGTACAGCGCGGCGATCACGAATACCGCCCGGCTGAGCCCGACGGTGTCGACCCCCGTGCTCTCGCCCATCATCCGCGCGCCGTTGAGCGTTCGGATGGCGCGGCCCGTGCGGCTATCCATCAGATTGGCCGACACGACGATCAGGCCGACCAGCAGCACCCCTATCAACACGAGATTCACGCGCCGGTCCGTCGCGAACGGCAGCGGCGGGATGTTGCCGATGCCGTTGAACCCATGCAGCGCCGGCAACGTGCCGAACAGCGAGAAGAAGCTGATCCCCCAGGCGACCGACATCAGCGCCAGGAAATGGCCTGACAACCGCGCGGTGATCAGTCCGAGCAGCCATGCGACGGCGCCGGTCAGCGCCAGTCCGGCGAGCAGACCCAGAAACGGCGAATAGCCATCCTTGCTCAGCAGCGCGGTGGCGTAGGCGGCGAGGCCGACGAAGCTCGCCTGCCCGAACGAGGTCTGTCCGCTGATGCCGGTCAGCAGCACGAGGCCGAGCGCCACCATCGCCGCGATGCCGACATAACCGAACAGCGTGACCCAAAATGTCGGCAGCAGCCACGGTACCACGATGCAGGCCAGCAGCGCGGCCAGCGCGCCAACCCCTCGCCTCAAGCGCGATCCTCCGCCGCGCCGCCGCGCCACGACAGCCAGACCAGCACCGGGATCAGCAGGGTGAAGACGATAACCTCCCGGTAGGCGCTCGCCCAGAAGCTGCCGAGCGATTCCAGGACACCCACGAGAATCGCGCCCGCCGCCGCCACCGGATAGGAAATGAGGCCGCCGATGATCGCCGCGACGAAGCCCTTCAACCCGATATCGAATCCCGCGTCATAAGACAGCGGCGTGATCGCGCCGATCAGAATGCCGGCGATTGCGGCGATGAACGCCGCCAGGGCGAACGCGAGCGCGCCCGCTCCACCGCCGTCGATCCCGCACAGCCGCGCTCCGAGGCGATCGGACGCGGTGGCGCGCAGCGCCTTGCCGTGGATCGTCGCACCGAAGAACCAGCGCAGGCCGACGACGAGCACGACGCAAGCGCCGAGCACGCAGAGCGATTGGCCGGACACGGTCAGCGAACCGAGGTCGAAGCTCGCATCGGTCAGCGTCGGCACGCTCGCCTCCTCGGGGCCGAAGAACACCAGGCCGAGGCCGATCAGCACGTAGTGCAGTGCCATCGCGACGATCAGCAGCGCGAGGACGGAGGCATCGGCGACCGGGCGAAACGCGAAGCGCCAGATCAGCGGGCCGAACGGCGTGACAATCGCGATGCCCAACAGCAGCGAGATCGCCGGTATGCGTCGCGGCCCGAGGAACAGCACGGCAGCCGTGACCACCGCCGGATAGAGCGCCCACATCGCCAGCGCGCGCAGCGGCGCCCGCCGGAGGCCGGCGATCAGCGCGACCGCCGAGAGCACGTCGAGCAGCCACAGCGTCCCCGGCGCATGACCCGCCTGCACCGAGGCCGCGGTCAGCGTGCCGAACGCAAGCAGATCGCCTTGCGGCACGAAGATGACGCGGGTGACGGAGAACACGATCAGCAAGCCGATCGCCAGCAGCAGATAGATCGCCCCGGTGGTCAGCCCGTCCTGGAGCAGCGCGAGGAAGACGAAGGAGTCCACCGCTCGTTCAGTGGATCGCCGTCCACTCCCCGTTCTTCACCTCCACCAGCACGGCGGCGCGGGAATCCTGGCCGTTGTGGTTGGTCGGCGACATGTCGTAGACGCCGCTGACGCCGACCAGTCCGTGCGTCTTCTCGAGCGCGTCGCGCAGCGCGACCCGGAACGCCTCGGTGCCGGGCTTGGCGGATTTCAGTGCCGTCGGAATGGCGTTCTTCAGCAGCAGCATCGCGTCGTAGCTGTAGCCGGCGAACGGGTTGACGCTCTGCGGGCCGAATTTCTTGGTGTACTCGTCCATGAACGCGGTCGCCACCGGCTTGATCGGGTTGGAGTCGGGAAGCTGCGTGTAGACGACGACCGGGCTGGTGTCGGCGATGACGCCCTCGACCGCCGACCCGCCGACCCGGATGAAGGCCGGCGAGACGATGCCGTGATTGCCGTAGATGCCGCCCTTGAACCCACGCCGGCGCAGCGCGACCACCGGCAGCGCGGCCGGCGTCGCCGAGTTGCCCATCATCACCGCCTGCGGATGCGTGCTCATGAGCTTGAGCACCTGCGCCTCCACCGAGGTATCGGTGCGCGCGTAGCGTTCATCGGCGAGGATCTTGATGCCGTCGGCCTTCGCGGCGACCTTGGTGTTGGCCAGCACCTGATCGCCCCAGCCGTCGGAGAAGCCGATATAGCCGATGTCGCGGACGCCCTTGGCTTGCATGTATTTGAACACCTCGCCCACCATCAGCGACAGCGGCTGGGCGTCATTGAACGTGTAGGGCTGCTTGGTGGCGTCGTATTCGTAGGGCGCCATCGCGATCATCGGCACATGCGCCTGGTTGGCCAGCGGCGCCACCGCCGCGTCGGTCGCCGTCAGCGACGGGCCGATGATCGCGTCGACATGATCCTCGGAGATCATCTTCTGCGCGATGGTGAACCCGGTGTTGGCGTCGGTGGCGTCGTCGCGGACGATGTACTGGACCTTCTGCCCGGCGATCTCGGTCGGGAAGAAGTCGAACGCGCCCTTGTAGCCGACGCCCATGCCGGCGCCGGGTCCGCTGATCGACAGGATCGCCCCGATCTTGATCTGCGCCTGCGCCGATCCCGCCGCGAGACAGATTCCAAGTGCGGCGAGGACCGCCAGACGAGGCGCGTTCATGTCATGCTCCCAACGTGTTGATTGGCCCTTCGGCGGGCGCCGGACTGTCGGGCGGCGGCGCCCGCCGGTCAAGCATCTGTCCTGGTTCAGCACATATGAGACGCGGCGGGGTCTCGTTGGCTGCGGGTGTGGAGATACTCGGCTGGGGTGAGGTCGCCAAGGGCCTGATGTGGCCTGAGGTGGTTGAAGTG
>JBAWFF010000170.1:0-13420 GCA_049591635.1 Acetobacteraceae bacterium
CTGACGACAGGGCCGGCGCTCGGCGGATTGCCGGGCGCCGGCCCTCTTCTTTTGAATGCGACGGAGGAAACCACAACGTGATGTCTTTCCCGCGTATCGCCTTGGCGTTCGCCCTGGCGAGCCTGACCGTCGTCGGCGTCGCGCGCGCCGACGGCTCCGGCGATCCGGCCGCCGTAAGCTCCCAGGACGGAAAATACCTCGACAAGAACGGCACGCCGACATTCAAGGTCTGGCCGGACGGCAAAGTGGACTGGTACACCTATGCGGGTTTCCTCCGCTATTCGGCGAACTGCCTCTCCTGCCACGGTCCCGACGGGCTCGGCTCCACTTACGCGCCATCGCTGGTCGACGCGCTGAAGACCCTGAACTACGGTGACTTCCTGGGCACGGTGGCCGGCGGCAAGAAGAACGTGTCGGCATCGCAGGATCTCGTCATGCCCGCCCTCGGCACCAACAAGAACGTCATGTGCTACATCGACGCGATCTACGTGTATCTGCGCGCCCGCTCCGACGGCGCGGTCGGCCGCGGGCGGCCGGAGAACCAGGACCCCAAGCCGGAGGCATACTCCAAAGCCGAAGATGAGTGCATGGGATGAATCGTACCCGCCTGGCCACCACGCTCGTTGCGTTGCTTCTCGCCGCCCACGCCCGCGCGCAGGCCCCCGGTCTCGGGCCGAGCGCCGAACTGGTCGATCCGCACGTCTTCCGCGTCTGCGCCGATCCCCGCGACCTGCCGTTCTCCGATACCGAAGGCGCGGGGTTCGAGAACAAGCTGGCCGAGATGTTCGCCGCCAAGCTCGGCAAATCCGTCAGCTACACCTACTACCCGCAGGTGATCGGCTTCGTTCGCAACACGCTGAACGCGCTCCGATGCGACGTGGTCATGGGAACCGCGCAGGGCGATGACCAGGTCCAGACCACCAATCCCTATTACCACACCATGTACGTGCTGGTCGTCCGGCCCGGCACCGGCCTTGATGATGTGCAATCGTTGGAGGACCCACGGCTCAAGGGCAAGCATCTCGGCGTGATCGCCGGCACGCCGCCGGCCACGCTGTTGTCGGCCGACGGACTGATGGCGGACGCGACGCCGTTTCCGCTCACGGTCGATACACGGTACGACGCCCCGTCCAAGGCGATGGTGGACGAGATCGCCGCCGGCCAACTTGACGGCGGCGTCCTCTGGGGACCGATCGGCGGCTACTACGCCAAGCACGCCGCGAAACCGCTGCTGGTGCTGCCCCTTCTGAAGGAGCATGGCACACCGATGGATTTCAGCATCTCGATGGGCGTGCGCCACAGCGATCAGAACTGGAAGCGGACACTCAATCGCCTGATCGCGGAGAACCAGGACGCGATCAACAAGCTCCTCATCGACTACGGCGTGCCGCTGCTCGACGATCAAGGCAAGCTCCTGGCGCCATGATCGCGCGGCGCGCCCTGCTCGGCGCGGTCCTGTTGGTCGGCTCGGGCGCCGGCAAGCCGCCTCCCGAGCCGAATTCCTATCGCATGAGGGATTACAAGGCGCCGACCCCGACGACGCTCGACGGCGCACCGGCGCTGTCGACGGAAGACGCGTCACGGCTCTGGAAATCGGGCCGCGCGATCTTCGTCGATACGCTCGCCCGCGCGCCCCGTCCGCCCGGTTTGCCGGCCGGTACGCTCTGGCACCCGAAGCCGCGCGACGACATTCCCGGCAGCATCTGGCTCCCCGACACCGGC
This sequence comes from Acetobacteraceae bacterium, assembly GCA_049591635.1. Classification (GTDB taxonomy): domain Bacteria; phylum Pseudomonadota; class Alphaproteobacteria; order Acetobacterales; family Acetobacteraceae; genus DATFDN01. Next base: position 1,723 of record JBAWFF010000170.1, read on the forward strand.
TACGGCGCGCTGCCCGCGATCATGGAGGGATATTTCGCGACCGCGCTCCGAACCGCGACCAAGGGGGACCGTGATCGAACGTTGGTCTTCTATTGTCGTGCCGATTGCTGGATGTCGTGGAACGCGGCGCGCCGCGCCGAGGCTCTCGGATACACCAAGGTCCGCTGGTACCGCGACGGAACCGACGGCTGGGCCGCCCACGGGCTGAAGCTCGAACCGCGCGAGCCGGTGCACCGGCCTAGGCAGTAGTCCGCGCCATTCACCCCAACTGCGACTGGATCGCCCGCGACAGCGCGAACAGCCGCTGCTCGATCACGTCCGGTATCTCGCACGCATAACTGAGCGACTGACGGCGCTGCTCGAAAACCTGCGCGTCCCATGCCAGGCGCTGCGTCAGCGTCGCGACCTTCGCGTCATCCGCCGTCGCGTTCGCTTGCGCCGCGCGCAGCGCATCCTCGTCCCCATGCAGCTCCGCCGCCAGTTCCTTCTGCCGATGTCCGAAGCGGCTCAAGCCGGCGATGACGCTCGTCCGCTCATTGTCCAGCGTATCGAACAGACCGGCGAACAGCGCCAGCAGCTTCGCCTGCTTTTCCGTCCCCGCCTGCTTCGCCAGATTGGCGATGTCGGCCTCCGCCTGATCGAGCGGCACCCGGCGCTGGGAGAGTTCACCCGCCAGGTCGGCGATCCGCGGGTCCTGCTTCCATGTGGCGCGGTAGGCATCAACCGATGGGCCGGTCCATAGCGCGGCGACCGACAGCTCCGGAACCTTCACCTGCTGGCACGGCCAGTCCGGGTCACTGACGCGCGGCGCCGCGCGTGCCGACGCAGCGGCGGCAGCCAGCAACGCAAACACCAGGGAAACCCGTTTCATGGCCCGCCTCCACCGCGCCGGACCAGCATCCCACGCGCCGGGTCATAGGCCACGATCGCGGCGCCCATGAACACCACCGTCGACACGCCGACCACCGCGAGCGCCACCCAATCGACCTGGCTGTACAGCGCGAACCGGATCAGTTCGATCCCATAGGTGAACGGGTTCAGGCTACAGATCGTGTACACCATCGGACTCGACTGCTGCACCAGCCACAGCGGATAGAGCGCGGAGGAGGCGAAGAACATCGGGAAGATGACGAAGTTCATCACGCCCGCGAAGTTCTCGAGCTGCTTGATCATCGAGGACAACAACATCCCCAGCGAACCGAGCATCAGGCCGACGCAGATCAGCGCGGGAAGCACGGTCAGCCACGACCAGGGCGGAAGATCGACGCCCCACACATAGGCGACCAGCATGAACGCGTACACTTGCAGCACCGACACGGCGGTGCTGGCGAGCAGCTTGGCGACCAGCAGGAACCAGCGCGGGAATGGGCTCACGAGCAGCATCCGCATGTTGCCCATCTCGCGGTCGTAGACCATCGACAGCGAGGACTGCATCCCGTTGAACAACTGGATCATCGCGATCAGCCCGGGTGTGACGTAGACCTCGTACAGGATGTACGTGTTGTACGGCGGGATGATCGACACGCCGAGAATCTGGCGGAATCCGGCGGCGAAGATGAACAGCCAAACCAGCGGGCGCACCAGCGCGGAGACGAAGCGCTCCCGCTGATGCAGGAACCGCAGCCCCTCGCGCCAGGTGATGCCGCGCAGGCAGATCCAGTACTGCCACAGCGTGAAGCCCCGCGCCGGGACAGCCAGGTCGCTCATGGCGCTTCGCCGGTCAGGGTGACGAACGCGCCCCGCATGTCGGCGGCGCCAGTCCGCGCGATGATCGCCTCGGCGCGTCCGGAGGCGAGCAGCCGGCCCTTGTGCAGCACGACCACGGCATCGGACGGTTCCACCTCGTCGAGCAGATGCGTGGCCCACAGCACGGCCACGCGCTGGTCGTCGACGAGGGCGCGGACATGCGTGACGATGGACCGCTTGGAGGAGACGTCGAGGCCGACCGTCGGCTCGTCCAGCAACAGCAGCTGCGGCTCGTGCAGCAAGGAGCGCGCGATCTCGACGCGGCGAACCTCCCCGCCCGACAGCCGCCGCGCCGCGATGCGGGCATGACTCTCCAATCCGACCCGCGCCAGCACGCGTCCGGCGCGCGCGCGCGCTTCGCGCCCGCCGATGCCGTGCAGACTGGCGTGATACAGCAGATTGTCCTTCACCGAGAGATCGAGGTCGAGCGTGCGCGCCTGGAACACCACGCCAAGCTGGCGCAGTGCCTCACCGGGTTCGCGATCGACGCGATGCCCGAGCACCGAAATGCTTCCCACGCGCGTATGAAACAGCCTTGTGATGAGCGAGAACAGCGTCGTCTTACCGGCGCCGTTGAGCCCGAGCAGCGCGGTGAAGCGCCCGGCCGGCACCGTGAAGCTTACGTCGTCGAGCGCTTGGTGCCGCCCGTAGGCGTGGCTCACGCTGGCGACGGTCAGCGCCGGCGTGTCCGCCACGACATCGGACAGGCGCTCCAGCGGCTCCGCGAGGCTGTTCATTTCGGCGCCACGACCACCCCCCAGGGAAGCCGCCCGACCGGGATCGACCTCACCACGCGCTGCTCGGCGACGTCGATCACCGAGACGTCGTTCGACAGCCCATTGGTCGTGAGAAGGTATTTCTGCCCGGGGCTGAACGCCATCTGCCAGACGCGCTGCCCGACCAAAAGATATTTCTCGACCTTGTAGGTCTTGGCGTTGACCACCGCGACGCGATTGGCAGGGCCGAGGGCGACGAACGCGATCTTGTCGTCCTTGGTGAACTGGATGCCGACCGGCTGGATCGCGTCGGACCGCAGCCCCTGGATCGTGAAAATGATCTTGTGGGTCACCACGTGCTTCACCGGATCGATCACGCTCACCGAGTCGCCCTCCTCCGAGGACACCCAGACCTCCGACCCGTCATGCTTGAACATGGCGATGCGCGGGCGCGGATCGACCAGCACGCTCGCGACCACCTTGTGCGTCGCGTAGTCGATGAAATGCGCCATGTTGGTGGTCTCGGAGGTGTTGACGATCACCTTCCCGTCCGGGCTGACGCCCATGCCTTCCGGCTCCACCCCGGTCGGAACCGTCGCGATCACCTTGCGGGTGGGCACGTCGATCACCGTGACCATGTTGTCGTTCTCGTTGGAGACGTAGAGCGGGTTGCCCGACGCGGCCAGCGCGAAGGTCTCCGGGTCAGGCCCGGAGGGAAGAGTGCCGATGATCTTCAGCGTCGCGGCGTCGATGATCTGGATGATGTCGTCATCGCTGGCGCAGACCAGGATCTCCTTGCCGTCCGGCGTGATGGTGATGCCACGCGGCCGCTGGCCGACATCGACCGTCTTGACGGTCTTCATCTGGTCGAGGTCGATCACGCTCATCGTGTTGTCGCGCTCGTTGGTCACGTACGCCAGAACGGCGTACGCCGGCGCGCAATTGACGACGCCGATCGCGACAGCCGCCGTGAACGCCGCTAGAGCCCAGCCATGCCGCATCATGCCCTCACGTGGACTATTGGAGTTTGCACGTCGTCTCGGGGCGGTCGATGCCGAGCGTGTCCAGTTCCGTCACCTGGTGCAGAAATCCCGGCTGCGGGGAAATCGACACCACCACCCGTCCGTCCGACAGCATGATCGGCTGACGCATCTGCAAATCCCAGTCCCGCAGCGACAGCCGCTTTCCCTTGTAGGCGGCGACGCCGAACGCCGGGCTTTTCATGTATGCGAGCAGCGTCGGAAAATCGAGCTTGCCCGCCCGGCTCGCCGCCTCCCCGACCATGCGCACGGCCGTCCATGCCTGCATGTCGAGTTCGGTCATGGAGCGGTGAAACTGGCGGGTGAATCGGCTTTGCAGCTGTTCACCGCCGAAGGATTGGCTGCTCGGAGCCCACGTCACCGGCTTCAACCCGGCCGACCCGGCGACCGGGCGCGGATCCCAGGTGCGATAGGGAAGATAGCCGGCGAAGACCTCGTTCTCGTCGGCCGCCACCACGACATCGTGTTCCGGCACGCCCTGCGTGAGCAGCGGCATTTGCTTCTGAAGCTCGAACAGCCCGGTGTCGGTCTGCCGTGACCCGCCCGTATCCTTGTTCACTCGCTCGGCGACGATGCGCGCGCCGAAACGCTTCGCCGAACGCCGATAGGCATCGGCGAGCAATCCGTCGTCCGGATGGTCGCCACTGACGAGCAGCCAGCGTGTCCACTTCTTCCACACGAGGTATTGCGCGATCGCATCGGCGAGCATCGCGCGCGACGGCGCTACGTGGATCACGTTCGCGCGACAGTCCTGCTGCCGCAGGGAATCATCGGGCGCGGCGACGTTGAGGATGACCGCACCCGACGCGCGTGCCGCATCCGACAGTTTCAGGACATCGGGCGCCGGAAGGTCGGTCAGGACAAAACGCACGTCCTTGGCGGTCACGGTCGCCAACGCGGCGGCCACATCCGCGTCGGCGCCGAGCGGGACATCGACCACCTCGAATCGCTGTCCCATGAAGCTGCCGGTGGTGTTGTTATCGTCGATCGCGAGCGTCGCACCGGCGAGTCCGTCGTTCGGCGCGGGCTTGTCGAGCAGCGAGATCGTGGGCCGCCGCTCCGTCGAACGCAGGTAGCCGATGCGGATGAGCGTCGGATCGGCGTGGGCCACGCCGGCGTGGGCGGCCGCGGCGACACCGAGGCTGGCGAGCAGCGTGCGCCGGCCGAGGCCGTTGCGCGCGCCCGAATTTGGACGTTTCATGGCACGAGAATGAAGCGGTCGGATCGGCGCATCAAGGGCGGACGAGAGGGCAAGGGCAACGTGATCCGATGAAATCCCCGCAAGCCATTGCGCTCATTGCGGTGGCGCTCGTCGTGGCCGGCCCGGCGGCACACGCCGACACCTTGCGCGCGGCCATCTTCCCGTTCGAGTTGGATGACACCAGCTTGCAAGGAGCGATGCAAGGACCCCAGGCCGCCGAGACCGCGCGCCTCGTGCATCTGCGCGCGCAACTCACCACACTCCTGAGCAAATCTGGCGAATATCAACCCGTCGATATCGCTCCCGTTGCCGACGCGGCGCGAAAGACCAATCTGCGAACCTGCGACGGCTGCGATGTCGATCTTGCCCGCGAGCTTGGCGCGCAGGTATCCGTGATCGGCTGGGTACAGAAAGTGTCGAACCTGATCCTTAACATCAACGTCGTCATCCGCGACGTGGCGACTGGCAAGATGACACACGCCGGCAGCGTCGACATCAGGGGTGACACCGACGAATCCTGGTCGCGCGGTCTCGCCTACCTGGTGCGAAATCGCATCCTCGCCGGGCCGGAGACGGCGCGGTGACAAGAATGCTCGCCAGCGTCACCGGCACGACAGAGGCGGACATCGCGCTGGCCGGAGGCGCCGACATCATCGACCTCAAGGATCCCGCGCGCGGCGCCCTCGGCGCCGTGGAACCGGCGACGGTGCGCGCGACGGTCGCGGCGATCGGCGGCCGGCGCGAAACCAGCGCCGTCGCCGGCGACCTGCCGATGGAACCGCCCCGTATCCTCGCCGCGGCGCTCGAATTGGCCGACACCGGCGTGGACTACGTCAAGATCGGCATGTTCGATGGTGGCGACGCCCCCGGCTGCATCCGTGCCCTTACCCCGCTCGCCTCGCGCGTCCGGCTCGTCGGCGTGCTGTTCGCCGATGCGCGCCCGGACCTCTCGCTGCTGACCCATCTCGCCGATTCCGGCTTCGCCGGCGCGATGCTCGATACGCGGCACAAGGCGGACGGGCGATTGCTGAAGCACATGGACCTGCCCCGGCTGCGCGACTTCGTCGGATCATGCCGCTCGGCGGGTCTGCTGGCGGGGCTCGCCGGCTCGCTCGAACCGCCCGACGTCCCGCGCCTGCTGGTGCTCGCCCCGGATCTGCTGGGCTTTCGCGGCGCCTTGTGCGGACCCGGCGGCCGCACCGCGACCCTGGAGCTTGCGCGCGTGCAAGCAATGCGCGCCCTGATCCCGATGCACGGGCGCGAAGCCGATGCGCCTGGCGTCGATTATCGCCTGCTGGCCGCGCGCGGCTATGCGCCCGGCGCGGCGCTCGACCCCGCGAACACCGATCTCGTGTTCGTGCACGACCTCGTGCTTCCCGTCCGCATCGGCGCCTACGCCCATGAGCGCGATACGCCGCAGAACGTGCGCTTCGACGTGGACACCACGATCCTTCGTTCCGGCCGGGTCGCCGAGGACATGCGCGACGTGTTCTCCTACGACGTGATCAGCGACGGCATACGGATGCTGACCGAAGGCGATCACGTCGCCCTGGTGGAGACCCTCGCCGAACGGATCGCCGCGATGCTTCTGGCCTACAAGCGGGTGGTCAGGGTCGCGGTGCGGGTGCAAAAGCTGGAGACCGGATCAGGGTCGGTCGGCGTCGCGATCGAGCGTATGCGCGCGGTGCCGTGAACCGCGCGCTCACCGTCGTCAAGCTGGGCGGCAGCCACGCACGCTCACCCACGCTGACCGATTGGTTGCGTGCGATCGCCGATGACGCCGGGAGGATCGTCATGGTGCCGGGCGGCGGCCCGTTCGCCGACGCGGTGCGCGATCTCCAGCCGGTCATGCGGTTCGACGACGCGGCGGCGCACGACATGGGGCTGCTTGCGATGGTGCAATACGGGCGCGCGCTGGCAAGTCTCGCGGAGGCGTTCGTTCTCGCCGATACGCTCGATGCGATCGAGGCCGCGCTGGAGTCCCGCCGCGTTCCGGTGTGGTCGCCGTGGCCGATGCTGCGCGACCATCCGGATATCCCGGCATCATGGGACGTGACCTCCGACAGCCTCGCCCTCTGGCTCGCCCAGACCTTGCGCGCGGAGCGTGTGGTGCTGATCAAGCATCAAGCGCCGGAAGCGGGCGCATCGTCCGAATCTCTTGTCGCGCGGGGCCTCGTCGATAAGGCGTTTCCGCGCTTTCGCGAGAGGTTCGCCGGCATGGTCGAATTCGCCGGCTGGGAAGCGGTGGCGGCAAGGCGGCATGACTGAGCGCTTCGTGTTCCTCACCGGCCATCTCGCGCGGACCCGGCTGCGGCGGACGCTTGAAGGGATGGGAGAGACCGGCTTCACGTGGGAGGTGATCGACATCGGCGTGCAGGTCGCGGCACTGATGACGGAGCCGATCATCCTGCGCCGGCTGCCCCGAACGCTGGCGGCGACCCGCGTGATCCTGCCAGGCCGGGCCGGGGTGGACCCGGCGCGTCTGACGGAGGCGTTCGGTCTGCCCTTCACGCGCGGGCCCGACGAGATCGTGGACCTGCCGCGCTTTCTCGGGCGCGGAGCGGCGCCCCCCGACCTCTCGCGCCACGACGTCCGCATCTTCGCCGAGATCGTCGATGCGCCGACGCTGTCGATGGACGCCTTGCGCGCCCGCGCCCATGCCCTGCGCGAGCACGGCGCCGACGTCATCGACATCGGCTGCAAGCCCGGCCTCGCCTTTCCGCATCTGGAGGCGGCAGTCGTCGCGCTCAAGTCCGACGGGCTGGCGGTCAGTGTAGATTCGGGCGACCTCGCGGAATTGCGCCGGGGCGCATTGGCGGATGCGGATTTCCTGCTGAGCCTGACGGAACACAGCCTCGACGTCGCCGCCGGCACGAATTCGGTTCCCGTCCTCGTTCCGGCGGCTGGCGGCGGGATCGACTCGCTGGTTCGGGCGGCGGATGCCGCGCGAACGCGCGGGATGGCGGTCCTGCTGGACCCGATCCTCGAGCCGATCCATTTCGGCTTCACCGCGTCGCTGCAACGCTACGCCGCGGTGCGCGCGCGCCTGCCGGACGCCGAGATCCTGATGGGCACCGGCAATCTCACGGAACTGACCGATGCCGATTCGTCGGGGGTGACGGCGATCCTCATGGGCATCTGCTCGGAACTCGCGATCCGCAACGTGCTCGTCGTGCAGGTCAGCCCGCACACCAGTCGCACGGTCGAGGAGCACGATTTCGCGCGTCGGCTGATGTACGCCGCGCGTGCCGACGGCGACCTCCCGCGCGGCTACGGGGATGCGCTGCTGCAAATCCACGACCGCGCCCCGCTCGTCCAGTCGGCTGCCGAGGTCGCCGCGTTGGCGGCCGGCGTGCGCGACGCGAACTACCGCATCGCCGTCGCCGAAGACGGCATCCATCTCTATAACGCACGGATGCACGAGGTCGGCCGCGACGCCATGTCGCTGTTTCCCGCGCTCGACATCGCCGCGGACGCTCCGCACGCCTTCTATCTCGGGACGGAACTCATGAAGGCCGAGATCGCGTTCGCGCTCGGCAAGCGCTACGTGCAGGACGAGGCGCTCGAATGGGGTTGCGCCGCGCCACGTGCATCGCGCGACAAGACGCGGCTCGCGGAAGCCGGGCCGACAAAGCGGCCATGACGATGATCCGCGAGACGGTCGTCACCACCATCTCGGCGGATGGGACGCCACACGTCGCGCCCTTCGGCCTCATCGAGGCACCCGGCGGCTGGATCATCGCGCCGTTCCACCCCTCGACCACGCTCGACAATCTGCGTGCCGTGCCGCAGGCGGTGGCCAACTACACCGACGACGTCCGCATCTTCGCTGGATGCCTGACCGGGCGGCGCGATTGGGAGTTGCGTCCGTCCCTCCTCGTCGCCCCGAAACGCCTCGCCGCGACGCTGGCCCACGCGGAGATGGAGGTCGTGTCGGTGCAGGAGGACGCGGTGCGGCCGCGTTTCCACTGCCGCGTCGTGCACAGTGAAACGCACGCCCCGTTCGCCGGCTTCAACCGCGCCCAGGCCGCGGTGATCGAGGCGTGCATCCTGGTAAGCCGGCTGTCGATGCTGCCACGCGGGAAGGTGGAGCAGGAGATCGCCTATCTGGAGATCGCCGTCGGCAAGACGGCGGGCGCTCCCGAGCGCGAGGCGTGGGAATGGCTGATGGAGGCGGTGCGGGGGCACTACGCAGCGAGCAGCGCGACCGCGACGGCGGGCGCGCAGTCGCAAAGCCACTCGCTCGACGCGGACTCTCCAAGCAAGTCCGCGAACTCCACGTAGCCACGGTCAAGCCGGGCGGCGAGATGGGCGGCGATCGCGCGTCCCACGCCGGCGCCGATGACCGGCGCCGTATCCGCCAACGCCGTGCCGGAGAGGACGAGAAGAGCGCCATCGTGGACCAGCCGAAGCTGCGCCTCGGCGAACCAGGCCGCAAGGCCGCGCCATTCGTGCTCCGTCGCATCGGCGGCGTCGCGGCCGACCATCCGCGCCAGGCGGACGCGCGATGCCTCGACCGTCTTCGCACCACCATCCGCCGTCGGCATCTGATCCGCCTCCTCGGCCAACGTGCCGAGAACGCGGTGGACGTCGGCGGATGTCGCGAAATGCTCGCACGCGAGCGGGGTCCACGAACCACCGATCGGCGCGCGCGGCGATAGGGCCATCAGGAAACCGCGCGTCAGGCCGGTATAGACCAGCTCCCCGCACCCGAGGCGTTCGGCATCGGTGTAGCCGCGCGCGGCGGGCGCGGCGCCGACGATCGGGACGATATCGGTGGTGGTCGAACCGATATCGACGAACAGCGCATCACGCGCATGGCGGGCAACGAGTGCCGCGCTGGCGTGCCAGTTGGCCGAGGCGATGTCACGTACATGCGCCCTCGCCGCCTCCGCCGGCAGCAGCCCGCTCGCCCCGCCATACAGGCGCAGCGGCGAAAGCGCCCGCGCCAGCATGGCTGCGATCGCCTGAACGCCATCGGCGCGGCTCGGGAAAATGTCGGCCAATTCGCCGGTCATGGTGGCGACGTGCAGGTCGGCCTCCCCCAGCGCGTCGCGCATGTCGCCGAGGACCGCCGCCAGCCGCTCGGTGCCGGGCCACAGCGGACAGGGCGTCTGCACGACCCGGATCACGCGTCCGTTCTCGATGCGCGCCGCCTTGACGTGCGCTCCCCCGATGTCCCAGCCGATGATGCTCCGCATTGACGCAACCTACAGGTCTGACAGATTGGCGCATATGGATATCATTCCGGTCATCGACCTGCTCGGCGGCGTGGTCGTGCACGCGCGCCAGGGCCAGCGCGAAACCTATCGCCCGATCCGTACCCCCCTCAGCACGACGAGCGAGCCCGCCGACGTCGCCGCCGGATTGCTACGCCTGTTCCCATTTCGCCACCTCTACGTCGCCGACCTCGACGCGATTGAGGGGCGGGGAGCAAATGATACGAGCCTCGCCGCGCTGTCGGCGGCGGCGCCGGGCCTCGATGTGTGGGTCGACGGCGGCATCGCCGATACCGAAACTGCGGGGACACAACTCGCGCATGGCGCCCGCACGCTTGTCATCGGCAGCGAATCGCAGCGCGACACTCAAACGCTGCGTGCGCTGCGCGACCATCCCGCGATCGTCCTGTCGCTCGATTTCCGTGGCGAGGCGTTTCAGGGGCCGGCGGAACTGCTGGACGACGCCGCCTTGTGGCCCCGCCGCGTGATCGTGATGACGCTGGCGCGTGTCGGCGCCCAAGCAGGCCCCGACCTCGCCCGCGTCGCGGCGATCGCCTCACGCGCGCCGGGGCGGTTTATCTACGCGGCGGGCGGCGTACGCGACGCTGACGATTTGCGCGCCCTTGCCGCGACGGGCGCCGCCGGTGTCCTGGTCGCGACGGCGCTCCACAGCGGTGCGCTGTCGCCGTCCGACCTGAACGGGATCGGCCGACCGCCCGACCGGACGACCCCGTAATCGGCCGCCTGTCTAGCCCGCCGCGAACGGATGCTTCGCGTCGCGGTGGCGCACCATCTCGGCCGCCGTGGGCTGACCCTTCACGGCGCGCGCCAAGGCCTCCTTCGTCGCCCGGTAGTTGAAGTCCTGGATCTTGGCGTCGTCCGCCGCGTCCCAGTGGATGAACACGCCCACGCAGATGAACAGGTCGTCCGCCTCGTTCTCGGGGATCACACCCTCGGCGACGCTGTCCGCGATCGCCTTGCCCACCGCGTGTTGCGCCGGGCCGAACATCTGCACCGCCTGCTTGGCGCCCTTGATGGTGACCTTGTTGAACATCACGGTGTTCGGCTTGCACGGCATGTTGGGCGCGACCAGCGCGAGCAATGTCGTGAAGCCGTCCTTGTTGTTGGTCAGGGCGTGGCAGAACGCGCTCTCCACGGAACTCCCGCGTGGGCCGATGATGAGGTCGATATGCGCGACCTCGTTGCCCTCGCCGACCAGGGACTCGCCTACACCCACTTTATTGATGGTCGCCATCGTTATCTCCCTGTTATGTCCATGCCGTGTACCGCGCACGAAGGTGCGGGCGGACGGACCGATCCGCCCGGCGCGAAAACTCAACCATCATAGCCGGGCCGCCGCAAGGACTTTAGCAACCGCGCGGCGAACGCCGTCGCCACCGTCAGATCGGCGCTCGTCCCGGGGTTGATGCCCCGCTCCTTCAGGTCCGCGTCCCAGCGCAGGAGCGCGGCAAGATCGCCGTCCCGCAGGGCGCCGGCATGGCGGCGCACCTCCTCGGCGACGTCAGGGCCATGCCGGCGCAGCACGTGGCTGTCGGGGAACGTCGCGAGGAAGTGCAGATAGGTGGCAAGCGACGCGCCGCCGGGGCTCGCCCCCTGGTAAACCCCCAAGCCGGAGCCGAGCACATCGGCGAACCCGTTCGTCCACTGCCGCGCGATACTGTCGCGCGCCTCCGCCTCCGCCATCGCGATCGGGAGCGTCACGCGGGCGGGCGCGCGCGCGTCGTGGCGCGGCGCCTCCCCCAGACCACCTGGTGC
>JBAWFF010000171.1:0-3688 GCA_049591635.1 Acetobacteraceae bacterium
TCGTAGCGCAGTTGGATGGCGGCCTCGTCAACCATGCGCCGAATCTAGTACACACTTCAGCCGCGCCGGAATCCCCCTCGGCGCAAAATCACACCGCGATTCGGTTATTTATCAACAGACCCTTAGGGGTTGTGCTTATGGCCGGCGCGTTGAAGCTTGGTAGCTAGCCTCTCCGCAACGGCAACCGATGCAACCGGTGGAACCGACATCGACCCATGTGCAATCTTGTCTCTCACGGCTTTCAGTCTGCTTAGCTCTTCGACGTCCGAATCAGATAGATCGGTCCAAACGCAGAGAACACACCAAACAAAGCGGTCTTTGAGCTTCCAACTGTTGCGCTGCTCGCCGAACAGGGTCTTCGCAGAGGCAGCCGCGCGCGCAGGTGGAACGATAAGTTTGGACAGATTGTGTTGATGATCAATGGCGGCGAACGTGGCATGGGTCTGGATCTCAATCGCCAAAAAAAAGTATAGGAACCGCTTCAATGGGTCGCTCTCATTTAGTGCGAGATGGTGGAAGCGCGCGACCTTAGTGTTAATTTCCCCGGCAAGTCTCAGGGCATCGGACAAGCGAGTCTGAACTTCTTCAGCTTCGAAACGCCGTGAGCTGTAGCCAAACCCAGAAAAGGCCACCCGGATGTCTTGAATCGTTCTTCCATCCTTCGTCTTTCCAAAAATTGCCCGATCCGTCGGGATGAAGCGTATTTCAGGATCAGTGAACACAAAACTGCAAGCCAACGCTGAAATTAAGGGAGGCAGGGCGAGGTCTTCTCGCGCTTCCAGCTCCTCCTTTGCTTTGCGGAAGCCATCATAGGTTACAACCGTTGTTTGGTCTTGGATTCTGTAATAGTTTCCACTTATTTCATATTCTCGAGTCGGGCCAAATAGAACGAGTAAGTACGGTGGGCTACATCCATGCTCCTTCTGCCAGTTCTCCTCATTATCGGCGTAGTCATCGCCAAAAAACTTGCGGCTTATTTGGTTGACGCTTGATCCAACGCCGAGGCTGCATTGCGTCCCAGCAATGCACACCGCGTGTGGATCAAGAGCACCGGCATCGAGTGTGAATCCTCGAACCTCGTACACGCGACATGAATAAAACGCCCCTACGATGGTCTCACCTGGCGGGAGTGCCTGAAATCCCATACTCTCGATAGCATACTTTGACAGACCCATCCGTTTGACGCTTTCCCACGTGGCTAAGCCCACTCTGTACGCCCGCTTAGCTCTCTACGAACAAGGGCTGGAGTCCAACCGCTCCGGGGCAACTACAGCCCTCGGCGTCGCCGAAGAGCCAACGGCATAGTCGGCCCGCACCTTGAATTGATAGGCGGTGCCGAGGAAGGTAACGAGGTCACGCCCGATGCGCGGCTCGGCTCTGGACAGCCGGGAAAATTCGCTGCGTGCGCCTCGATGCGTCTTTGCCACCTTGCCAGTGTGCTCGAAAATGTAAGCCTCGGCGGCGTGGAAATACCGCATGGTACGCCTCGCGCGCGGCGACATGGGGCAAAGGCAACGCTGCAATCTGCTGGGCGTCGGCAAGCGTGGCGCGCGCTTTCGCGAGATAATCCGCGGTCTCGGCCTTCATAGATCGAAACCGTCCTCGCGTAGCTCGTGCATGAAGCCGGTGCGCTCGCGATACGCTCCGGCATGGAACGGCATGGCGGAAATGATCGCGCCCGTGTCGAACAGGATGTCGGTAGTAACGGCGGCCAGGCGCGCGCTCTCGTCGGTGAACGTGCCCGCGTCCTTGAGAAAAACGGCGACATCGTAATCGGAATCTGGCCGTGCATCGCCGCGCGCTCGCGAACCGAAGAGCACCATACGCTCAACGCGGTCGCCGTAGATCTCGGTCACGGCAGCGCGGAGGCGCGTCAGCACAGGATCGTGGGGCGGTTGTCGCATCATAGCGATTCGATTGTGGCAGAGAGAACCGGCTCACCGGATCGCATCCACGCCGGAACGCGCGGCGTCAGCATCGCATCACCCACCGCCAGCGTCCCGTCCAGCGCCTCAAGCCGCAGCAGCGCCATTCCCAGTCCCTCGCGCCCCGACCGCATCATGCCGACCTCCACCCCGTCGCGTGTGATCGGCGTGCCGGGCGGCGGCAGAGGGCCGGCGACCGTCACCGGGACCAGCCGGCGCTTGAGCAGGCCGCGGTACTTGGTCCGGGCGGTCAGCTCCTGGCCCATGTAGCAGCCCTTGCTCCAGGAAACGCCGTTCAGCTCGTCGAATCCGGCCTCCAGCAACACCGTTTTGTCCGCCTCCATGTCGCGCGAGCCGTCCGGCAGCCCAAGCGTCAGACGGTGGAGGTCGTACTCGTCCTCGGTAGCGTTGGCCGCCAATGCCTCGGGGGCGATCACGCGCCAGCCGGCGCCCGCCAGCCGAGGGTCGGGCGCCATGATCGCGTGCGCTGCCTCGGGCGTGCCGTCCCAGGCGGCGTGGACCAGCAGCGGCGCCGCGGCGATCGCGACGCGGGAGCGCAGGCGGTAGCGCGACAGGCGCTGGATCAGCATCGCCGCCTGCGACGCTTCGGCGTCCAGCAGCAGACGCTCGCCGTCGCTCAGGATAAAGAAATCCGCGAGATACTTGCCCTGCGGCGTCAGCAGCGCCGCCCACACGGCGCGGCCGGGCGCGGCGTCGGTCACGTCGTTGGAGACCAGCCCTTGCAGAAACGCCACCCGATCCTCGCCGGAGACCTCGATCACGGCGCGCGCGGCCAGCTTGGCTATTCGTGTCATGTGCCGAAAGATGGGCGGTGGCGCTCCAAGGGGCAAGAAGTGCTACAGGCCGGGCGATGAGAGTCGCGCAAGTGATGGCTGGCGCTCCGGCCGGCGGGGCGGAGCTGTTCTTCGAGCGTCTCAGCGTGGCGCTGGCCCGCGCCGGCGACACGGTGCTGCCCGTCATCCGCCGCGACGCCGCTCGCGCGCGCCGGATGGCGGCGGACGGGGTGGTGCCCGTCCAACTCGGCTTCGGCGGCCCGCTCGATCTGCTGACCCGCCCGCGTCTACTTCGTACCCTCACGCGCTTCGCGCCCGGTGTCGTCGTCGCATGGATGAGCCGCGCCGCCGGATTCGCCCCGCGCGGCGACTGGGTGCTCGCCGGCCGTCTGGGCGGGTTCTACGATCTGCGGCGGTTTCGCCGGTGCGACCACCTGATCGGCAACACCGAGGGGATCGTCGCCTGGATACGTGGCCAGGGCTGGCCAGCCGCGCGGGTGCATTACCTGCCCAACTTCGTGCCCGATATGGCCGTTGCCGTCCCGGCGTCGCGCGCGGGGTTGGGAGTACCCGAGGGCGCGAGACTGGTCCTCGCGCTTGGCCGCCTGCACCGGAACAAGGCGTTCGACGTGCTGGTCCGCGCACTCGCGCGCTTGCCGGAGGTCCACGCGGTGATTGCCGGGGAGGGGCCCGAGCGAGCCGCCCTGACCGAGCTGGCTCGCGCCGAGGGCGTCGCCGCGCGCCTCCATCTGCCCGGATGGCGCGAGGATACCGCCGCTCTTCTCGCCACCGCCGACGTGTTGGCGTGCCCGTCGCGCCATGAGCCCCTCGGCAACGTGGTGATCGAGGGGTGGTCGGCCCGAACCCCTGTCGTCGCCGCCGCGGCCCAAGGCCCGGCCGAACTCATCGCGCCCGGCCGCGACGGAATGCTCGTGCCGAAGGACGACCCGGCGGCGCTGGCCGATGCGC
>JBAWFF010000172.1:0-21386 GCA_049591635.1 Acetobacteraceae bacterium
CCTGATGCACCGAAAGCCCATCGACCGGCTCCGCCGAACCGGGGCCGAACCCGACCCGGTTCCGTTGCAAAACAGCCGCCAAATGGCAATACTGTGGACCTGAGCCGCGAACCGGACAGCCGTGGACTTGTTCCGGGTATCCAGCGGAAGTGCTTGCAAGCCGCGAGTCTGCTGGATTGCCGGATCAAGTCCGGCAATGACGATTTTGGTTGATAGGGTTCGTGTCTGAGGGAACGATCCATGACCGACTACAAGTATTGCACCGTCGCCGACGAAGGCCGGCTTCGCATCGTGACGTTGAACCGCCCGGAGGTGATGAACGCGCTGCACAGCGACGCGCACCATGAGCTTGAGCGTGTCTGGGACGAGTTCGCCGCGCGTGACGATCTGTGGGTCGGCATCGTCACCGGCGCCGGGGCGCGGGCGTTCTCGGCGGGCAACGATCTGAAGGTGCAGGCGGCGGGCAAGCGTGGGCCGTCGGCGCGCTCGGGGTTCGCCGGCCTGACCTTGCGGTTCGACCTCGACAAGCCGCTGATCGCCGCGGTGAACGGCGTCGCGATGGGCGGCGGGTTCGAGATCGCGCTCGCCTGCGACATCATCGTGGCGTCCCAGAACGCGGTGTTCGCGCTGCCGGAGCCGCGTGTCGGGCTGATCGCGGGCGCGGGCGGCGTGCATCGCCTGCCGCGCGCGATCCCGCAAAAACTCGCGCTCGGGATGATCCTGACCGGGCGGCGGGTGCCGGCAGCGGAGGGTGCGAAACTCGGCTTCGTCAACGAGGTGGTGGCCGAGGGTGAGGCTCTGAACGCGGCGCGGCGCTGGGCCTCGCTGATCCTGGAGTGCTCGCCGATGGCGGTGCGCGCGTCCAAGCAGGCGGTGTACCGAGGGCTGACGGAACCCACGGTGGAACTGGCGATCCGCACGATGTACCCGGCGCAGAAGGCGAACGCCGAGAGCGCGGATTATATCGAGGGGCCGCGCGCCTTCGCCGAGAAGCGCAAGCCGGAGTGGAAGAACAAGTAACGAATGGATCTCTCATTCGACCTGCTGGGCAACGCGCTGGTCTCGGGGCTGTTGCTCGGCGGGTTCTATGCGGCGGTGACGATCGGGGTATCGATCTCCTTCGGGATGCTGGACATCGTCAATATCGCCCATCCCGCCTTCATCGTTCTCGGCTCGTACGGCGCGTGGGAGCTGAACGAGCGGTGGGGGATCGATCCGATCCTGGGGAGCCTGGTGCTGATGCCGGTGTTCTACGCCCTCGGCGCGGGGATCTATCAGGTCTATCATCTCTCGTTCGAGCGGCGCGGCGATCAGAGCCTGCGCGGCCTCGCCTTCTTCTTCGGCATCCTGTTCATCACCGAGGTGGTGCTGATCCTGGTGTTCGGCGTCGACTACCGGCTGGTGCAAGCGCCCTATATCGGCGCGACGCTGCATTTCGGCGTGATCGAGGTGCCGTTGCGCCTGCTGGTGCCGTGCCTGGTGTCGCTATTCCTGATCGGGCTGATGCAAATCCTGCTGTCGCGCACCTTCGTCGGACGCGCGGTGATGGCGGTGGCCCAGGATGCCGGGGCGTTGCGGCTGATGGCGGCCGATCCGGTGCGGATCAAGCGGATCGCCTTCGGTCTGTCGATCGCGACGGCGTCGGTGGCCGGCGCCGTGCTGATCGTGATCCAGCCGGTCGAGCCCTCGGTCTCGCGCGACTACATCGGGCGCGTGTTCGCGATCTGCGTGATGGGCGGGTTGGGCAGTTTTCCCGGCACGATTCTCGCCGCGATGATCCTCGGCGTCGTCGAGAGCTTCACATCGACGTTCTACGGCCCGTCCTGGGCGCCCGCGGTCGCCTTCGGCTTCCTGCTGGCGACGCTCGCGGTACGGCCGGCCGGCATCTTCGGGCGATCCTGATGCGGATGCCGGCATTCCTCGGCTGCGCGATCGGTGTCGCGGCCTTGTGCTACGCGGCGGCATTGTTGGTCAGCAACAACTACGTGTTCTTCGCCGGCTACGTCGTGCTGCAATACATCGTGCTGGCGACCGCCTGGAACATGCTGGGCGGCTACACGGGATACGTGAATTTCGGCGTCGCCGGATTCTTCGGGCTGGGCGCCTATACCACGGTCGCGCTGGTGAAGCTGTGGCCGCTGCCGATCCCGGCGCTGATCCTGGCCGGCGGCGTGGTCTCGGGCGTGGTCGGGCTCGGCATGGGGTACCTGACGCTGCGGCTGCGCGGCGCGTTCTTCTCCATCGCGACGCTCGCGATGGCGATCGTGTTGCAGACGCTGATGGTGAACTGGGAGTACGTCGGCGGATCGGGCGGCGCCTACGTCGTACGGCCGACCAAGGTGCTCGGTATTGACTACATGCAGTACCTCTTCCTCGTGATGCTGGCGCTGACCGTGTTCGCGGTAGCGGCGGCACGCGGGATCGAACGCTCCCGCTTGGGACGAGGGTTCGCCGCCATCCGCGACGACGAGGTGGCGGCGGAGGCGTCCGGCGTGCCGACGTTGCGGCTGAAACTGCTCGCCACGGTATTGTCGGGCGCGCTGATGGGCATGGCCGGAGCGCCGTTGCCGTACTACGTGACGTTCCTCGAACCAGCCTCGGCGTTCAACCTGAGCTACGCGGTCAACAGCATCGCCATGCCGCTGATCGGCGGGACCGCGAACTGGGTGGGGCCGGTCGTCGGCGCGGTGCTGCTGGGGACGCTGCAGCAGGTGGCGACGGTGACGATCAGTTCGGCGCTGAACCTGCTGATCGTCGGTGTGTTGCTGGTGGGCTTCGTGGTGGCCGCGCCAAACGGGCTGATCGGGATTTTCGGGGCGCGAACGCCGCGTTCGCGGCGCTGGCGCGTCCTCGCCTGGCTTCGCCCGTGACGGCGCTGCTCGAAGTCGCGGGTCTCGGCAAGCGCTTCGGCGGCTTCGTGGCGCTGAACGGCATTGATCTATCGGTCGCGGTCGGCGAACGCGTCGGGCTGATCGGGCCGAACGGATCGGGCAAGAGCACCTTGGTGAACTGCCTGTCGGGCACATTGCGCAATGACAAGGGCAGCGTGCGCTTCGCCGGGCATCGGCTGGACGGAATGGCGCCGCATCGGCGCACGCGGCTGGGTTTGTCGCGGAGCTTTCAGCTGCCGCGGCCATTCGGCGGGATGAGCGTCGCCGACAATATTCGCATCCCGCTCGAATACGCACTGCGCGAGCGCGGCGACGCCGATGCGATCGGCGCCCGCTGCGCGACGCTGCTGGAATCGGTCGGGCTGGAAGCGAAGGGGCGCCAATTTCCCGCTGATCTCACGCAGATCGAGATGCGCAAGCTGGAACTGGCGCGCGCGATGGCCGCCGAGCCGAAGCTGCTGATCGCCGACGAGGCGATGGCCGGATTGTCCAACAACGAGGTCGACGACATCCTGGCGCTGCTGCTGCGGCTCAATGCCGACGGCGTCACCGTCATCATGATCGAGCACATCATGCGCGCGGTGATGCGGTTCTCCCAGCGCTTGATCGTGCTGGTCGCCGGCCGAAAGATCGCCGATGGGCTGCCCGACGCGGTGATGCGCGACCCCGAGGTGGAGCGGGCGTATCTTGGGGAGTAGCCTCCGCATCGAGAACGTCTCCGCCGGTTACGGCGCCGTGCGGGTGCTCGATGACGTGTCGATCACTGTCGAGGGCGGCGAGACGGTGGCGCTGCTCGGCACCAACGGCAACGGCAAATCGACCTTGATGAAATGCGTGATGGGCATGGTGCGTCCGTCCGCCGGGCGGGTGACGGCGGAGATCGACGGGAAGAGCCACGACCTGACGGCGCTTTCGACCGAGGCGATCGTCGATCTCGGGATCGCCTTCGTGCCGGAGGGACGGCGGCTGTTCCCGCGCCTGAGCGTCACCGAGAACCTCCTGATGGGCGCGTTCCGTCCGGCGGCGCGCAAGGCGGTCACCGACAATCTGGCGTTCTGCTACGAGACGTTTCCCCGGCTGAAGGAGCGCGGCAAGCAGCTCGCCGGATCAATGAGTGGAGGCGAGCAGCAGATGCTGGCGCTGGGACGCGCGCTGATGTCGTCGCCGCGCATCCTGCTGGTCGATGAGCCGTCGGTCGGGCTGGCGCCGGTGCTGGTGAAGCGGACGATCGACAAGATCAAGGAACTGAAGGAGGGCTATCAGCTGACGGTGCTGATGGCCGAGCAGAACTTCACCCAGGCGATCCGGATCGCCGATCGGGGATACGTCATCGTGCATGGGCGGATCGCGTTCGAGGGCGGCTCGGCGGCGGAGTTGAACGACAATGAGCTGATTCGGAGATTCTATTTGGGGCTGTGACCCTCACCCGCCGCGCGAAGAGCGCGGCGACCTCTCCCAGCGGGAGAGGTGAAGGAACACCTCTCCCTCCGGGAGAGGTCGGCGCGGCAACGCCGCGCCGGGTGAGGGTCACCCCCGCATCATCGCCAGCCCATGCTCCAAATCGGCGATCAGGTCGGCGACATCCTCCAGCCCGATATGAATCCGCACCACCGGTCCCGCGAAATCGCCCGACCCGGCGGTGCGGGTGACGAAGCCGGTCGTGGGGAGTGCCAGGCTCTCGTAGCCGCCCCAGGAGGCGCCGATGCCGAACAGGTCGAGCGCCTCGACGAAGCGATGCGTGTCCTCGGCGCTGAACTCGGGCCGGAACACCACCCCGAACAGGCTGCACGCGCCGGTGAAGTCACGCTTCCAAAGGTTGTGGCCGGGCGCCCCGGGCAAGGCGGGATGGAGCACCCGCGCCACCTCCGGACGGGTGGCGAACCAGTGCGCGACCGCGATCCCGGCCTCCATCTGGGCGGCGAGCCGCACGCCCATCGTGCGGATACCGCGCAACGTGAGCCAGCAATCGTCGGGGCTGGCGTACTGACCAAGCGCGGCGGAGGTCGCGTGAAGACGCTGCCAATCCTCCTCGGTGTTGACGGTGATGGAGCCGATCAGCGCGTCCGAATGCCCGGCCGGATATTTGGTGAGCGCCTGGATCGAGGCGTCCACTCCGTGGCGGAAGGGCTGAAAGAAGTGGATGCCCCACGTGTTGTCCATCAAGACCTTCGCGCCTCGCGCATGGGCGGCACGGGCGAGCGCGGGCACGTCCTGGACCTCGAAGGTGTGGCTGCCGGGGCTCTCCGTATAGACGACCTTGGTATTGGGCCGGATCAGCTCGGCGATCCCCGCCTCGTCGATCATGGGATCGTAGAACGTCGTCTCGATGCCGAAGCGCGGCAGCATTCCGGTCGCGAAGTTCCGCGCCGGGCCATAGACGCTGTCGGGCATCAGGCAGTGCTCGCCGGCATTCAGGAACGCCAGCAGCGGCACGGTGACGGCGGCGAGGCCCGAGCCGACGATCTGGCAGCGGCTGCCGCCCTCGATCTCGCAGATCGCGTCTTCCAGCGCCCAATGGGTCTCGCTGCCACCGAGGCCATAGCTGAGCACCCGCTGGCCGCGCTTGCCGGCCAGGTCCTTGCGCAACGCGATGGTCGGGTAGAGCACGGTCGAACCGCGATGGAGCGGCGGGTTGACGAAGCCGTGGACGCGCTTGCCGGCCCGCCCAACATGCGACATCTGGGTGCGGAAGCCGTAATTCTTGTTCCTGTGGGCCATGTGGTTAGCTCCCTGTCGCGACCGGCGTGTCGGCCCGGCCTCCCCATTCCGTCCATGATCCGTCATACACCGCGCCTTCCGGCAGGCCGGCGAGGCGCAGACCGAGGGTGAGAATGCAGGCGGTGACGCCGCTGCCGCAGCTCGTCACGACCGGACGGCGCCCGTCCACGCCGGCCTGGGCGAAGCGGGCGCGCAAGGTCGCGGGATCGCGGAAGGTTCCGTCCGGGTTCAGCAGGTCGGTGTAGGGCACGCTCGCCGATCCGGGAATGTGGCCGCTGCGCATTCCGGCGCGAGGCTCCGGGACTTCACCCGTGAAGCGGCCGGCGGCGCGGGCATCCAGCACCAACTCGGTCCCCGCCGGAACGTTGGCCAATACGTCGCCGACGCCGCGCAGGCGGCTCGCCCGAAAATCCGGGCGGAACGTGGCGTGGGCGGCGGGCGGCGGCTCGCCACGCTCGACCGGCCGGCCCTCGCGGGTCCATTTCGGCAGCCCGCCATCGAGCACGGCGACGCGATCATGGCCGAACAGACCCATCAGCCACCAGCCGCGCGCCGCCGAGGCCAATCCCTTCTGGTCATAGAAGACGACGCGCGAGCCGTTCGACACGCCGAGCGCACCGATCAGCTTGGCGAACCGCCCGGGCGCTGGAACCATGTGCGGAAGGTCGGTGTCGGCATCGGCGAAAGCGTCGATGTCGAAATAGCGGGCGCCAGGGATGTGCGCGGCCAGATATTCCGCGCGGCCGTCCTTCGGTTCGTTCGGCAGGTATTTGGTGGCGTCGAAGACGACCAGATCGGGGCTGCCAAGCTGTGCCGCCAGCCATTCGGTGTTGACCAAAGGATCCAACGGCGCTCCTCCATTGAGAACGTAGTCAAGCTTGCGGCAGAAGCGGGAGGCGGTTTCCGGTCTCCGCGCGCAATCGCGCATATGCGTCCCGCGCCCCTTCGAGCCGACCATGAGCGGCCTTCTCAGGCTTGCGGCGGGCGGTCTCAGCCCACGGATCGCTGACGCCTTCCTGCTGAGCGAGAAAAGCCGCGGTCGCGGCCAATTCCAGCTCGATTGCCCCGATCTGCTTGGCCCGCTGAACAAAGCCCGCACGCTCTTGCGCTTCAGGTTCGGGCGAACCCGAGGTCCGGTAGATCGAATACCTACCGCCCCAATCCGCCTGTCTCTCCACCTCCTGCACGTCCCCGAAAGCGCTGGCGATTTCCATGCCTCGTGCCAAGTCTTCGCTGAACGGCCCGTAATGCCGGTACTCGAACCGAAAATCGTTAGCGAAGCCGGCCAATTGCGTAAGATAGGCCACTTTCTGTAGCCGGGTTCGGCCAACCAACTCGCCTCCGGCATCGCGGATGATCCGGGCGGCGATCAGGTGCGGATCACGGGTTGTCATGGTTTCCACCCTTGGAATTCTGTTCTCATTACGTTCTCTATCTCGAGCCGGCCCTTTGTGTCACCCCTAAACACGTAGGCACGGCAAATTTCGTACGGCTCAGCACCCGCGATCACTGGGGACAATTCTGCCATGTCCCGCACCGGCGGAGTGCCTCCTGTGCGGATGAGTATGCGATTCAGCGGGGTGTTCGAGTCCTGATAACGTTTGTAGGGTTCTCGTCTGTACTGATCCACCAGGACCGTTTCCGATCCATCGGGTGCATCGGCATAGCGTGCCTCCAGTACCTTGGCGATATTGGTGCAGGCTAACGACACCTTGGCGCGGTGCCTCGCCCTGTCATCCTCGGCCCTCTTGGGGAGTTCGCTCTCGGCGTGATGTCGAATGTCGATGCATTCGAGTAGCTGCCGATCTCGCAAACTTACCGCGAGTCTTCCGACGACCGTATCTTCTGCCTCCGCCAGCAACGGCAACGCCCCCCAAAACACGAGATCATCCAGGCCCAACGCGTGCTCGATGCTGTTCGGATCGCGCGCGAACCGGATCATCGGGTGATTCAGCGAGAGGCCTGTCTTCGTTTCATGCCCCTCCCCCACGAGCCGGATCAAGCACCGCATTAAGGCACTGAAGAGCATTTCCGCGCCCCGTGTTGCCTTGTGGAGATAGACGTTCGGATACAGATGGAACAGAGAGATGACGTAGCTCTCTGCCACTTGCGCGGCCTTGGGGCCCAGAACCAAGGTCTCGACCGAACCTGATTTTTCGTCATCGGCGCCTGTTGCGACCGACTCGACCTCCAAATTCGCCAGGAGCCACGTCAGATCGATCGCGCTGCTCTGCACGCCGGTCATCATCCGGTCACGCTGCATGTAGTCGAGCCGGTCGGCATCGAATTGGCTGGAGACAACTGCGTCGTACAGATTGCCAGGTTCCTTGCGCCCGACGAGGGTTGCGACGTCGTTGGCGAAGCCGCCGCCAAGGGAGCGGTTCAGTTCCGTTGCGATCTCCGTCTCCCGAATCAATCGCTCGCTGACAATCTCATGCTGCGCCAGGGAAATGCCCAGCTTTTTACCCACCTGCTCGAATGCATGGCTGAACATCCCGTGGCCGACGTCGTGGACCAGGGCAGCCGCCATTGCGACATGCGCCTGATGCTCCCCAAACTGGCGCGAGCGATCGGTGCCGATATTGTCGCGGATCACCCGCACCAACTGCCGAGCAGTGTGGAACACTCCGATGCTGTGGGCGAACCGGGTGTGGGTGGCGCCGGGGAAGACGAGATCCGTGAAGCCAAGCTGCCGGATGCGTCGAAGGCGCTGGAACGGCGCTGTCTGAATCACCCGCCAGAGCGTGTTCTCGAACTGGTCGGTCCCGAACGGGATCAGATTGTGGACAGGATCGCGGATTCGCTGCGGCTTAAGAGGAGCCATTCGCTCCGCCTCACTCCGCCGGGGCCAAGGTGATTCTGCGATTCTGCCTTCCCTTGTTCTCGATCTTCAGCACCCGCACCGGTTCGATTTCGGCGGTCGAAGCGACATGCGTGCCGCCGCAGGGTTGCAGATCGACGGGCGTGTCGCCGGCGCCGATCCGCACCAGCCGGACCCGCCCGGTGCCGCGCGGCGGCTTGACCGAGAGCGTGCGGACCAACTCGGGATTGGCGTCGAGCACCGCCTCGTCCACCCATTCGGCGCTCACCCGATGGTCCGCCGCGATCAGGGCGTTGAGCGCCGCCTCGATCGTCCCCTTGGCCGGCGGATCAGGCAGGTCGAAATCGAGGCGCGAGCGGTCGAGGCCGATCGACCCGCCCGTCACCGCCGCCCCGGGCAGCACCACGCAGAGTAGGTGAAGCGAAGTATGCGCCCGCATCAGGCGGTGGCGGCGCGCCCAGTCGATCTCCCCCGTAACCTCGGCGCCGACCGGCGGCAGGGACGCGTCCTGGGCGGGAACATGCAGGATGGCATCATCGGCGCCCTTCACGGCTTCGGTGATCGTCGTTTCGCCGCCTGCCCAGCGGAGCACGCCCGCATCGCCCGGCTGGCCGCCGGAGCGCGCATAGAAGACGGTGCGATCCAGAACCAAGCCCTCCGGCCCGTTAGAGAGCACGCGTGCGTGCATCGTTGTCAGCCGGGGATCGTCGAGGAACAGCCGTTCGGTCATGCCCACTCCATGCGCAGCCGCTCACGCGCCGCGTTCAGCCACAACAGGGCGACGGCGGCGACCGAATTGGCGATCCCGCCCTCCAGCGCCATCGCGCAGGCCCGTTCGGCGGGCCATACGAGCAGGCGGATGTCTTCCTCTTCCGAGGCGAGGCCATAGTGCCCGCCGGCATCGGCGCCGGGCGCCGTGACCTCCCCCACGAACAGCGTCGCCACCTCGTCGGCGCCCCCGGGGCAGGCCAAGATATCCGTGATCTTGCGCAGACGCCGGGCGGTCAACCCCGTCTCTTCGCCGATCTCCCGCCGGATCGTCGCCTCGGCGGTCTCCCCGCTGTCACACAGGCCGGCCGGCACCTCGATCTGCACGGGCGGCAGGCCGGCGGCGAGTGCCGGGAGGCGGAACTGCTCGATCAGCACCACCACGTCCTGAACCGGGTCATACGGCAGCATCGCCGCCGCACGGCCGCGCCGCCACAACTCCCAGGTGCGTGGGCCGGAGAAAGCGCCGTCGAACCGGCGATGGCGGAAGCGGATGCGATCCAGCGGGAAGCGGCCGTCCCAGACGCGATCCTCGGCTTCGATCCGGACGTCGGGATGGGTGGGCAGGGGAGGCGGTCGATCCATCGGCCACAGGATAGGGCGGGCACGCTTCGCCGCACACCCCCTCCGGGCGGAGCCGTTCAGACGTCCGAGAGCAGGAGCCGGCGCAAGCGGGCCGCGCCGGCGGCGCCTTTCAGCGCATCCCGCCAGTTGGCCTCGGCGACCTGCTGGTGCTTGGCAATGGCCTCGTCGGCGCCGGTGACCATCGCGACGCCGGTCTGGCGCGCGGGATTGCCGTCGGGGCGGAAGGGGTTGATCGCCAAGGTGACATGCTCGCGCCCGCGCAGCACGGAGAACAAGGAGTTCGGCTCCGCCCCGGCCAGCAATCCGAACTGGAGCCCCATCGGTTCGGCTTCCATCAGGTCAGCCATCCGGCGTATTTCGGTCTGCGCGACCTGCTGCGTGCGCCGCCGCAAGACATCGGAGACGACGAGGCCGTCGGCGAGCCCCATTTCCAGCGTCTGGCGCACGGTCGCGATCGAGACCATGCAGATGATGCCAGGCCGGCGCGCATTGTACATTCGCTTGCGCGCGCCTAACGTGCCC
Source organism: Acetobacteraceae bacterium (assembly GCA_049591635.1). GTDB lineage: Bacteria > Pseudomonadota > Alphaproteobacteria > Acetobacterales > Acetobacteraceae > DATFDN01. The sequence goes on from JBAWFF010000172.1 coordinate 10,306, forward strand.
AGGATCTGCTCGGCCTCGGCGCGCGCCTTGGCGTGGTCCATGCCGAGTTGGCCGGCTGCCTCGTCGAAGGCCTCGGCCAGCACCGAGTCATAGGCATCGGATGTGGTGAGATAGCAGAGCGGCCCGCCCATCTCGAGCAATTGGTCGGCGGTCTCCTCCGCTTGGCGCAGGCGCTCGAAATAGGCGATCGGGCGGTTGTAATACTCGACACCGATGCCGAGGAGGGTGAGCGGGGACAGGTTCAGCAGCTCGGCAAGGCGCTTGACCGTGTCGAGCTTGATGACCTCACCCTTTTCGTAGCGGTAGAGCGCGGCGCGGGACACCCCGAGGCGGGCGGCGATTTCCTCGGCGCGGAGACCGGATTCCAGCCGAAAGGCTCGAAGTTGCTGGCCGATCTCGTTGAAGCGCATCGACATGGCAGGGTCCGCCGCTAGCGCCCGCTTTCAGCTTCCGGGAGGAATCTCAGAATCGGGCCGCGTCGCCACCCTATGACCGATCCGAAGGGTTCCGCAATCCCGTTTCGACTTCGGTTTCTCACCCGTCGCCTCGAATGGAGAAATTGGCCAGCCCCTCGACGGCTTGGACCAGGGCCGAGTGGTCCGCATCCGCCCCACCGTGGGCCACGCAGGAGGCGAACATCTGCTGCACCGTCGCGGTGTTGGAGAGTGTCAGGCCCAGCGAGCGGGCCGAGGACAGAGCGAGGTTCAGGTCCTTCTGGTGGAGGCGGATGCGAAAGCCGGGCGCGAAATTGCCTTTGATCATGCGCTCGCCGTGCACTTCCAGCACGCGCGAGGCCGCGAAGCCGCCGCTGATGGCCTGGCGGACCTTGGCGGGATCGGCCCCGGCCTTGGCGGCGAACACGAGCGCCTCGGCCACCGCCTGGATGTTCAGTGCGACGATGATCTGGTTGGCGACCTTGCAGGTCTGCCCGGCTCCGTTCTCGTCGCCGACATGGGTGATGGTCTTGCCCATCAGTTCCAACAGCGGCTTGGCGCGGGCGAACGCCTTTTCCGGGCCGCCGACCATGATCGTGAGCGTCGCCTGCTGCGCGCCGACCTCACCGCCCGACACCGGCGCGTCGAGGTAGTCGCAGCCCTTCGCGTTCACCCGTTTGGCGAACTCCTTGGTCTCGATCGGGCTGATCGAGGACATGTCGATAACTAGCGTGCCGCGCCGCAGCCCGTCCGCCGCGCCGCCCGCGCCGAACAGGGCGGCTTCCACATCCGCGGTATCGGGCACCATTAGGATCAGCACCTCTGCCTTCGCGGCGGCGGCGCGCGCATCGGCCACCACCTCGGCGGCGGCGCGGATGTCGTCCTTGAGGCTGGCGCGCTCCGGGATGATGAGGTCGTGGCCGGCCTTCTTCAGGTTGAGCGCCATCGGGCGGCCCATGATGCCCAGGCCGATGAAACCGATTTTCATTTGCGTCTCCTTTGTTGGTCCGTGCCGAGCACCCTCACCCGCCGGGCTTCGCCCGGCGACCTGTCCCAAGGGAGAGGTGACTCTACTTCTTCCTCCGGGAGAGGTCGGCGCGCCCTAGCGCGCCGGGTGAGGGGCCAGCCGCTTCAGCCACGCCAGCCCTGCATCCGTCTCGCCGGCCGGGCGGTATTCGCAGCCGACCCAGCCGGTGTAGCCGAGTTGGTCCATGCGGCGGAACACGTACTCCCAGCCGATCTCCCCGGTGCCCGGCTCGTTGCGGGCCGGCACGTCGGCGATCTGCATGTGGGCGATCAGCGGCATGAATTGCTCCATGCGCTTGGTGATGTCGCCCTCGGTCGTCTGCACATGATAGACGTCGAATTGTAGGCCGAGCCGGTCGGTCCCGATCGCCTCCACGAAGGCGGCGCCCTGCGCCTGGGTGTTGAGGAAGTAGCGCGGCATGTCGCGATGGTTGATCGGCTCGATGGCGATGCGGACTCCAGCCTTGACGGCCTCCTCACCGGCCCAGGCCAGGTTGGCGGCGTAGGTCGCCCCCGCGGTGACCTCGCTGACGTCGGCGGGCACCAGGCCGGCCATGCAGTGGACCAGCTTGCAATCGAGCGCGCCCGCGTAATCGAGCGCCTGGCGCACGCCGTCGCGGAACTCCGTCCGTCGGCCCGGCAGGGCGGCGATGCCGCGTTCGCCCTTCGCCCAGTCGCCCGGGGGCATGTTGAACAGCGCCAGGGTGAGGCCGTTGGCGTCCAGCCGGCGGCGGATCTCGGCGGCCTGATGCTCGTAGGGAAACAGGAACTCGATACCCTTGAACCCGGCGCGGGCGGCGCGGTCGAAGCGGTCCAGGAAGCCGACCTCGTTGAACATCATGGACAGATTCGCGGCGAAACGCGGCATCGGCCTCTCCTTGGATCGCGTCCGAGCCTATAGGCGCGGCAAGGACTTGACCAGATAGGGAGGAGTGGCCCTACGGTGCCCGCGTTTCCCGTACGGAAAACCGATGCTCGCGTTCATTATATCCCGCCTGCTCCAGTCGATCCCGGTCCTCCTCGTCGTCGCGTTGATTTCCTTCCTGCTTTTCATGTTTGTCGGCGATCCGGTGACGACCATGCTGGGCCAGGACTTCACCGAGGCCCAGCGCGTCGCGCTGGTCCACCAACTTGGCCTCGACCAGCCGTTCATCGTCCAGTACGGGCGGTATATCTGGGCGGCGCTGCATGGGAATTTCGGCGTCAGCTACCGCCTCGCCCAGCCGGTCGCCGGCCTGATCGCCGAGCGGCTGCCGGCGACCTTGGAACTGGCCTTCACCTCCTCGGTGCTGGCGCTGGTGGTCGGGGTGCCGATGGGCGTCTATACCGGGATCAGGCGCAATTCCGTGGTGTCGCGGCTGGCGATGGTGGTGAGCCTGATCGGGGTGTCGTTGCCCACGTTCCTGCTCGGCATCCTGCTGATCCTGGTGTTTTCGGTCTATCTCGGCTGGCTGCCGAGCTTCGGTCGCGGCACGGTGGTCCAGCTCGGCTGGTGGAGCACGGGGTTTCTCACCGTCAGCGGCCTGCGCGCGCTGATCCTGCCGGCGATCACGCTCGGCATGTTCCAGATGACGCTGATCATGCGGCTGGTGCGGGCCGAGATGCTGGAGGTGCTGCGCAGCGACTACGTGAAGTTCGCGCGTGCGCGCGGCATCTCCCAGCGGGCGATCAATTTCGGCCACGCGCTGAAGAACACGCTGGTCCCGGTCATCACCATCACCGGGTTGCAGCTGGGCGGGATCATCGGCTTCTCGCTGGTGACGGAGACGGTGTTCCAGTGGCCCGGCGTCGGGCTGCTGCTGGTGCAGTCGATCGCGGTGGCCGACATCCCGGTGATGGCGGCCTACCTGATGCTGGTCGGGCTGGTGTTCGTCCTTATCAACCTGGTGGTGGACCTGCTGTACTACGCCGTCGATCCCCGCCTGCGGATGGGCCGCTCCCCGGCCGGCGCACGATGAGCGCGACCGTCCTCCGGCCACTGCCGATCGGGCGCTGGGCGCGGCTGCGCGACAGCGACCTGCTCCACAACTTCCTGCATTCGCCGGTCGCGATCATCTCTGCGCTGATCGGCCTGATCTTCGTGATCGGCGCCGTGTTCGCGCCCTGGATCGCGCCGCACGATCCGTTCAACGTCGCAACCCTCAGCCTGCTCGACAGCTTCAAGCCGCCGGTTCCGGCGGCGGGCTCGGAGTGGTCCTATGTGCTCGGCACCGACTCCCAAGGCCGCGACATGCTTTCGGCGATCATGTTCGGCACCCGCCTCAGCCTGGTGGTCGGGCTGTCGGCGGTCATCTTCGCCGTCGTGCTCGGCGTCGCGATCGGGCTGCTGGCGGGCTATGCCGGCGGCTTCGTGGACTCCTTGTTGATGCGCGCCGCCGACGTCCAACTCACCTATCCGTCGCTCCTGATGGCGCTCATCATCGCCGGCGTGATCGCCGCCGTGCTGCCGGCCGACATACGCGGGCAGGCCGAGATGTATGTGGTCATCTTCGCGATCGGCATCAGCCGCTGGCCGCAATTCGCTCGCACCGTGCGCGGCTCGACGATGGTGGAGCGCAACAAGGACTACGTCGCCGCCGCCCGAGTTATCGGCCTGTCGCGGGTGCGGATCATGTCGACCCACATCCTGCCCAACGTGATGGGGCCGGTGCTGGTGATCGGCACGCTGACCCTCGGCATCGCCATCCTCGACGAGGCGACGCTGTCGTTCCTCGGCGTCGGCCTGCCGACCACCCAGCCTTCGCTCGGCACGCTGATCCGCATCGGCGACGACTTCCTCTACAGCGGCCAGTGGTGGGTGACGATCTTCCCCGGCCTCGCCCTGGTGCTGATCGTGCTGTCGATCAACCTGCTCGGCGACTGGATGCGCGACGCGCTGAACCCGCGGCTGCGCTGATGGCGTTGCTGGAGGTCCGCGACCTGACGGTGGAGTTCCCGACAAGGCGCGGGGTGCTGCGCGCGCTCGATCAGGTATCGTTCTCGATCGAATCGGGCGAGGTGCTGGGGGTGGTCGGCGAGAGCGGCGCCGGCAAGTCGCTCACCGGGGCGGCGATCATCGGGCTGCTGGAGCCGCCCGGGCGGATCGCCGGCGGACAGGTGCTGCTGGAAGGCAAGCGTATCGACGATTTGCCGCCGGAGGCGATGCGCCGGCTGCGAGGGCGGCGGATCGGCGCCGTCTTCCAGGACCCGCTGACCACGCTCAACCCGCTGTACACGGTCGGGCGGCAGCTGATCGAGACGATGCAGACGCATCTCGACCTGTCCGACGCCGACGCCCGTCGCCGCGCCATCGGCTGGCTCGATCAGGTCGGCATCTCGGCGGCGGCGCGGCGGGTCGATTCGTACCCGCACGAGTTCTCCGGCGGGATGCGCCAGCGGGTGGTGATCGCGCTTGCGCTGTGCGCCGAGCCGCGCCTCGTGATCGCCGACGAACCGACCACGGCGCTCGACGTGTCGATCCAGGCGCAGGTGATCGCGCTGTTGAAGGGCTTGGTTCGCGAGCACCATACGGCGGTGATGCTCATCACCCACGACATGGGGGTGATCGCCGAGACCGCCGATCGGGTCGCCGTGATGTATGCTGGACGCGTCGCCGAGATCGGGCCGGTGCGCGAGGTCGTCCGCCATCCGGCGCATCCCTACACGGCGGGGTTGATGGGCAGCATCCCGTCGCTGACCCATCGAGCCGAGAGGCTGGCGCAGATCGACGGGGCGATGCCGCGTCTGGTCGCGATCCCGCCCGGCTGTGCGTTCAACCCGCGTTGCGCGCACGCCTTCGATCGCTGCCGGGTGGAGCGGCCCGAACTGATGGATGCCGGGGCGACAAGCGCGGCCTGTTGGCTGATCGCCGCGGCCCCGGCCGCGCGGAACCGCGCCCATGCCTGAGGCGCCATTGGTGGGGACGGCGCCGGTGCTGGAGGCGACGGGGCTGACGCGGGTGTTCGACGTCTCGCGTCCCTGGTTGCAGCGCCAGTTGGGGCGAGAAGGCCGGGTGCTGTTGCGCGCGGTGGACGACGTGAGCTTCGCCATCGCGCGCGGCACCACGCTGTCGCTGGTGGGCGAGTCCGGCTGCGGGAAATCCACCGTCGCGCGGATGAGCGTCGGGCTGCTGCCGCCGACGGCCGGCGATATCCGCTTCGAGGGCCAGAACTTGTCCACCGCGCGCGCGCAGCCGGCGCTGCGGCGGAAGATGAACATGATCTTCCAGGATCCCTATGCCTCGCTCAACCCGCGCTGGCGGGTCCGCGACATCGTCGCCGAGCCGATCCGCGCGTTCCGGATGGCGCGCGGGGCGGAGGTGGCGGCGCGGGTCGCGGCGCTGCTGGTGCAGGTCGGAATGGCCGCCGGGGACGGCGAGAAATTCCCCCACGAGTTCAGCGGCGGGCAGCGCCAGCGCGTGTCGATCGCCCGTGCCCTGGCGAGCGAGCCGGAGTTCCTTGTCTGCGACGAGCCGACCAGTGCGCTCGACGTGTCGGTACAGGCGCAGATACTGAACCTGATGCGCGATCTGCAACTGCGGTTGAACCTGACCTACCTGTTCATCAGCCACAATCTGGCGGTCGTCCGGCACATGGCGGATCGCCTCGGGGTCATGTATCTCGGCCGGATCGTGGAGATCGGGCCGGGCGCCGAACTGCTGGCCACGCCGCGCCACCCGTACACGCGCCTGTTGCTCGACGCGATCCCGGATCTGGAGATGACCGGACGAACCCGCACCCCGGTCGGGGGCGAGGTGCCGAGCCCGATCGACCCGCCGCCCGGCTGCGCCTTTCACCCACGCTGCCCGCTGGCCAATGCCCGATGCTCGGTCGAACGGCCGGAGCACACGCGGGTGGGTGACGTGCTGGTCGCCTGTCACGCCGTAGAGGAGGGGCGGGCTGGGGTGTGAGCGACGAGAACGGCGATTCTTCCCGCCGGGGTGCGCTGGTCGCGCTGGTGGTGGTCGCGGTACTGATCGTCGGGGCATTGCTGCTCGCGCGCGAGCTGCATCGCAACGCGGCCCTCCAGGACTGCGTGATGTCGGGGCGGCGTGATTGCGCGCTGATCCAACCCGGCACCGGACGGTGAGTGGCGCCAGGCGCCGGCGAGGCACCCGTGCCCACGCGCTCGGTCTGGACGCCGAAGCGGCGGCCTGCGCGGCGCTGGAGCGCGATGGCTGGAGCGTGCTCGCGCGGCGCCTTCGTACCGCGGCGGGCGAGATCGACGTGCTCGCCGAGAAAGCCGGCCTGCTCGCGATCATCGAGGTGAAGTCGCGCCCGACGCTCGCCGTCGCCGCCGCTTCGCTGTCGGGACGCCAGCGGACGCGCTTGATCGCCGCCGCCGAGATCGTCATGGGCGAGCATCCCGCGTGGGGCGAAGCCGGGATGCGCTTCGATGTCCTGCTGGTCGATGCCGCCGGCGAGGTGCGCCGGATCGCCGATGCGTTCCGGGTCGAGGCGCCAGCCGATTGACTCCGATTCTCGCGCGCACGCACACTCCGCCAATTCATCTGGGGGCGGGAAATGCGATCCATCCATAGCACTGGACGTATGTTGTTGTTGAGCGGCGCGGTCGGCGCGTTGCCCATCGCGGCGGCGGCGGCCCAGCCGTTTCAGTGCGGACACAAGGGCGGCAGCTTCACCTACGGGCTCGAGGCGAACGTCGCCGGGCTCGACATGCAGGCCTCCTCGGCCGCCTCGACCCGCGACATCGCGATGAACATCTACGAGACGCTGGTCACCCGCGACGAGCATATGAAGCCGTTGCTGCAACTCGCGCAATCGGTCGACACCAGCCCGGACAACAAGGTGTTCACCTTCCATCTGCGCGACGGCGTGCATTTCCAGAACGGCAAGCTGATGACCTCGGCCGACGTGGCGGCGTCGTTCCGGCGCTACCAGCGCGTCGGCATCGACCGTTCGATCCTGGCGCCGGTCGATCACATGGATACGCCGGACGCATCGACGTTTGTCGTCACGCTGAAGGAGGCGCACCCGACATTCATCGAGAGCATGTCGTCGATCACCGTGCCGATCATCATCATTCCGGCGGAGAACGAGAACGCGCCGCCGCAGCAATTGCCCGCGATGGGGACCGGTCCCTACCAACTCGATCGCTTCGTGCCGGACGGCTATGTCAGGTTGAAGCGCTTCGACGGCTACACGCCCGATACGCGCTACACCGACGAGGACGGGTTCGGCGGCTACAAGGTCGCCTGCCTCGACACCGTGACGTTCCGCATGGTGCCGGAGCCCGGCGTGCGGGTGGCGGGGCTCGAGACCGGGGAGTTGCAGGGCGTCGAGGACGTGCCGACGATCGCCCAGAAGCGTTTGGCGGCCAACAAGAACATCCGCCTCCTGAAGCTGAGTAATTTCTGGCTGAACGTCGTCTATCCGAACTGGTCGGCACCGCCCACCGACAATCTGAAATTCCGTCAGGCGGCGGAGGCGGCGCTGAATTTCAGCGACATCATGCAGGCGGCGAGCGACGGCGACTGGAAGCCCAATTTGTCGCTGCAATATCCCGGCACGACGTATTATACGGAAGCCGGCAAGGAGTTTCTCGATCAGCACAACGCGGCGAAGGCGCGAGAACTGCTGAAGGAGGCTGATTACCATGGCGAGAAGGTGGTACTGCTGACCAACAAGGAGTACCCGAGCCTCTACAACTCGGCGCTGGTGATGGCGCAACAACTGAAGGCGGTCGGCATCAACGCCCAGCTCCTGGTCCTTGACTGGCCGAGCGCGCTGCAAATGAGCCTGAAGGGCACGCCGGACTGGAATTTCTTCTTTTCAGGCTGGATCACCTACGTGGCGCAGGGCGGGCAGCAGACGTTGCGCACCATGGCCGAGCCGAACGCGGTGTTCACGCCGCCCGACAAGAAGGATCCGCCGCAATTCATGAAGGATTTCGACGAGGTCTCCAACGGCGCGACCCTGGAGGCGCGCAAGGCGGCGTTCGCCGACGCGCAGAAGCTCGCCTTCGAGGACGTGATGGTGATACCGACCGGCGTCATGCCTAAGGTGCAGGGCGTGCGGGCCAACGTCGAGCATTACATCCCGTTCTACAATCCGCGCATGTACAACGTATGGGTAAAGCAATGACCACGATTGGCACGGGACGCAGCATCCTGACGGGACTGGCGCTGGCGGGCGGGCTGGCGACGATGGCGCACGCCGCACAGTTCAAATGCCCGCATGTCGGCGGCAATTTCGTGTTCGGCCAGGAAGCCAACATCAACAGCCTCGACCAGATGACCTCGGCGACCATCTCGACGCGCAACATCGCCATGAACATCTTCGAGACGCTGGTGACGCGCGACGAGAACAACAAGGCGATCCCGCAGATCGCCGCCGCGATCAATGAATCGCCTGACCATTTGACGTATACGTTCCCGCTGCGGACCGGCATCCACTTCCAGAATGGCAAGCTGATGACGTCGGCCGACGTCGCCGCCTCGTTCGACCGCTACGCCAAGGTCGGGCTGGAGCGCAGCATGTTGGACAATGTTGACCATTGGGACACGCCGGATGCGAACACCTTCGTGATCCACATGAAGAAGGCGCAGCCCACCTTCATCCGGCTGCTGAGTTCGTTCAGCGTCCCCATCGTCATCATTCCCGCCGAGGATCGCGACGTGCCGGCCCAGCAACTCAAGCCGATCGGAACCGGGCCCTATGAGCTGGCGCAATCGGTCCCCGGGAGCTACGTGCGGCTGAAGCGATTCGACGGCTACAGCCCGGACACCCGTTACGAGAACCGCACCGGCTTCGGCGGCTACAAGCAGGCCTGCTTCGACACGGTCACCTTCCGCATCGTCACCGAGCCCGGCGCGCGCGTCGCCGGCTTGCAGACCGGAGAGCTGCAAGGGGTCGAGGACATCCCGACCAAGTCGGTCGCGGCGCTGAAGAAGAACAAGAACGTCACCATCCTGCCGCTGCCGAACTGGTGGATCCAGATCGCCACGCCGAACACGGGAACGCCGCCGACCGACAATCTCGATTTCCGCAAGGCGGTGCAGGCCGCGCTCGACATGACCCCCATCATGCAGGCGGCGACCGACGGCAATTTCCGCCTGAACGTCGGCTTCCAGTACCCAAACCAGCCCGACTACACGGATGCGGGCAAGGACACCTACAACCTGCACGACCCGGCGCTGGCGAAGAAATACCTGAAGGAATCAGGCTACAAGGGCGAGCCGGTCGTCCTGCTGACGGATCAGGACTACACGCCGATGTACAACTCGGCGCTGGTCATGCAGCAGCAACTCAAAGCGGTCGGGATCAACGCGCAGCTGAAGGTGGTGGACTGGCCGACCTCCGTGCAGATCTCGCAGAAACAGGACACGGGCTGGAACTTCTTCTTCACCGGCTATGGCACCCAGCCGGCGCTCGGGCCGCTCGCGGTGATGCAGTTCTTCGCCCAGCCGACCCCGGTCTATCGACCGCCGGCGGGTCATCCCGATCCCCAGGTGCTGAAGCTATGGAACGCGATGAACACCGAACCGACGGCGGAGGAGCGCCAGCAGGCGTTCGCCGACATGCAAAAATACATTCTCGACCAAGTCTACGCGATCCCGTTCGGCTCGCTTACCAAGATCCAGGCGGTGCGGTCGAACGTGAAGGGCTTCGTGCCGTTCCGCATTCCCCGCATGTCCAACGTATGGTTCGAGAAGTGACGTGATCGGGGCGACCCTCAGCCGCATCGCCGGGGCGATCCCGATCCTCATTCTGGTCAGCCTGATCACTTTCGGGCTGATTCACATGATCCCCGGCGATCCCGCCGCGGTCATCGCCGGGCTGAGCGCGACGCCCGATCAGATCGCGCACATACGCCACGACCTTGGCCTCGACGAGCCGCTGCTGTCGCAGATGTACCATTGGTACGACAATCTGTTCCACGGCAACCTCGGCACGTCGCTGCTGCTCGGCGATCCGGTGCTTCAGGTGGTCGGGGTCCGGCTGCCGGTGACGATCGGACTGTCGGCCTACGCGCTGGTGATCACCCTGGTTCTCGGCCTGGCAAGCGGTGTCCTCGCCGCCCTTCGCCAAAACACCTGGGTCGATCAAGCGGCGATGGTGTTCGCCATGTTCGGCATCTCGGTGCCGAACTTCTATCTCGGCCTGCTGATGATCTTGTTGTTCGCGGTCGAACTCGGCTGGCTTCCCACCGGCGGCTATGTGGCGTTCACCGACGATCCCGTTGGCTGGCTCACCACGATGACGTTGCCGGCGATCTCGCTCGCCTTGCTGCTGACCGGGCTGCTCGCGCGCATCACGCGGTCCACCATGCTGGAGGTCTTGCGTCAGGACTACATCCGCACCGCGCGGGCCAAGGGCTTGCCGCGCCACAAGGTCGTGGTGAAGCACGCGCTCGCCAACGCGCTGATCCCCATCGTCACCGTGATCGGCATCATCGTGAGCCTGCTGATGTCGGGCGCGGTGGTGACGGAGACGCTGTTCTCCTTGCCGGGGATCGGCCAACTGCTGACCCAGGCGGTGCTGAACCGCGACTACCCGATGGTGCAGGGCGCGATGCTGATCGTCACCGCGCTCATGGTCGGGGTGAACATCGCGGTCGATATCCTCTACGCCTTCCTCGACCCGAGGGTGCGCTACGATGCCGCCTGACATCGCCATCGGC
>JBAWFF010000173.1:0-11207 GCA_049591635.1 Acetobacteraceae bacterium
GCCGACGCCGAGGCCGGCGGACGCCAGGCGGTCGCCGAAGCGTGGCGCAACCTCACGGCGGTCGGCGCGCGCCCGCTCGCCGTCACCGACAACATGAACTTCGGCAACCCCGAGAAGCCAGAGATCATGGGCCAATTCGCCGCCGCCATCCGCGGCATCGCGGCGGCCTGCGAGGCCCTGAACTTCCCGGTCGTGAGCGGCAATGTCAGCCTCTACAACGAGACCAATGGGCGGCCGATCCTGCCCACGCCTGTTATCGGCGGCCTCGGCGTCATCGACGATCCCGCCAAGACGATGGGCATCGCCCTCCGCCCGTGGCTCGACCTGATGCTGGTCGGCGAGACGCGCGGCTGGCTCGGCCAGTCGCTGTGGCTGCGCGAGGTCGCCGGACGCGAGGAGGGCGCCCCGCTGCCGGTCGATCTGCGCGCCGAACGCGCGACGGGGGATTTCGTGCGCGCCCAGATCGCGGCGGGCAACGTGCGCGCGTGCCATGACGTGTCCGATGGCGGCGTGCTGGTGGCGGTCGCCGAGATGGCGATGGCGGGCATGACCGGCGTGCGCCTGTCCACCGGCCCCCGCGACGTCCCCGGTCATGCTTTCTGGTTCGGTGAGGACCAGGGGCGCTACCTACTCGCGGTGGGCGACGCGGTGGCGCTGGTGCGCGCCGCCGAAGCCGCCGGGTTGCAAGCGGTCCGGATCGGCACGTCGGGCGGGTTGGATTTGACACTGCCGGACGGCGGAACCATATCCGTCGCGGCGTTGCGCGCCGCCCACGACCGGTTCTTCCCCGCCTGGATGGAACCTTGAGGAGCCTGTCGACATGCCCATGCCCGCCAGCGAGATCGAGGCGATGATCCGCGAGGCCTTGCCCGACGCGCGGGTGAAGGTCGAAGACCTCGCCGGCGACGGCGACCACTACGCCGCCACCGTCGTGTCCGCGCAATTCGCCGGAATGCCGAGGGTACGTCAGCATCAGCTCGTCTATGCCGCATTGCGCGGGCGCATGGGCGGCGAACTTCATGCCCTCGCGCTGCAAACCTCCGCCCCCGAGTAGGAGACAACGAATGTCCGACAGCCCCGTTCACGAGCGCATCCAGTCCGAGATCGCCGACAATCCGGTCATGCTCTACATGAAGGGCACGGCGATGTTTCCGCAGTGCGGCTTCTCGGCGCGCGTGGTGCAGATCCTCTCGCACCTCAACGTCCCGTTCAAGACGGCGAATGTGCTGGAAGACGCTGAATTGCGCGAAGGCATCAAGCAGTTCTCGCAATGGCCGACTATCCCGCAACTCTACGTCAAGGGCGAGTTCGTCGGCGGCTGCGACATCATCACCGAGATGTACCAGTCGGGCGAACTGGAGACGCTGCTGAAGGAACACGAGGTCCCGCACCAGGCCGAAGCCTGACCCCACACGTTACCTCTCCCGCTTCGCGGGAGAGGTCGTCCGCGCGAGGCGCGGCGGGTGAGGGCCTCGCCCCCGTCCTCGCCCTCATCGTCACTGCCACCGTCGTTCGCCTCGTCTTTGCTTGGTCTCTCAGCCTCGGGGTCGACGAGAGCTATATGGTCGCCTCCGGGCGGACCCTCGGCCTTGGCTATTTCGACCATCCGCCGGCCGCGTGGTGGCTCCAGTGGGGTGCGGCGCACCTCCTGGGAAGCGAAGCTCCGCTTGCCGTGCGGGCGCCCTTCATCGCGCTGTTCGCACTCTCAACCTGGCTCATGTTCCGCCTTGGCACCGTCATCGCCGGTTCGCGCGCCGGCGTCTGGGCAGCGGTCGCGTTCACCCTGTCGCCGGTCTTCGGCGTCACCACCGGAACCTGGGTGCTTCCAGACGGGCCGCTCGACTGCGCCTTGCTTGGCGCCGCGCTCTGCTTGGTGCACGCGCTGGGTTCGCGGGGCACGCGATGGTGGGTGGGCGCGGGCGTGTGCGCGGGGCTGGCGCTGTTCTCGAAATACACCGCGATCCTGACGATCGGCGGGGCGTTCCTCTATCTGGTCGCCACGCCAGACCGGCGCTGGTTCTCCCGCCCGCAGCCGTACATCGCCGCAGCGCTCGCGCTCGCCGTATTTTCCCCGGTCATCGCCTGGAACGCCGCGCACCATTGGGCCTCCTTCGCCTTCCAGGGCGACCGCGCGGTCGGGTGGCGCTTTCACCCATTGCAGCCCTTCGCCGTGTGGGCGGGAGAGGCGCTGTTCGTGCTGCCGTGGATCTGGGTGGCGATGCTGCTGGCGGTCCGCGGCACCCTCACCCGGCGCGCAAGGGCGCGCCGACCTCTCCTGCAAAGGGCGGGAGAGGTGAAGCATCGGGCACCTTCCTTCACCTCTCCCGCGCTCGCGGGAGAGGTCGGCGAGCAAAGCTCGCCGGGTGAGGGTCTGCTGCTCTTCCTCGCAGCCCCCCCCATCATCCTGTTCTCCCTGATCGCACTCTGGTCGAGCGGGCGCGTGCTCTATCATTGGGCGGCGCCCGGCTACCTCATGCTGTTCCCGCTGCTCGGCGCCTGGCTCGCCGACCGCCCACGCCTCGCCGACCGCGCCTCGGCCGCGACGGCGACCTTCGTGCTGCTCGCCCTCGTGATCGTCTGCACCCAGGTTCGCCTCGATTGGCTGCATTCCGCTTTCGCTCGCGATCCCGACATCGAGGCGATCGACTGGATTTCGGTTCGTCAGGACCTCGATGCGCGGGGCCTGCTGGCGCCCGGCACGATCGTCGGCGTTCCGGAGTGGCGCGACGCCGGCAAGATCGCCTACGCGCTCGGCCCCGCGTTCACCGTCACCGTCCTGAACCGGGACGCCCGACAGTTCGGCTTTGTCGCTCCCGAAAGCGCGTTCGTTGGCCGCCCCATGCTGATCCTGGCGCCCGAGCACGCCGAGCGCGCCCGCGCCCACCTCGCCTCGCGTTTCGCCACGATCGAGACGCTGCCGCCGGCGCCGATCCGCGACGCCGGCCGGACCCTCGGTGAGGTCGCGGTGTTCCGGACCAGCCCGCTGCTCGCGCCTCAGATGCAGGCGAGCGCGAACACCTCTCCCGCGCCGTCCGGCAGAGGTACCGCCGCCCAACTCTCCCCGCCATCCTCGGTGCCGAACACCGCGCCGGTCTTCGCGGCGAAATAGACGCCGCGCGCATCCCCTGGATCGAGTGCCACCGCCATTGCGGTGTTCACCGGCGTCGTCTTGTCGAACCGCGCCCAATTGCGTCCCGCGTCCGCGCTACGCCAAAGCGAGCCGGTGCCGGAGCTGAACGCCGGACTGAGCGCGGCGTACATCACCTTCGGGTCGTGCGGGCTGACGCGCAAATCGCGCCCGTAGGTGTGCGGGGAGGTCTTTCCCACGCCCATGTCCTGCCAGCTCCGCCCCTGGTCGTCACTGCTGAACAGCCCCATCCGCACCGCCAGGAACACGCGCCCCGGCTCGGCGGAACTGGTCGCGACCGCATGGCCGTCGAGCATCCCCTCGGCATCGTTGCCGCTGACCAGACCGCTCTTCAGATGCGGCAAGGTGGCGAGGCGCGCGAGGTCCTCGCCGCAATCCTCCCAAGTTTCCCCGCCGTCGGCCGAGCGCATCGCGCCGCCCGCCTCCAACGCGGCGTAGAGTGCTCCCCGCCGCGTCGGATGCGGGGCGATCCGCATGACGCGGCACGCGAAGCTCATCTTGATCCGCTCCGCCACATCCGGCGGCGGCAGCTTGTGGAAACTTTCGCCGCCATCCTCGCTGCGGTAGACGGCGACCGGCGAGGCGCCGGCATAGACAGTGCGCGCATCCGCCGGATCGAAGGCAATCGACCAGACCTGCGTGTCGGTTCCTCGCACCGGCCGCCAGGAACGCCCGCGATCGGTGCTGCGATAGGCGCCGTCGGCGGTTCCGGCGAGCATGATGTCGGGATTGCCCGGATCGGGCGTGATCGCTTGCACGTCGGCTTCGAGCGTGCGCTCCCAGCCCCCGCCCGCCGCGCGGCGGAATACGCCGCCGGCGCCGCCCGCCTTCGTGCTCCGTAGCCCAGCGTAGATCGTGCTCATGGATCGACTCCTTTCACAAGAAAGAGATCGGCTTGCCCGGCGCGCAACCGCAGCGGCAGGATCTGCTGATATTCCTTCGAGTGGTACCACTCCTTCGCGCGCGCGTGACTGTCGAACTCCAGCACCACCACCCGCCGCGTCTTCCCCTCGCCCTCCAGCCGCTCGGGATCGCCGCCGCGGACCAGGAAACGCCCGCCGAACGCGGCGACGGTGGCGCCCACGCCCTTGCGGTATTCGTCGTACCCCGCCTGATCGCTGACCTCGACGTGTGCGACAATGTAGCCTTTGCTCACGTGCGCCTCCTTCCCAATGGCCGCTTCCGGCCCGACACTCCCCCATCGCGCAGGAGCACCCCATGCCCATCATCCAGCCCGACCAACTCACCCGGATCGCCATCGCGCTGCTGACCGGCGCCGGCGCGCCACCTGCCGAGGCGGAGACGGTCGCACGCCTGTCTATCGCCGCCAACCTCGCGGGCCACGACAGCCACGGCATCATCATGATCCCGAGCTACATCGAGCGCATGAAAATCGGCCATATCGTCGCCGGCGCGCCCTGGACGATCACGCAGGAGACCCCGACTACCACCGTTGTCGATGGCCATTGGGGCTTCGGCTACGTCGTCACCGAACGTGCCATGCGCCTGACGATCGAGAAGGCGCGCGCGCAGAACGTCGCCGCCACCACGGTCTTCCGCCAGGGCCATATCGGCCGGCTCGCGAGCTACCCGCTGATGGCGGCGGAACAGGGCATGATCGCGATGATCACCGCCGATTCCGGCCGCAGCCCGAAGCACGTCGCCCCGTTCGGCGGCGCCAAGGCGCGGCTCGGCACCAACCCGATCTGCTTCGCCGTGCCGTCCGATCTGGAGGGCCCGCTGTTCTTCGACATGGCGACCTCGGCCGCCGCGGCGGGCAAGGTCGCGCTCGCGGTCGCCCGCGGCAAGGAGGTGCCGCCGGGCTGGGTGATCGACGCCGACGGCAAGCCCACGACCGATCCGCGCAAGTTCCGCCAGGGGGGCGCGCTGCTGCCGTTGGGCGGCACCGAGGGCTACAAGGGCTATGGCCTCGCCGCGATGGTGGAAATCTTCTCCGGCCTGCTCACCGGCCTCGGCTTCGGCATCGACCCGCAAGGCCGGCACAATGACGGCTGTTTCATCGCCGTGTTCAACGTCGCCGCCTTCCGCGATCTTTCGACGTTCAAGCGCGAGGTCGCGGAGTTCGCCGCTTATCTGAAGGACACGCCGCCGGCCGACGGCTTCGATCGCGTCTACTATCCCGGCGAGATCGAGTTCGAGCGCGAACGCGAGCGGCGGGCGAACGGCATCCCGATCGAGGATGCCACCTGGGCCGTGCTGCAAAAGCTGGCGACCGAGTACGGCGTGGCGGAGGAACTGCGGCTCCGATGATCGGCGCATCGCCGCCCCGCCTGGAGGATGGGCGCTTCCTCACCGGCCAGGGCCGCTTCATAGACGACATCACGCCGGCGGACGCGTTGCGGGCCATCTTCCTCCGTTCCCCCCACGCCCACGCGGTGATCGAGGCGATCGACGCCGAGGCCGCGCGCGCCATGCCGGGCATCCGAGGCGTGTTCACCGCCGCCAATCTCGATCGGATCGGCGACATCCCGTGCACCGTGCAGATCGCCACCGTCGCCCCGATGATCGTCCCGCCGCGCCCGGCTTTGGCGCGTGAGCGCGTGCGCCATGTCGGCGACGCCGTCGCAGTCATCGTCGCCGACACCGAGGCGCAAGCGCGCGATGCCGCTGAAGCTGTCGTCGTGCGCTACAGCCCGCTCCCGTCGGTCATCGACGCGCGCGCCGCGCTCGCCGAGGACGCGCCGCTGGTATGGGACAGCGCACCGGGCAATCTCGCGTTCCGTTTCCTCAAGGGCGATAAGGCGGCGGTCGATGCCGCAATGGCCGCCGCCGCGCATGTCGTCACGCTCGATCTGGTGAACAACCGCCTTATCATCGCGCCGATGGAGACGCGGGGCGCGATCGGTCTGCACGACGCCGCCGCCGACAGCCTCCACCTCATCCTCAGCGGCGCCGGCGTGCACGGCATCCGCGACGTGCTGGCCGACGCGATCTTCCGTTTGCCGCGCGCGCGAGTGCGCGTCAGCGCGCCCGACGTCGGCGGCGGCTTCGGCATCAAGAACGCGGTCTATCCCGAGCACGTCGCGCTGCTATGGGCCGCGCGCCACCTCGGCTGCCCGGTCGCATGGATCGCCGAGCGCACCGAGGATTTCTGCTCCGCCGCGCAAGGCCGCGACAACCGCACGCTGGCGCGCCTCGCGCTCGACGCCGACGGGCGGTTCCTCGCACTCGACGTGGCGACGACCGCCAATCTCGGCGCCTATGTCGCCGGCTACGGCCCCGGGACCTCGACGAGCGCGCCGTCGTCGGCGATGGGCGGCGTGTACGACGTCCCGGCGGTATTCATGGACGTGCGAGGCGCACTGACCAACACCGTGCCGATCGACGCCTATCGCGGCGCCGGCAAGCCGGAGGCGAACTATCTGATCGAACGTCTCGTCGATGCCGCCGCGCGCCGGCTCGGCGTCGATCCATTCGCACTGCGCCGACGCAACATGATCGCGCGATTCCCACACACCAGCGCGCTCGGCATCAGCATCGACGGCGGCCGCTTCGCCGCCAATCTCGACGCGGCCGAAGCCGCGGCCGACCGCGTGGGTTTTTCCGCCCGGCGCGCGGCGTCTGAGGCGCGCGGGATGGTGCGCGGCCTCGGCGTCGGTTGCTTCCTCGAAACCGCGCGGGGCCAGCCGAGCGAGGCAACTGAGATCCGCTTCCACCCCGATGGAAGCGTCGCGTTGATCGTCGGCACGCAGTCGAACGGCCAGGGCCACGAGACCAGTTATCCGCAAATCGCAGCAGAGCTTCTCGGGCTGCCGATCGAGGCGTTCCGCTACGTCCAGGCCGACACGAATGCGGTCGCCACGGGCGGCGGACATGGCGGGGCGCGTTCCATGCACATGGGCGGAGGAGCTCTCGCCCGCGCGGCCTCCGCCGTCATCGACAAGGGTCGCATGGTCGCGGCGCGCTTGCTCCAAGCTGCGCCGGCATCGGTCGTCTTCGCCGAAGGCCGCTTCATGACGGATGACGGAAGAGCGATCGACCTGCTCGCCGTCGCCGCCGATCCCGACTCCAGCCTCGACACGCGGGCCGATGTCGCCGACGCGCCCCTCACTTTCCCCAACGGCTGTCATGTCGCCGAGGTCGAGGTGGACCCCGCGACCGGCGCCGTCACCCTGGAGCGCTACCTCGCCGTCGATGATTTCGGCCGGCTGATCAATCCGACGCTGACCACGGGGCAGGTCCAGGGCGGCGTCGCGCAGGGAATCGGGCAGGCGTTGACCGAGCGGACCGTCTATGAGGATGGGAGCGGGCAACTCCTCAGTGGCAGCCTCATGGACTACGCGATCCCGCGCGCCGACGACGTGCCGGCGCTGGAGATTGCCCTGGCAGGTACTCCGACGAACGCCAACCCGCTCGGCGTCAAGGGATCGGGCCAGGCGGGTGCGATGGCGGCGCCGCAGACGGTGATGAACGCCATCCTCGATGCGGTGGCGCCGCTGGACGTGACGCATCTCGACATGCCGGCGACGGCGGAAGTGGTGTGGCGGGCGCTATCAGCCAGTGCGAAGCAACCGTGATCCGTCCTCGTGCAGCCAGGCGATCGCGGCTTCGGTGTGCGGGGTAAGACGCTCGACCAGCGCCCAGAACCGTTTGCCGTGGTTCATGTGGCGCAGATGCGCGACTTCATGCGCCGCTACGTAGTCCTGCACGAAGTCAGGCGCCATCACCAATCGCCACGAGAACGCGAGGGAACCATCGGAGGCGCAGCTACCCCACCGGCTCCGCGTGTCCTTCACCGACAGCCGGCGCGGCACCGCCTCGATCCGCGCCGCCTTTTCCGCGACCAGGACGACGAGCCGCCGGCGTGCCTCCGCGCGGAGGAAGTCCAGCACCCGTCGGCGCAGAAACTCCGGCGCGCCACTCACGCGCAACTCATCGGCCTCCACCCATGCGCCGCGACGCGCGCCAGGCATGTGGCGAATGCAATGCGGTCGACCGTCGATCGGGATGATCGCGCCATCGACGAGCGGCACGGCGTCGGGAAGCCGCGCGAGGCGGTCCGATACCCATTCCGCGTTGCTCATCAGCAGAGCGACACCCGCGCCACGCGCCGCCCGCATCGGCAAGGTCACCACGACGGCTCCGCCGCACGGGTCGATCCGCAGGCTGACCCGCCGCGCACGCCGGCTCCGCCGCCACTCGATCCGCGCGGAGCCGCCTGGCAGCGGAATCGTCTCAGCGTGCGGAATCTCCATTTCGTGCAGAGAGCGCGACGCGGCCCGATTCGTCAATGATCGAGTTAGGCAGCTTTCGCCAACGTCACGCCGCTCGCATCGAACGCGGCGAACAGCGCCGTCTCCTGGGTCGCGCTCAACTTGAGATGCGGCGGGCGGATATTCGTCCAGCGTGCGTCGCCCATGTTGCGCGCGACCAGCGCCTTGAGCCCGGGGATCAGCGGTACCGACGTGACCGCCTTGCGGGTCGCCGTCAGGATGCGCTGCGCTCCTTCGTCGCGCATCGCATAGACCCGCGCGCCGACCGCGCAGTTGACGTTCGATGCCGCGGTGATGCAGCCGGCGCCGCCCACGCCCAGCATCGGCAGCAGCAGGCTGTCATCGCCCGCGTACACCTCGAACCCGTCCTTCGCATAATGCTCCGCGTAGGCGCGGCTGTTGGCGAAGTCGCCACTGCTGTCCTTGATCCCCTTCACCACGCCGGGGAACGCGGCGAGCAGCCGGCCGATCAGCGGAAGGCCGAACCCGATGACGGCCTGCTGTGGAAAATGGTAAAGAAAGATCTTGATGTCCCCGCCCGTGCGCTGGATCACCTCGCTGAAATACGCGAACAAGCCGTCATCGGACGGGTTCTTGTAGTAGAACGGCGGCAGCAGCAGCGCGCCCCGGCAACCCAGTCCGGCGGCGCCGCTGGTCAGCTTCACGGTATCGGTCAGCGCGGTCGTTCCAGTGCCCGGCAGCATCTTTGCCGCCGGAATGCCGCGTGCGACGAGACCCTCCAGGACCGCCAGACGTTCGTCGATGCCAAGACTGTTGGCTTCCCCGGTGGTGCCGAGGACGGCCAGCCCGTTGCAGCCATTCGCCAGCAGCCAGCGGCAATGCGCCGCCATGCGGTCAAGATCGACGGACAGATCGGCGTCCATCGGTGTCAGCACCGCGGCATTCACGCCGCCGAACAGGGCATCTTTCATGATGGCGTCTTCTCCTTCTGGCGTCGTGGGCGCGGCATTCGTCCCGGCCACTCGACGAAGTGATGTTCCAGCGGCCCGGCCACCCGCTCCGACACCGCGCGGCCGCGCACCGAGATGCCGGCCTGGTGCACCGTCGCCGGATCGCCGGACACCAGCGGGTGCCACCACGCCAGATCCTTGCCCTCCGCCAATCGACGATAAGCGCAGGACGGCGGCAGCCAGTCGACCTCCCGCACGGTGGCGGGCGTCAAGTGCACGCAATCGGGCACGTAGCGCTGGCGCTGCGGGTAGTTGCTGCAGCGGCAGCTATCGGTGTTCAGAAGGTGGCAGGCGACGTTGGTGAACGACAGCGCCCCATCATCCTCGTGGCGCAGTTTGTGCAGGCAGCAGCGCCCACAGCCGTCGCACAGCGATTCCCACTCCGATCGCGTCATCGCCTCGAGCGACTTGGTCTTCCAGAACGGCGGCGCCATCCGGTCCTATTAGACCAGATCGACGCCGACGGAAATCTCAGCGCGGGGGCGGCAGGCTCTGCTGCTGGACGGTACCGACCGGCGCGCCCTGATAGCCGCTTTGCGGAGGGGCGAGGCTCCGGGGCGGCGCGTATCCCGGGGGTGCGGACGACGGCGGGTAGCCCGGCGGCTGCTGGGGCGCATACCCAGGCGGCGGAGGCGCGGCCGCCGGGATCGCCCGTACGCCGAACCGTGTCAGCACGCCGCGCAGCGGATCGGCGCCTGGATTGGCGGCCTGCATGGCGATCACGATCTGGCGGGTATCGAACGGTCGGCCGTAATAGGCCTGGTCGAGATCGCTGCGCGAATTCAACACGCTGCCCTCCACCGAAATCCCCGCGAAAGCGCCGCGGGTGGCCTGGAAGGCGACGATGTCGGCGGTGATGCCGGTCGTCAGCGCCCCCTGCACGCCGGCGCCGATCGTGGCGATCGCGACCGACGCATCGCCGCCGAGCTTGAAGTGGCTGTTCATCAGCGCATCCAGCCCCTTGTTGGTCAGCACCAGCAGCACCAGCGAACTGTCCTGCAGACCGATCTGGAAGCCGAAGCTCGCGCTCCCGATCGTGAAGAAGGCCGGATACGACCAAGTGCCGTTGCCCGCGCGCGCCAGCAGGACGCAATTGCCGCCCGATCCACCGAAGAAGAATCCAGCCTTGAAGACGCGCGGGCAGATCAACGCCGCCCGCGCCCGGTCGAGCATGGAGCGCGGAGCCTTAGAGACATCCTGCGTCATCATCTCCTGCAACGCGATCGTCGAGCGATCGACGAGCGCCTGTGCTTCCTCGCTCTGCGCGTGGGCGAACATCGGAAACAGCAACAAGGCAGCGGTCAGCAGAAAGCGTTTCATCGAGCGGGTCTCCATGCGCGGCGCGCTAGCACGATCCGGCGATTCGCCGTCCATTCAATATCCCGGCATTTCGTTCACGCAGCCGACACGCCAGCCCGCGTCGTGACGCTCGAGCCGGGTCAGCGACAGGTTCTGGATCGCCAGATGCAGCGCGTTGTCGGCCCCGATTCCCAGGGCGTGTGCCACGGCGGCGCGGATCGCCCCGCCATGCGTCACGATGACGATCTCCTCGCCCGCATGGCCGCGAGCAAGGCGCTCCATCGCGGGCCCGACGCGCGCGATCACGTCGGCGACCGACTCGCCGCCCGGCGGGCGCTCGTCGCCGGCGAGCGGCCAGAAGGCGTGTGCCGGGCGCACCAGGCGCGCCGGCAGCTCCGCGTGAACCAGACCGTGCCACTCGCCGAGCGACTGCTCGATCAGCGCCGGCTCGACCGCGAGCGGAGCGGGCGGATAGCCGGCGGCAAAGATCGCCTCGGCGGTGCGCCGCGTGCGCGACAGCGGCGTGACGAGCCAGACAGCCGGACGCGGCAGGCG
>JBAWFF010000174.1:0-1945 GCA_049591635.1 Acetobacteraceae bacterium
CCGAGATCGGTGACGCCGCGCGTCGCCACACTGAGCGAGAGCACCCAGAACGTGCCGTCCGAGAGCGCCCGCGCGCGCTCGGCGAGGCGGCGCCCGAACGCGCCGCTCTGGCCGAACGCCTTCAGGGTCGGCAATCCCTGCACCCCGTCGAGGAACTCCTCGCCGAACGCCTTCAACGCGCGCTGCTGCGCCCGCGACGCCTCGGCGCTGCGCCCGTGGACCACCGCGGGAAGCAGCAGCGTGAACAGCGCGGCGGCGAGCATCACCGCGGCGACCGGCAGATCCCAGAACGCGATGAAGGCGAAGATCGCCACCGGGGCGCAAAGCGCGATCGTCACCTGCGGCAGATACTGGCCGAAGAAGCTCTGCAACTGCTCGACGCCATCCACCATCGACAGCATCACGCCGCCGGTGCGCTCGGCCCCGAACCAGGCGGGGCCGAGGGCGACGATCTTGTCGAACAACCGCGTCCGCAGGATCGTCTGCACCCGCGTCGCTGTGCGGTGCGCGACCATCGTGCGGCTGTCGTCGAAGACCGCGCGCAGCAGGATGCACGCGCCGGCCGCCGCCAGCGGGACGATGAGCGTGGCCGCCGGCGCGCCGTGGAACACGCCGGCGAGGAAGCGGCCGAGAAAGGCGAACCGCGCGATCCCGACGGCGAGCGCGGCGAGTCCAAGCAGGACGGATGCCGCGATGCGCCCACGAAAACCGCGGGTCAGGCGCCAAAGCCGGAGATCGAAATACATGTCAGGCAGGATAGACGGGGCGGGTTTGCCGTGGAAGCCACGTGGTGTAAGCGTTGCGGCTATCGCCTGGGAGGCAACGGACAATGAAAATCACAAGGCGGGCGGCGACGCTCGGGATGATGGCGCTCGGCGCCGGAAGCGCGCACGCGCAATCCGAGCCATCGGAGGCCGAGCTTTACGCCGCGGCGAAGAAGGAGGGCCGGGTGACCTGGTATTCCGGCACCTACAACCAGCCCATCGTCGACTCGATGGGCGCCGCGTTCACGGCGAAATATCCGGGCATCCACGTGGACGGCACCAAGACCACGTCCGAAGTCGCTTTCCAGCGGGTGATGCAGGACATCAACGGGGGCGCCGTGCAGGCCGACGTGTTCACCACCACCGACGCCAGCCATCTGTCCTATCTGATCGGCAAGAACGAGTTGGTGAAATACACCCCGCCGAACGCCGCCGGGCTGGTCCCGGCGCTGCGCGACTTCAATGGCGGCGGCTGCTATCACGTCAGCTGGGTCGGCCTCGTCGCCATCATGTACAACACGAAGAAGGTGACGGCGGCCGACTCGCCGAAGGACTGGCCTGACCTGACCGACCCGAAATGGAAGAACAAGATCGCCTTCGGCAGCCCGAACTACAGCGGCCTGGTGGCCGTCTGGACGGTGGGGATGACCGAGAAATACGGCTGGGGCTTCTTCGAGAAGCTGAACAAGCTCAACCCTCTGATCGGCCGCTCCATCGACGACGCGGTCGCCATGCTGAACGCCGGGGAGCGCGACGTCGCGATTTGCAGCGCCGCCTCGGCGTTCCGCAGCGCCGCCACCGGCAACCCGATCGCCGTCAACTACGCCACATCATTCTCGCTGGCCGACTTCTCGCCCTCGGCGATCCTCAAGGGATCGCACAGCCCGAACGCGGCGAAGCTGTACCTCAATTTCATGTGCGGCCCGGAATTCTCGCAGATCCTCGCCAAGAATTTCGAACAGCCGCTGCGCCCCGACGTGCCGCCCCCGAAAGGCGCCAAGTCGCTCGCCGAACTCACCTTGTTCCAGCCGAAGCTCACCGACATCGAAAAGGAACTGCCGGCGCTGAAGAACAAGTGGCGCGACACGTTCGGCGGGTGATGGTGACCCGATCCGTCATTGCGAGCGCAGCGAAGCAATCCAGGCCCACCACCGCGCGCGTGGGCCTGGATTGCTTCGCTG
>JBAWFF010000175.1:0-1999 GCA_049591635.1 Acetobacteraceae bacterium
GGCTCCAGCGTGCAGTCCCAGCGGCTGTGATTGACGCATACCGGCCGCACCTCCACCCCATGCTCGCGCGCGTCGCGCACGATCTGCGCCGGGGCGTAAAAACCCATCGGCTGGGCGTTCAGCAGCGCGCAGCAGAACACGTCGGGATGGTGGCGCTTCATCCACGACGACGCATACGCGATCAGCGCGAAGCTCGCCGCGTGGCTCTCCGGGAAGCCATAGCTGCCGAACCCCTCGATCTGGCTGAAGGTGCGCGCCGCGAAGTCCGGCGCGTAGCCGCGGGCGATCATGCCGTCGATCAGCTTGTCCCTGAAATGCGAGACGCCGCCGGTGACCTTGAACGTCGCCATCGAACGGCGCAGCGCGTCGGCTTCACTCGCGGTGAAACCGGCGCAGACGATGGCGACCTGCATCGCCTGCTCCTGGAACAACGGCACGCCCAGCGTCTTGCCGAGCACGCGCTCCAGTTCTTGTGTTGGATAGACCACTGCCTCCTTGCCTTCCCGCCGGCGCAGATAGGGATGCACCATGTCGCCCTGGATCGGCCCGGGGCGGACGATCGCGACCTCGATCACCAGGTCGTAGAGAGTACGCGGCTTCATGCGCGGCAGCATCGACATCTGCGCCCGGCTCTCGATCTGGAACACGCCGATCGTGTCGGCACGGCAAATCATCTCGTAGGTCGCCGCGTCCTCGGCTGGGATGGTCGCCAGATCGAGGCGCTGGCCCTTGTGCTCGTCCAACAGATCGAAGGCGCGGCGCATACAGCCGAGCATCCCCAAGCCCAGCACGTCGACCTTCATGAAGCGCAACGCGTCGATGTCGTCCTTGTCCCACTCGATCACCTGGCGGTCGGCCATCGCGGCCGGCTCGATCGGTACCAGATCGTCCAACCGATCCTTCGTCAGCACGAAGCCGCCCGGGTGCTGCGAGAGATGGCGGGGGAAGCCGATCAACTCGCGTGCCAGATC
This sequence comes from Acetobacteraceae bacterium, assembly GCA_049591635.1. Classification (GTDB taxonomy): domain Bacteria; phylum Pseudomonadota; class Alphaproteobacteria; order Acetobacterales; family Acetobacteraceae; genus DATFDN01. Next base: position 972 of record JBAWFF010000175.1, read on the forward strand.
GATCGTCAGCCGAAGCCGCCGATCCGCGAGGTTGAGATTCAATTCGGCGGCCTGTTCCTCCGCCACCCCCTCGTCGGACCAGCCCCAGACCTGGCTCGCGAGCGCCGCCGTCACGTCCTCGGTCAATCCCATGACCTTGCCGACCTCGCGCACCGCGCCGCGCGCGCGATAGCGGATGACGGTGGCGCACAGCGCGGCACGCTCGCGCCCGTAGCGCCCGTAGACCCATTGGATCACCTCCTCGCGCCGCTCGTGCTCGAAATCGACGTCGATGTCGGGCGGCTCGCGGCGTTCGGCGGAGACGAACCGCTCGAACAAAAGGCCGGAGCGCACCGGATCGATCGAGGTGATCCCGAGCACGTAGCAGACCGCCGAGTTCGCCGCGCTGCCACGGCCCTGGCACAAGATGCCCTTGCCGCGGGCATAGCGGACGATGCTGTTGACGGTCAGGAAGTAGGGCGCATAGGCGAGCTGTTCGATCAGCGTCAGCTCGTGACGAAGCTGCGCGGCAACGGATTGAGGCACGCCGTCGGGAAAGCGATCGGGTGCGCTCTTCCACACCAGCCGCTCCAGCGTCTGCTGCGGGGTCAGCATCGGGTCTTCGATCTCGTCGGGATATTGGTAGCGCAGTTCCGCCAAGGAGAACGGGCAGCGCGCGACGATCTCCAGGCTGTGCGCCACGGCGTCGGGATAGGCGGCGAATTGGCGCGCCATCTCGGCGGGCGCTTGCAGGTGGCGGTCGGCGGTGCGTTCGCGCCGGAACCCGGCGGTCTCGATCGTGCAGCCCTCGCGGATGCAGGTGACGACATCCTGGAGGATGCGCCGTCGTGGCACATGATACAGCACGTCCCCGGTCGCGACGGTGGGGACGCGCGCGTTTCGGGCGCGTGAAGCGAGGTGGCGCAGGCGCGCGGCGTCGCCCGGCCGGCGATGCAGGGTCAGCGCCAGATAGAGGCGATCGCCGAACGCCTCGCGCAGCGCGCCGAGGCTGCTCTCGGCGACACCCCTCCCCCAACCCCCTCCCGCAA
>JBAWFF010000176.1:0-10136 GCA_049591635.1 Acetobacteraceae bacterium
GGTCCTGCTGCTGGAGGCGGGCGGGAAGGATACCAACATGTGGATCCACATCCCGGCAGGTTTCTTTCGAAACATATTTCATCCGACGATCACCTGGCAGTTCCAGACCGAACCGGTGCCGGGCCTCGACGGGCGGCGGGTGCCGTGGCCGCGTGGCAAGGTGCTGGGCGGGTCGTCCTCGATCAACGGGCTGATCTATATCCGCGGCCAGAAGCAGGATTTCGACACCTGGCGGCAGATGGGCTGCACCGGATGGTCCTATGACGACGTGCTGCCGTATTTCCGCCGCGCCGAGCACCAGGAGCACGGCGCCGATGCCTATCACGGCGGCGACGGGCCGCTCCATGTCTCCGATTTGCGCTCCAAGCACGAACTGAACGATGCGTTCATGGCCGGCGCGCAGGAGGTGGGGATTCCATACAACGCGGACTTCAACGGCGCCGAGCAGGAGGGCGTCGGGCCGTTGCAGATCACCGTGAAGGGGATGCGACGGTGCAGCGCCGCCGTCGCCTATCTGCGCCCGGCGATGCGGCGGAAGAACCTGACGGTCGAGATCAACGCGCTGGCGCATCACGTGATGTTCGAGGGCAAGCGGGCGATCGGCGTGGCGTTCGCCCAGGACGGGCGGATACGCGAGGTACGGGCGCGCCGCGAGGTGATCCTCGCGGGCGGGTCGATCAACTCGCCGCAGCTGTTGCAGCTCTCGGGCGTCGGGCCCGGCGAGGTGCTGCGCGCCGCGGGCATCGAGGTGACGCAGGAGTTGGCGGGCGTCGGGGAGAACCTACAGGACCATATCGGCGGGCGGGTGCAATACAAATGCGCCAACGCCAACACCTACAACGAGGTTTCCCGCAGCTGGGTGCTACAGGCGCAAGCGGGGCTGCACTATCTGCTGGCGCGCGGCGGGCCACTGATGACCGGGGCGGGGCCGATCGGGATGTTCGTGAAGACGCGGCCGGAGCTGGAGAGCCCGGACGTGCAGTATCAGTTCTTCGCCGGCAGCATGGACAAGGCGGGCGATCCCCTGCACGCGTGGCCCGGCTGCAGCGGCGTCACGATCCCGTGCCGGCCCGAGAGCCGGGGATGGCTGCGCATCACCTCGCCTGATCCGACGAAGCCGCCGGCGTTGCAGCCGAACTACCTGGCGACGCAGGGCGACCGCGATACGATGGTCGCCGGGATACGCATCCTGCGCGACGTGTTCCAAAGCCCGGCGATGAAGCGCCTCGCGATCGAGGAATACATGCCCGGCAAGGACGTGCAGACCGACGAGGCGTGGCTCGATCACGTCAAGCGGACCAGCGGGACGACGTACCATCAGACCAGCACCTGCACGATGGGCACGCATCCCACGGCGGTGGTCGACCCGTCGTTGCGCGTGCATGGGCTCGATGGGCTGCGGGTGGCGGATGCGTCGGTGATGCCGACGGTGATCTCCGGCAACACCAACGCGGCGACGATCATGATCGGGGAGAAGGCTGCGGAGATGATCCTGCGGGGGACGTGACAGCCTCGGCTCACGCTGATCCGGCGAAACGCGACCGAACCGAATAGCGGATGCGCGGCTCCAAGTGCCGCTGGGTCAACGCACCAAACGCGAGGCCCAGGGTTGTCCAGACGACGACATTGATGCCAAACGAAACTAGGCGGAATGCCCAGAGCGTTGCCGCCGAAAAGTCGGCCGGCACCTCGTTGACCGGCGGCAGGACCAGCATGACGATCAGCATCGCGACGACGTAGACTCCGCCGCCGATCAGCGTGGCGTTCCAATTGTCCAGCCGGCTCCTGACGCTGCGCCCGAGCATGAGTGAGGCGACCGCCGCGATTACGGAACAGGCGATCATTCCGAAGTACAGCGCGGTTCGCGAGTCGATGGTGGCCGGATTGCCGATCGAGGGCGGATTGGCCGGGTATTTGATCTGCGGCACCAAGATGAGCACGACGAGGCCGGCAGCGGCCAGGATCGCGGCGGTCGCACGCGGGCTCAGGCGCCCGAGTCGCCCGTAGGCGTAGGCGAATACCAGCGCGAAAATTCCGCCGAGAGCGCAGCTATAGACCACCACCCCGGTGAACAGCCCGACGGTGCTCTGGACCGCGCGACTGACCAGGACCGGGTCCGGCGGATCGCCTGCGATCTGGTGCATGTGGTCTTCGAAAGCGATGGCGATATCGACCTGGGGCTCGCCAAGGAGCCACGCGAACGCAAAGCCGAGAACCCCCGCGAGGATGCCGACCAGCATCCCACGGATCAGCAACGTCCTCACCATGATGGTGTCTCCCGGCCTCAGTGGCAGGGGAAGCCGAGGAGATGGCGTCCGTCGTGGACGAATTCGTGAACGTACATGCCCTTGATGAGGGCGGTCGCACCCTCTTCCGCTCCCACGAAGTAGATCGCCAGAAGTGCTATGAGGCCGGCGAAGATCGCCCAGGGCAGAATTTCCCGAACAGGGATCGAAACGACATCGGATATCGGTGCAAACGCGGCTGTCGTCATGATGTCTCCTCGGTGCGGCGCATTCGTTCCGGAGTTTCGGAAATTCAGCGTGCCTCGGCTCGCATGTCAACGGGACTCGGAAAGCGCGACAGGAACCGCGGGGGCGGACATGATGCGGCGCGAGGCACGGCGAAATCGGCGCATGGCGGCAAGCCTTATCCTGCTCTGCCATGCCGAGACTTTGGCCGTGCGGACGGCCTCGTTCCCATTGGACGAATCGTTGAGCCGGAGAGGCATGGCGGCGGCGGGCGCCCTCGTCGGCCGCCTGCGTGTTCCGAGGGCATTCGTCAGCCCCGCCCGGCGCGCTATCCAGACCGTCGCGGCGATGGAACTCGCGGCTGAGGAGGACGAGGCACTCCGTGATTGCGACTGGGGCCGATGGGGCGGTTCCTCGCTGGACGAGATCGCCGCCAGCGAACCGGACGCGGTGGCACTTTGGATGAGCGATCCTGAAGCGGCGCCGCATGGCGGCGAATCGATCGTGGCGCTCGTCTCGCGTGTCGGCGCGTGGATGGAGAGCGGGAAGGTCGAGGGCCGGGTTCTCGCCGTGACCCATGCCGCGGTGATTCGCGCCGCGATGATCCACGCGTTGGGCACACCGACGACGTCGTTCTGGCGCATCGACGCCGCGCCGCTGTCCGCGACAGAGCTACGGTGGAATGGCAGGCAATGGAGCTTCCGAGCACGCGAACTGTGAGCCGCCCCGTCAATTGTGTCCACAAATCCTGTTCGCAACTGCGAAAGGTGCCCACAAATGCTGCGCCTGCGAACGGCCTTGTGTCCCCAAATGCTGCATGCGCGAAGGCCGATGTGTCTACAATTCGGTGGGCGTCGGCGGCGATGTGTCCACATCCGGGGCGCCCGTCACGGTGATCCGATGGTGCGCTTGGCCGGCGCCTCGGCCATAGTCGCGCGTCTCTTGGGAGTTCCATCATGCGTCTCGGCATCCATCTTCCGCATGCGGGCGAGCAGGCGACGCCGGTGCTGATCCGGCGCTTCGCGATACGGGCCGAGGAGCTCGGCATCGACGACGTGTGGGTCAGCGAGCACATCATCGTGCCCCGCGATCAGTTTCCGCGCTCGCCGCTGTTCTACGATCCGGTGCTGTCGCTGACCTGGGCCGCGGCGGTGACGACGCGCGTACGGCTTGGCACCTCCGTGCTCGTGCTGCCGATGCGCCATCCGTTGCCGCTCGCGAAGGAGCTCGCGACGCTGCACAATTTCTCGGACGGGCGGCTGATCCTGGGAGTGGGCGTCGGCTGGCTGGCGCCGGAGTTCGCCGCACTCGGCGTGCCGTTCAACGAGCGCGGCAGGCGGCTCGACGAGGGGCTGGCGATGATGCGCGCGGTGTGGAGCCAGGATCCGGTGACGTTCCGCGCCCGCCATATTCCCGCAGTGATCGAGGGCATGACCATGACGCCGATGCCCATCCGCCCGATCCCGATCTGGTTCGGCGGCAGCTCCGACGCCGCGCTGCGGCGGACCGCGCGGCTGGGCGACGGCTGGCACGGCTCACGCGAGACGCCCGAGCAGGCGGCGGCGATCGTGGCCCGGCTGCGCGCCGAGCGGCCGGGGGAGGATTTCACCGTGTCGATGCGCGTGATGTGGGACGGCAAGGATCAGGGCGCGCTGCGGACGATGGTCGATGCATATGCTGACGCCGGCGTGCAGCACGTGATGGTGGCGCCAGCGGACCGGAACGTCGATGACTGGGACGCGGTGCTGGGCGGGGTCGGGCGATTGGTGGTGTGAGTGCGCGCTTACAAAGTGCCCTGCCGTCTGCCCAAGCTTCTGCCCAAGCTATGGTTGTAGCAGCCTATACCGACGCCGGTGCCACCCTCTAGTCTAGGCCGCCATTGAGTCCTTTCTGAGCGTCTCAAAGCCAGACTGTTCATCGCCGCGCCCATATTTGCGGCATCTCATTCGCCGCCGCGACGAACGCTACCCTTGGGCTGGTCCCGAAGGTCGCGCCGACAGTGATCGGTGACGTATCCGACCCCTGCGACGTGCTCGGCGCGAACAGGTTGAATGCGGCGTTCTCGACGTAGCCGGAGATGGCTACGCCGTTGCTGGAGCAGTTGACGCCGAACGCCCAAATGCCGGCATCCAGTGAAATACCGGGCGACCCCACGCTAGCCTCGACATCGCCGGTGGCCGCCGCCGACACCGTATAGGGACCATGGACCGGGGCGCCGAAAGCGATCCCATAGCGCGTGCCGTAGATCGCAACCCGGCAGGTGGCGCCGGAAGCGGCCGTCGTCACATGGATGCCGAGACGTGAGAGCGTCGAGCGCCCCGCGGCCATATACGGCGCCCAATACGTGTCCGTGTTCAGATTCGTGATCGTGCCCGCCGCGGCACCGTGATTCACTCCCCAGTAGTAGCGGCCAGGATACGGAATCGAGGCGGCCGCGGGGGCGAACTCCTGGCCGGTCGAATTCACGCTGGTCCCGAGCGTATAATTCTCCGCCAGCTTGTCGGTGTTGTGGATGCAATAGCGGTTGGTGATCCTGCCTGCCGTGTCCGGCGGTTGGCAGTTGACTGCTCCGAAGTTGGAGATCGTGCCGCCAGAGTTGTTGACGTCCGGCGTCAGGCCCCAGAAGTTCGTGATCGTCCCGTTGTTGCTCGCCAGCCTATAGGCGACACCCCACGCATTCGCCAGATTGCCGCCGGCGAGGTTCGCGGTGGAGCTTTCCAGGGGGATGGCGAGGCTTTGGGTTCCGGCCATCTTGTCATTGCTCTCACCAAGAAGCCCGACCACCCGGCCCCCGGCGACGAGCGTCCCGCTCCCGCTGGTGGCGACATCGACATCGAGCCCGACTGTCACACCCGCGACCGTCCCGGTGACGGTATCGGCGGCGGACATGTTGTTGACGTGTGTCTCGCCAGTCGCCGGATGCGCGATTGCCGTGGACGTGCCGGGGGCGTTCAGGCGCGCGATGTTGGTGTAACCGCCACCCGCCGGCGCGAGCGTCAGTTGCCCCACCGTCGCCCCATGCGCGTTCGTCACGACGGCGGCGGTGAGATCGCCGTAACACACGACGGCCGCCGTACTGTCCTCGCCCTGGAAGCACAGATCGCCAACCGTGCCGGCGTTCGCGGTCGTGCCGAACTTGATCAGCCCATGCCCCGTCGTGTTGAGCAGGTTGGCGAAAGCGTCGGTGAAGGGGCCGGTGCCGAGCCAGCCGTCGGAGAACTTGTTGGTGAAGGTGATGTTGTCGGTGAGGCCGACGACCCCGGTCAGATTCGCCGAGAGCTTGACCGTGATCCGCGGGAAGGACGCGCCCTCTTGCACCGCCGCGACCGTGGTCCCGGCGGGTATCGATCCGCTGCTATCGGAGACCCATTCCCCAACGGTCACATCAAGCCGCTGCATGACGATCATGGGCTGTCCCGCACGTGCCGCCGCGGCGGGCCGGTAGGTCACCCATCCCGCCGTGGTGTTCAGCCCCACCGCGCCAGCGCCGGAGCCGTCCGAGGTTAGGCAGTTGTCGATGTTGCCCCAGCCGTCGATTCCTTGGCAGTGGAACCCATTGGTGAGCGTCGTCGGTTCATTGCTGGTGGCCGCGCTCCCAAGCATCGCGAGCACGCCGTCAGTGATGATTCCGGGCCCGTCCACGGACGGCCCGAGCGATTGCGCGACGATTTGCAGCCCCTTGCGAATGCCATTCGCGCTGCTCGATATGCCGGCGTTTCCGAAATAGCTCGCGGTGTCGGATCCCGACGCTTGCGCGTCGAACTCGGCGTCGATCGCGCTCGCCCCCGAATGGATCGAGCCGAGCCCCGTGTCGTCCTGCGACACCACATCCAGGCCGAACGGCGCGGTGCCGCCGGGGACGCGCTTGTTGGAGCTGAAGAACCCAGCGACGCAGGTATTGAGCCGCGCGGAATCCTGCCAGGTCTCGCACGTCGCCGTGATGGTGTTCTCGGCTTCCGTCGCGGCGGCGACGCCGACGGCGATCTCGGTCGGCGAACCGCTCGATGTCGTGTACATCGCGGTGGAAGTCGGCGTGCTCAGCGTGATCGTCGCAAGTCCCGCCGACGGTGTGTCATGCGCGACCCGCGAAATCTTGGTGCCGCTCGCCAGGCCGGCCGCGTGCAACACCGCGCCATTGAACAGGATGCCCTTGTTGTCGTCGGTGACGATCGTGGAAGCTCCCGCCGTCACGTTGGCATGGAGCGCGACCGTCCCGGCGCCGTAGCCGGAGATCGAGTTCGCGACGACGAGCGCGCTCCCAAACGAGCCGGCTCCAAAGCCGCCGCCGCCGACGACATTCTTCCGTATCTGGTAAGTCGCATAGTCGTCGGGGGACGCGTACGGCTCACCGACGCCATACTTGCCGATCAGCCAACCGATCGAGGCGGACCCGTTATAGGTCGCGCCAGCAAGCGGGTAATCGAGGCGCCCGTTCTTGTAGTGCAGCACGTTCGCCTTATCGACGTAGAACGTCCCGCCGCTGCGTGGCGCGGACGGCGCGGCGGTCACGCCGAGGGTGAGAGGGAAGGCGCCGAGGTTCAGCGGACCGGTCCCAGTGCCGGCCGTAAGGGGTGTCTGTGCCTTGGCGGACGCGACGAGCACCACCGACGCGACGGCAAGGACCGCGAAAAAGGAGTTGGAACGCATGGAGGGGCCTTTCCATTCCGCCGAACCGCGTCAGGCGCGCTCGAACCCGCGCTTCAACTCCCAATCGGTCACCCGGCGATCGTATTCGAACTGTTCCCACTCGGCGGCATGAACATAATGGTCCACGACACCGTCGCCGAACGCGGCGCGCAGCATCGCGGATTCGCGCAGACAGGCGGTCGCCTCGCGCAGCGTGGCGGGGATCTCGGGCAGCGCCGCGCCGCGATAGGCGTCGCCGACGAACGCGGGACCGGGATCAAGCGTCCGCTCGATGCCCGCCAGACCGGCGGCGAGCAACGCGGCGAAGGCCAGGTAGGGGTTGAGATCGGCGCCCCCGACCCGACACTCGACCCGGATCGCCGGCGAGCGCTCTCCACATAGCCGGAAGCCCGCGGTGCGGTTGTCCACGCTCCAGATGGCCCGCGTCGGGGCGAAGGTGGAAACCTGAAAGCGCTTGTACGAATTGATGAACGGCGCCAGGAAGACCGCGATGTCGCGAACATAGGTCAGCTGTCCGGCGAGGTAATGGCGCATCAGCGCCGACATCCCGTGCTCCGCATCGGCATCGGCGAACAGCGATCGGCTTCCCGCCGCATCCCACAGCGACGAATGGATGTGGCTCGACGAACCGGCCAGATCGTAATGCCACTTGGCCATGAACGTGACCGCCTTGCCTTGTGCATGGGCGATTTCCTTGATGGCGTTCTTGATGACGACGTGACGATCGGCCATCGCCAGCGCATCGGCATAGCCGACATTGATCTCCTCTTGCCCTGGCCCCCATTCGCCCTTCGAGCACTCCACCGGGATGCCGGCCTGATGCAGCCCGTTGCGCACCGCGCGCATGATCGGCTCGTCCTTGGTGGTCTGGAAAACGTGATAGTCCTGGATGTAGTAGCCGCTGGTCTTTGGGTCGCGATATGCTTTCGCGTGGATCGACTCGTAGCTTTCATCGAACAGGTAGAACTCGAGTTCGGAGGCGAAGAACGCGCGCATGTCCATCGCCTCGACACGGGCGATCTGCCGCTGGAGGACGGCGCGCGGGGAATGCGGGATCGGCGCATGGTCGCGACAGTCAAGCACGTCGGCCAGCACCAGGGCGGTGCCGGCGAGCCAGGGGATCACCCGTAGCGTCGCCAGGTCGGGCTTGAGCACGAAGTCGCCGTAGCCCTTGTCCCAGTTGGCGGCCTGGTAGCCGGGGACTGGCTGCATTTCGATGTCGTTCGCCAGGAGGTAGTCGCAGCTATGCGTCTCCTCATGCGCGGAGGCGAGGAAATGCGCCGCATGGTATCGCTTGCCCACCAGTTGGCCGGCCATGTCGGTCATGGCGACGACCACGGTGTCGATGGCGCCGGCGGAGACCTCCCGCTTCAGCGCATCCAGGGTAAGATTTCCAGGCATCGGCACTCCTGCGCGCAACGGTCGGCTCAGCCTATCATGGCACCGCATCCCTCCGCGTGATAATTGGCGACCCACCCGAGAACGATATGGACGCCATCATGGCCGTCGGCGGCATCGACCCGATCGTCCTGCCCGCCGTGCTGGCAGCCGCGGCCCTGCACGCGGGCTGGAATACCATCGTCAAGGCGCGGCTCGAGCCGATCCTGGCGATGACGCTGGTGGTCATCTCCTGCGGCCTCATCGCGACCCCGTTCCTGATCGGCTTCGGGCCGCCGCGCGCGGCCGCGTTTCCCTACGTCATCGGCTCCGTGCTGCTGCACCTCGTCTATTACGTGGTGCTCGCCGAGGCGTACCGCCGCGCCGAGATGAGCCAGGTCTATCCGATCGCCCGCGGCAGCGCGCCGCTGCTCACCGCACTCGCATCCGTCACCATCGTCGGCGAGGCGCTGAGCGGATACGCGCTGCTCGGTATTCTCACTCTAGGCGGCGGCATTCTGCTGCTGGCGCTACACCGGCGCCGGGCCCAGGCACCGCGCGATCCGATCGCGATCGGCTTCGCGATCGCCACCGGGCTCGTCATCTCCGGCTACACCATCGTCGACGGACTCGGTGCGCGTACCGCCGGCGACCCCAATGCCTACGCCGCCACCTTGTTCGTGGTTGATGCGCTGCCATTGCCACTGCTCATTCTCGCCAGCCGCGGTCCCAACGCCTTCACCGCCATGCGCCGCTATGTCGGCCAGGGTTTCCTGGGCGGCGCGATGGCGCTGGCCGCCTACTGGATCGCCATCTGGGCGATGACGCGGGCACCGATCGCGGTGGTGGCGGCGTTGCGCGAAACCAGCGTGCTGTTTTCCGCCATCCTCGCGACCATCGTGTTGAAGGAGGCGTTCGCGCCGATCCGCGGCGTCGCCGCGGTGGCGATATTCACCGGGATCGTCCTGATCCGGTGGCAATAGCGGAGGATGCGATGGACGACGGACCGCAAGCCGGGCCCGCCCAGTCGGAGAGCGACACCAACCTCACCGGCCGGCGCGCCGCCTGGCAGGCGCGTGCGCTCGACGCGACAGCCCGCGAAATCCTGCGACGCGACGCGGCGGCGTTCCTGCATCAGTCGGTGTCCACGCCCTGTCTCAACGTCATCGCCAAGGCCGAGGGCATCTGGATCGAGGACTCGGCCGGCCGCCGCTACATGGATTTCCACGGCAACAACGTCCATCACATCGGCTACGGCCATCCGCGCCTGAAGCGGGCGATCACCGCGCAGATGGATGCGCTGAGCTTCGCGCCGCGCCGCTACGCGAGCGACGTCGCGGTGCAGTTGGCCGAGAAGCTGGCCGCCATCGCGCCGGGCGGCCTGTCGAAGGTCCTGTTCACCACTGGTGGATCGGACGCGGTCGAAGTCGCCGTCAAGCTCGCCCGCGCGGCGACCGGCCGGTTCAAGACGCTGTCCTTCTGGGACGCGTTCCACGGCGCCGGCATCGGTGCCGCCGCGCTGTCGGGGGAAGCGCTGTTCCGCTCCGGCCCGGCGGCGCCGATGGTCGCCGGCGCGCAGCACGTCGCGCCCTTCGCCTGCTACCGCTGCCCCTACGGCCATCCGGTCGATGAAGACGGGCA
>JBAWFF010000177.1:0-23933 GCA_049591635.1 Acetobacteraceae bacterium
CATCCAAGCGAGATGCCTCGTGCGCGCCGCCGGCGGCGACGCAGCGCTGGCAGGTCTCGGGTGGGGCGATGTCACAGAACTGTCCGGTGGCGTCGATCATCGTGACGCGCGGACAGACCGTGTAGAAGTCATGCGCGTAGAAGACCGCCTGCCGCCCGGCCACGAAGCCCGCCAGACCGTCCATGAACCCCGGCGGGAAGCCGAGCACCTGATGGACCAGAACGCGGGCGATCCGCGTCGCCGAGAGCAGATCGAACAGGGCCTCGGTCTCATCGGCGGCGAAGACGGCATGCAGCGCCGGCGCGGTGGCGGTCAACTCGATCCTGCCGTCGGCCCGACAGCTCAGCGTCAGCTTGTCTGTCCCGCCGTAGCCCGCCGTCGATTCGATGTCGAGGAGCGCCTTGCGCGCGCCGCCGCCGAGCCAGTTCGTCACCACCAAGGTGAAATTCGTTCCATTCGCACCCGCCTTGCGAAGGCGCGCGGCGTCGAGCGGCCAGCGCGCTCGGCGCAGCCCGTCCTCGCGCTCGTACACCGCGATGGCGGCCGCGTATTCCGGGTACATGCGCGCCAACCGCGCGAGATTAGCCTCGACGAGCGCCTTCTTCTCGCTGCCGAACGAGACGCTATCGCGATGCTCCACAAAGGCCCCGACGGCAGCGACGTTGCGGAACCCGAGATCGGCGAGGCGTTGGCAGAAATCGTTCTCCTCGCCATAGCCGCGGCCGAACGCCTCGTCGAACGCGCCGCCGAGATCCAGTGCGTCGCGCCGGATCAGCATGCAAAAGCCATGTCCGGTCGGCACGTCGATCGCCACGCCGCCGTTTGCCTCCCGCGCCAGGGCCGCGATGTCCGCCCAATCCATATCCGCCAGTGAGACGTTCGGAAGGCTTATGTGCGGGTAGGAGAACAAGGTCGCATTGTTGGACAGCGGGGTGACGGTGCCGATGTCAGGCGAGAGGTGGGCGATATGGCACAATTCCTCGAACACGCCGGGAAACACCCGCGTGTCGGAATTCAACAGCAGTACATCGCCGTGTCGGCAGGCGGCCATCCCGCGGTTGGCGGCACGAACGAAGCCCTGGTTCTCGGCGTTGGTCAGCAGAAATACGCCTGGTTCGAGCGCGAACCCTTCCAGGAGCTCCGCCATGCCCGGATCGGGTGAGCAGTCGTTGATCAGCGTGAGCACGTCGCGGACGGGATCGCGCACGGCAAGCACGCTCTCGATGCAGGCGCGTGTGAGGTCCAGGCCGCGATAGCATGGTATGATGATGGACAGCCGGCGGCCTCCGGAAAGATCTGGTTGACGGGGAGCCACGCGTACGCGCGTCCGCTCCGCTCCGTGCCGCCGTTGCCCAACGAAGGCCGCCAACGCCCGTCGCAGTACCGCCCGATCCTGGGCCGACAGAGTCGGGTCAGCCTGCGCTCGCCGACCGACCCGACGCGCGCTTTCGATCGCGTCGGCGCGCTCCTCGACAACGAGCGGGCCGTCGAACAGCTCGGTGCGGGTGCCGGCGAGACGGACGGAATAGACATGCGGCGGACCGCTCTCGTCGGCGGGCGCGGCGAGCGTGATCTCGAAGCCGACGCGCGTTGCCTGCGGATAGCGATTGCGCACGTCTTCGCGCGGGTAGTCGCATGTGCCCGATCCGACCTGGACATCGTCGCGGAACACCTCGATCCGAAGGGCGCGGGCAGGGGCATCGGGTGACAGCAGCCAGCCGCTGCAACGGCGCGACGTCAGCGCGTCCAGGTACCCGTCGAGCCGCATCGCGCAGTGCAGTTGGGCGAACCGCACGCCATCGGCGGAGGCCCGCACGATCAGATCGTGTCGGCCGAAGCACGTCTGCTCCAGCGGGATCGAGAACCGGGCGGGCGCATGGAGGGGATCCGCCGCGCCCTCCTCGACGCCGGCCTCCACTTCGCCGAGAAGCAGGCCGTCCTGGTCATGCAGCCGCACGACCGCGCCGCGGAACAGCTCCGTCCGTTCCATGACCCAGCCGCTCACGATCCCGTCGGCGACGGTGATGGCGCCGTCATAAAGCCCTGCCCCGACACGTACCGGCGAACCCGCGAGTTCAATCCCGTCGCCAAACACATGAAGCGCACCGGCACTCCCGAATCGGCGAACCGGGATGCGGAAGCCGCACATCGCGCCCTCGCCGAGCCGCTCCACGTCGGGACGATGCAGCCCAGTCTGCCCGCGCGCGAGCAATTTCCCAGCCCGATCGCGGATCGTGACGGAAGCGGCAGGCCCGCCGTCGGCGCTTGCCCAGCCGCGCACATAGGACCCTTCAAGGCCGTCGATGAATCCGACGATCTTCGGCATCAACGACTGCCTCTCTGTCCGGCCATCCGGGGCTTCACGCAATCGCGATCCTTTATCGCGGAAATGCCGAAATGACCACAGCTCCCCATTCCGATCTCCAGGATTTTGCCGGGCCGCGTGCACTTTAAGATATATTTTCAGTATTGCTTTATTAGCCGAGCGATCCTACGTGCATTGCGGATAGAGGTTTCCAAGGGATCGCGGCATGGCCCACAGTTCGATAACGCCCACCCGAGCGCCGCCCGACGCGGCCGAATCGCCCAAGGGGAAGCGACCGTCACTGCCGGTGCGGGTCTTTCAGTTTCCCGGCAACGTCGTGGCCAATCTGCTCAAGGCGACGGCGGATGATGACCGGATGGCGATCCGGGTGCTGATCGACATGCTGGCCTGGAACGTCGTGGTGGTCGTCATCGCCGTCATCGCATTCACCCATTTCGGTTAGGGCTCCCGTCCGATTGGACCATCTCGCTCAGCTCTGGTCGGCGCCGCCGGCGCGGACGCGCCTCGTGGTCTTTGACGATGACGGCGGGTGCACCGTGGATGCGGACATCCTCGCCCCGGCCCTCGGCCTCTCGCCAGCCTCGCTCATCGACCAGCTTCGGGCCGGCTTGGTCTACCAGATCAACGAGCGCGGGATCGGCGCCGACGAGGGATTGACCCGACTGACCTTTCGCTATCGTCATCGCGAATTTCGCGCGATCGTCGATCGCGCGGGCCGGATCATCGGGCCACGGGAGGAGTCATGCGGGTAACGGCCTACACGGATTACTCGATCCGGGTCCTGATGTACCTCGCGGTGCGCCCGGATCACCAAGCGAGGATCGCCGACATCGCGGCGGCATACGCGATCTCCGAGGCCCATCTCATGAAGGTCGTCCATCAACTCGGGCTGGCGGGCGACGTCCAGACCGTGCGCGGCCGCAACGGCGGAATCCGGCTCGCCAAACCCGCGAGCGCGATCAATCTCGGCACCGTGGTGCGCCGAACCGAGGCCGACCTCAATCTGGTGCCGTGTTTCGACGCGCCCGAGACCTGCCCGATCGCCCCGGCCTGCACCCTTCAGGGCGTACTGCATGAGGCGCTCGACGCTTTCCTCGCCGTGCTCGACCGCTACACGCTCGCCGACCTGGTCGTCCGACGGCAGGACCTGTCGGCGCTCTTTGCGATCCCCCCGACCCCCGCGGCGAGCCGGGCATAGATGCTCCTCGCCGTCATGCTGGCGCTGCACGTCGTGGGCGTCGTGCTTTGGATCGGCGGCGTCGGCATGGCGACGATGGTCGTCCTCCCCGCCGCGCGCGCCGCCCGCCCGCCGAGCGACGGCGTTCGGCTGTTCAAGATCGTGGAACACCGCTTCGCGCCGCTGGCCCGTTGGATGGTTGTCCTGGTCGGGCTGACCGGGATCGTCATGCTGTGGCAACTCGATCTCTGGAGCGGCTTCCAATCGGCCGCGTTCTGGTGGCTGCACGCGATGGTCTTGATCTGGCTCATCTTCGCCACGCTGCTGTTCGTGATCGAGCCGTTCGCCGTGCGGCGGCAACCCATGTCGGCGGACGAGGAGACGGCCGCGCGCCGGCTTCAGCGGCTGCAACGGGTGCACACACTATTGCTCGTGCTGAGCCTGCTGACGATCATCGGCGCGGTCGCGGGCGCGCGCGGCGTGTCGCCGTTCGGGTAGCGGCGGCGCTTATCGCGGCGTCTCCAGGAACGCTTGCGCCACGGCTGGATCAAGCAGCGGATAGACATCGAAGCGCGCCGGGATGATGTCGGCCCATTCGTTCAGCAAACGGTGCAGCGTCGCGTTGCCATCGACCTCGAACACCGCTAGCGCGCCGCGTCCGGTGCGCGCCCAGATGTGGCGCATCGTGCCCGCCTCCTGCAGCGGGCGCGCCCACTCCCAATAGCGCCGCCGACTGGCCGCCGCCTCCGACGGACGGGTCGGCGACGGCTCGCTCACCACCGCGAACAGCATGGCATTTCTCCGGGCACGACCCGCGTCGGCCTCAGCAGGCAGGTTCCAGCACCGCTCGCTCGTTGCATGACGCTAGTCAGCGACGATATCCGGAAGCCCCCAGGAGCGGTCGAAATACGCTTCCGTGGGACCGTAGAACCGGAACAACGCGAACCATGCCTTGCCGGGAATGGTCGGAATCCAGTTGCGTTCCATTCCTGCCGGTGCGCTGGCGCTCATGATGAGGTCGACCGAACCGTCCGCGTTCTTCTTCAGATCGGCGCGCGAGGAGCGATCGACGACGCCACCCGGCGTGTTGTCGAGAAACGCGCGCGTCTCCGTATCGTAGACCGTGAGCGACCAGAACAGCTTCGCGGGCGCATTGGCGGGAACGCGCAACCTGTAGGTCTTGCTGCCGTCCAGCCAGGCGCCGTCCTTGTCATGCGCCGTTCCTAGATAGGCTTGGCCGACGCCCGGCGTCTCGGTCACCATACCCCGACTGGTCGTGACCGCCTGGTAGAAATAGCCCGTGCGCTCATCGAGCGGCGCATAGCTACCGATGTCCTGGCCCGGATCGAACGTGAAGAGATATTCCCAGCGCGCGTCGGTCCGATAACGTGCGTTCGGATCGCGATTGTCGAAGGCAAGGGATTGCGCCATCAACTCGCCGACCGTGGCCGCTTCCTCGAGAAGCTTCCTCTGCCGGGCATCCGGGTTGAATGCGTTGCCTTTCTCGATACCGAGCGGCTTCAGCATTGCCATGTAGAAGCGATCCCGCTCGATCACCGGCTCGCGCTGGAGAATGTCGTTCAGACGCTCCCAGAAGGCGATGCCCTTCGGCGGGACTTGCGTCCAAGCCCGGCCTTCGGGACGCAGAATGCGGGTCTGGCCACGCTTCGACTGCTCGGCATAGGGATAGATGCGAACGCGAGAGATCAGGTCCTTGGCCTTGGCCGGGTCGGGATCAAGCACCCGGAAGGCGAAGAAAATGTTGACCGTCGGCGAGCGGACAATGCGGTAACTCTTGTCCTTCGGTTCGGTCTGTCCCGGCCCGACGATCAGATACTTGCTACCCTTACCCTTGTCGGGGCCGGTCTCGCCCATATCGGTCACGGGGCGCTGCCAGAAATCGCCGACGCCACCGGCCGTCGCTCCGGCGGGATAGTCGATCACCAGAGGGCCGGTCTTCGAGAGGTCCGGCATCCCGACGATATAGGGCGTCGTCGCGTTGGCCGTGAGAATGCCGAGCTTGTCCTTGACGCCCTCGTAGACGACCATGTCGATGTCGCGGGCGCCGAAGACACTCCGATGGGCATCCTGCCAACCCGCGAAGCCGACGATGGGGAGCGCCCAGAGATAGGCCTGGCTCGCCCGCTGGAAATCCATCTCGTCATAGAGCTTGTCCACGGTCTCGGCATCGGCGGGCAGGCCGAACCGCAGCGGAAGGGAGCCGATTCGCGTGGCCGAAGCGGTTCCGCCGCGGGTGGTGTCCTTCGGACGTATCACCTGCATCGCCTACTGGATCGGATTGAGGGGGGGCACATGCCACGCTCCCGATATGCCCTCGGGCTTCGGCTGGTAGAGCCTAAGCACGAGGAAGAACGGCCCAGCCGGTGCGGGCAGCCAGTTGCTTTCCTCGCCCGCCGCTGGCTTGTCGTGCTGGACGTGGAGTGTCAGGCCGCCGTCCGCGTCGGTCTTCAACTGCGGCAGCATCGGCGAATTGATGAGGTAGCGGTTCAGCGGATTATCGACGAGGAGCTGTGTCTTGCCGTCATACATGGTCATCGACCAGAAGGCCTCGGCAGGCGGTAGTTTGCCTTTCTCGAACTTCAGCACGTAACGCTTCCGCGCGGCATTCAACGGCGCGCCGCCGCCGTCGGCGAAATAGCCGTGATAGATGGCCTCCTCGCCGGAGTTGCCATAGATGCCGAGCCTGGCGGCGGCATACCGGTAGAGATAGTTGTTCTTCAGATGCTGGCGGGTGCCGAACATGTCGGCGGTGCTGACTTTTCGGGTGTCGACCTGGTCACGCTTGAACGCCTCGAACTCCGCGACGCCGTCGGCGATCCCATCTTCCAGGGCCTTTCGCATCTCGGAGGACAGCGCGCTCACGTCGAACGGCTTGCCCGCGCCGATGCCGATCTTGGCAAACCGCGCCATCAGATCGGTCTCGCTAGGATCGGTCGGGGCGAAGCGCAGCAGGAAATTCAGATAACGAAACATCGCCGGTGTCGTCGTCATGGTCTTGACGTCGGGTAGCGGCCAATCCATCGCAGGGGCCGGCGGCGGCGCGGCTCGACCCTCGAAAGCGCCCAGAGGCCGCACCTTGTAGCCGGCCTGGATGGCCTTGACGTTGTCGATGTCGTCGGGACCGAAAAGCTGGGTGCGGTAGATCGCATAAGCGATCTCGGTCTCGCTGCGCAGTACCTCGGCGATCCCGGCCGGCGTTTCGCCTTTCCAGTTCGGCCCTGCGATCAGGAAGCTGCCGCCCTTGCTGCCGGTCGTCCGCTTGCCGAGATAAGCGAAATTATGCGTGTAAAGGTCGATCAACTGCACGTGGTAGAAGCGCTTCGGATCGACCTCGGGAAGCGTCAGCACAATCGGCTCGGCGCGTAGATCCATCCAGACAAATGAATAGGGCGTATCGGAATTCGGCGTGATGATCGCGGTGTCCTTCGGCGTGAATGCCTGCGCCGTATTGCCGATGCTGTTGAACGCCGCCTTGTAGTTCGGCCCGCCCTTGTCCACCGCCTGCGCGTAGAGCGTCTTGTAACTTCCCACCATCGGGAAGGCGTAGATATACGCCTCCTTGGCGATCGCGCGCGCCTCGGTCACGACAACGCCGGGCGCTTGGCCGCCCAAGGCTGCACCTCCTCGAACGCCGCGGCGGCGCGCAGCACGCCGGCATCGTCGAACCGCCGCCCGACGATCTGCAGGCCGACCGGCAAGCCGGCCTCGGTGAAGCCGCACGGCACGCTGGCGGCCGGGTTCCAGGAGAAGTCGAACGGGTAGGAGAACTCTGCCCAGGCGAGCCAGTCCCAGTCGTGTTGCGGCCAGTGCGGCGGGTTAAGCAAGTCGGCGGGGAACGCGGCGACAGAGACCGCGGGGGTCAGCAGGAAGTCCCAGTCCTGAAACCAGCTATGGATGGCGCCGATATAGGCGTGCTTGCGTTCCCGCGCCGCCTGGTACTGCTCGAGGCTGACCCGCTGCCCCGCGCGGATGCAGGCGACGAGGCCGGGGTCCATCCGACCCTCCCATTCCGGCAAACGCGCGGCGTGGCGCGCCGCCATGTGCGCGGGCCAGGTCAGGCGGATCAACTCCGGCCCGAGCGGTCCCCACGGCACCGTCACTTCGTCCACCGTCGCGCCGAGATCGGCGAAGCGTCGCGCCGCCGCCGCCACGATCGCCGCCACGTCCGGATCGACGCGCGCATGGCCGAGGTCGGGGCTGTAGGCGATGCGCTTTCCCCGCACCCCCGCTGCCAAGCCCTCCGTATAATCTCGTACCCCCTCCAGCGTGGTGTGATCCTGCGGGTGCGGCCCCGCCATCACCGACAGCATCAGCGCCACGTCCGCGACATCGCGACCCATCGGCCCGTTATGGCTGGTGAAGTCGCTGGCCCCGAGCGGCACGGCGGGTACCCGCCCGAAGCTCGGCTTGAGCCCGAACACCCCGCAGAAATGGGCCGGCATCCGGATCGAGCCGGCGCCATCGCTGCCCTGATGGATCGGGCCGAACCCCGCCGCCGCGGCGGCCCCGGCGCCGGCCGAGGATGCCCCGGCATTGTAGCCATGCTTCCAGGGATTGTGGGTGATGCCGGTGAGCGGCGAATGGCTCACCCCGGTCCAACCGAACTCCGAGGTCGTGGTCTTGCCGACGACGATCGCGCCCTCGTCCTTCAAGCGCGCCACCATCGGCGTGTCCTCGGCGGGGCGGTATCCTTGCATGATCCGGCTGCCGCTCTCCGTCGGCATGTCGCTTGTGTAGGCGAGATCCTTGATGGTCACCGGGACGCCGTGCAACCGCCCGAGCTTGCCGCCGCCGGTCACCGCCGCCTCGGCACGCCGCGCCGCCTCCATCGCCGGGCCGGGTGCGAAATGGGCGAACGCGTTGATGCGAGGATTGAGCCGCTCGATGCGCGCGAGCACGCTTTCCATCACCTCGACCGGAGAGACCTGGCGGGCGCGGATCGTCTCGGCCATTCGCGTGGCTCGCATATAGCCGAATTCGTCGTCGGTCATGGTTTCCTCCGTTAGTAGGTGGCGCGCCCGCCGGAGACGTCGAACACCGCACCGGTCGAGAACGCGCATTCCTCGGAGGCGAGCCAGCAGACCAAGGCGGCGACTTCCTCGATCAGCCCGAACCGACCCATCGGAATCTTCGCCAGCATGTAGCCGATCTGTGCCTCTGTCATCTGCGCGAACAACGGCGTGCGCACCGCCGCCGGCGTCACGCAATTCACCCGCACCTCGGTACCCGCCAATTCCTTGCCGAGCGACTTGGTCAATCCGATCACCCCGGCCTTGGACGCCGAGTAGGCGGCGGCGTTCGGATTGCCCTCCTTGCCGGCGATCGAGGCGATGTTGACGATCCGCCCGTAGCCGCCGCGCAGCATGTGCGGGACGACCGCACGGCAGGTGTAGTAGACGCCGTTGAGGTTGACCGCGATGACGCGGTCCCAGTCGGCGATCTCGTATTCCCAGGATGGCGCGTTCGGCCCGGTGATGCCGGCCGAAGCCACCAGGATGTCGATGCCGCCGAGCGCCTCGGCTGTCGCATCGGCGGCGCGCTGAACGGCGGCGGCATCGGTGACGTCGAGCCGCACGCCGTGTTCGGCCTCGGCCTTCGCCAGCGCGGCGCCATCGGCATCCCATACGCTGACCCGCGCCCCCTCGGCGCGCAGCCGCGTCGCGATCCCCGCGCCGATCCCCGACACGCCGCCGGTGACCACGGCACGCCGTCCATCGAACCGTCCCGACATCTCTCGTCCCCCACATCGCATTGCCTCCACCGTACTGGCACGGAGTCCCGGACGCCATCCCGCGTCCCCCTTGGACCATCGCGGTTTGCGTGTATGTTCGTTCGATATCGGTTTCGTGGCCGAGGAAGCCGTTACCAGCGTCAGCACCAAGGACCCAGGATCATGAGCAGCGACGACAAGAACCACCGCTCCCACCTCCCCATGCCGAACACCGGGCGACGTGGCCTGGTCACCTACGATGCGAAGGACCCGGACACGAAGTACCCGCCGATCGAGCGGCTGCGTCCCCCCAAGGGCGCGCCGAATGTCCTGCTCATCCTGATCGACGATGCGGGGTTTGGCTCCACGAGCGCCTTCGGCGGCCCCTGCCAGACGCCGAACGCGGAGAAGCTGGCGGCGAGCGGCCTGAAGTACAATCGCTTCCACACGACCGCCCTTTGCTCGCCGACGCGCCAAGCCTTGCTGACGGGGCGCAACCACCATTCCGCCGGCATGGGCGGCATCACCGAGATCGCCACCGGCTCACCGGGTTATAGTTCCGTGCTTCCGAACAGCATTTCGCCACTGGCAAGGACGCTGAAGCTCAACGGCTATTCGACCGCGCAGTTCGGCAAGTGCCATGAAGTGCCCGTGTGGGAGACGAGCCCGGTCGGGCCGTTCGATGCGTGGCCGACGGGCGGCGGCGGCTTCGAGTATTTCTATGGCTTCATCGGCGGCGAGGCTAACCAGTGGTACCCGACGATATACGAGGGAACCACGCCGGTCGATCCAAAGAAGACGCCCGAAGAGGGCTACCATTTCATGGAGGACATGACCGACAAGGCGATGGCATGGATCTCACAGCAGAAGGCGCTGGCCGCCGACAAGCCTTTCTTCGCCTACTTCGCGCCCGGCGCGACCCACGCCCCTCACCACGTGCCACAGGAATGGGCCGACAAGTACAAGGGCAAGTTCGACCAGGGATGGGACAAGCTTCGCGAGGAGACCTTCGCGCGGCAAAAGGCCCTGGGCGTCATTCCGCCGGAGTGCCAGCTCACGGCGCGCCACAAGGAAATCCCGGCGTGGGACGATATGCCGGAGGCGCTCAAGCCGGTCTTGCGCCGGCAAATGGAAGTCTACGCCGGGTTCATGGAGTACACCGATCATCATGTCGGTCGCCTGCTCGACGGCTTGCGCAAGCTGGGCATCCTCGACGACACGTTGGTCTACTACATCATCGGCGACAACGGCGCCTCGGCCGAGGGCACGCTGAACGGCACGTTCAACGAGATGCTGAACTTCAACGGAATGTCCGCCGTCGAGACACCGGAATTCCTCAACGCGCGGATCGACAAACTCGGCGGTCCGGACTCCTACAACCACTACGCGGTCGGCTGGGCCCATGCGATGGACACGCCCTACCAGTGGACCAAGCAGGTTGCCTCGCATTGGGGCGGGACGCGTAACGGAACCATCATCCAATGGCCGAACGGGATCGCGGCGAGGGGCGAGATGCGGTGGCAGTTCCACCACGTCATCGACGTCGCGCCGACGATCCTCGAAGCGGCCGGACTGCCGGAGCCGGTTTCGGTGAATGGCGTCGCCCAGAAGCCCATCGAGGGCGTCAGCATGCTTTACTCGTTCAACGACGCCAAGGCGGCGGAACGGCACGAGACGCAGTATTTCGAGATGTTCGGCAACCGCGGCATCTACCACAAGGGCTGGACCGCGGTGACGCGGCACAAGACGCCCTGGCTGCTCATCGGCGAGAAGACCCCGGCCTTCGACGACGACGTGTGGGAGCTCTACGACACCGAGAAAGACTGGAGCCAGAGCAACGACCTGTCCAAGCAGATGCCCGAGAAGCTGCATGAACTGCAGCGCCTGTGGCTCATCGAAGCGACGCGCTACGACGTATTGCCGATGGACGACGACATCGGAAGACGCCTGAACCCGGACGTCGCGGGCCGGCCGGTGCTGATCAGGGGAAAGACCCAGCTCCTGTTTCCCGGGATGGGCCGATTGTCCGAGAACTGCGTCATCAACGTCAAGAACAAGTCCCACTCGGTCACCGCCGAAATCGAGGTGCCGGAAGCGGGCGCCGAGGGCGTGGTCATCGCCCAGGGCGCGAACATCGGCGGCTGGAGTCTGTACGCCAAAGCGGGCAAGCTTAAATACTGTTACAACCTCGGTGGCGTGCAGCACTTCTATGTCGAGGCGGCAAGCAAGCTGCCGCCCGGCGAGCATCAGGTGCGCATGGAGTTCGCCTATGCCGGCGGCGGCCTGGGCAAGGGCGGCAAAGCGACGCTCTATGTCGACGGCAAGCAGGTTGGCGAAGGGGATATTCCCATGACGCTGGCGATGGTCTTCTCCGCCGACGACGGCTGCGACGTGGGCGAGGACAGCGGAGCCCCAGTCTCCGAGGACTACGGCCCACGCGGCAATGCCTTCAACGGCCGGATAAAGGGCGTGCAGATCGCCATCGCCGACGCCGCCGAGAATTCGGATCACCTTGTTTCGCCGGAGGAAGCCCTGCGGATCGCCATGGCGCGGCAGTAAAACACCGGTTCCATCGTCATGGCCGGACTTGTTCCGGCCATCCACGTCTTCCCGGCCGCGAGCAAAGACGTGGGTGCCCGGGACAAGCCCGGGCATGACGGTACTGGGATGGTCGTGCCAAGTACGGCCATGACGGTATAACGGTCGGGTGGCGCTCGTGCCGCCCCGCGTGCGTATCCGAACCGGACAGCAGTTATTCCCGCGTGACCCGCCGCCCCATTGTCATTTCGGTCCTCGGGCTGGGGCAGATCCTGGCCTGGGGATCGTCGTACTATCTGCCCGCCGTGCTCGCCAAGCCGACCGCGCTGGCGACGGGTTGGCCGCTGTCTTGGGTGATCGGCGGACTCTCGGTCGGCATCCTCGTCTCCGGCCTCGTCTCGCCGCGCGTCGGCAGGCTGATCGAACGGCGCGGCGGGCGCCCCGTGCTCGCCGTGAGCGCGATCCTGCTCGCGGCCGGCCTGCTCTGCCTCGCGGCGTCGAGCAGCGTCGTGATGATGATCCTCTCCTGGATGGTGATCGGCGCGGGCATGGGCGCCGGGCTGTACGACCCGGCATTCGCCACGCTTGGCCGGCTGTACGGGCACGAGGCACGCACCGCGATCACCTCCCTCACCCTCATCGGCGGCTTCGCGAGCACGCTTGCGTGGCCGTTCAGCGCCTATCTGTTGACCCATTTCGGCTGGCGCGGCACCTGCGTCGCGTACGCCATCCTGAACGCCGGGGTCGCGCTTCCCCTCTACTGGTTCGGCCTTCCGCGGGAGCAACCGCGAGACCCTTCATCAACCGCGACGCGACCGCGTTCGCGCAACCAGCCACGCGCGCGGCGTGTGGTCGTCTTCTCGGTTCTCGCATCCTGCCTGACGCTCGCCTCGATCATCGCCGTCGTGGTGTCGGTCCATCTCTTGACGATCCTTCAGGCGATCGGCCTTCCGCTGGCGACCGCCGTCGCGATGGGGACTCTCCTCGGCCCCTGCCAGGTCGGCGCCCGCCTGATCGACCTGTTCGCCGGCCGCTTCGTCCGTCCGATATGGGAGATGCTGATCTCCACGCTCATCGTGGCGGTCGGGCTGCGCCTCGTCTTCGCGGGCGGCGAGGCGATCGTGGTGGGCATCGTCCTCTACGGCGGTGGCATCGGGCTGCGCTCGATCGTGCGCGGCACGCTGCCGCTCGCGCTGTTCGGGACGGAGGGCTACGCGAGCCTGATCGGGCGCCTCGCGTTTCCCATGCTGCTCGCGCAAGCAGCCGCGCCGTCGCTCGGTGCCGTTATCCTTGACCATGCCGGGGCCGATGCGCTGGTCGCGGTGCTGTTCTGGGCGGCGATCGCCAATATCGGCCTGGCGCTGGTGCTGTTGCCGTTGGTGCGAGCGTCCTATTAGTCACAGTCACTGTTTCGAGCGAATGCTGCAATATAACGATAACGGGAGAGTCGATCATGTTAGGTTCCACGCGCCGCGCCGCCTTGAAGTCCGGACTCGCAGTGATGACCGGCGGGCTCGCCATGCCTTACATCGTGCGAACCGGCTTCGCCGCCACGCCTGTCCGCACGCTGAAGCTGGTCTTCGCGGACACGGTCGCCCATCCGGCCTTTCAGGCGATGCTGGGATTTGCCGAGAACGTCAAGAAGAAGACGGACGGCGCCATCGTGATCAACTGCTACGGCGCCGGCCAACTGGGATCGGAGTCGAGCCAGGTGAGCGGCTTGCAGACCGGCATCTACGACTTCGCCGGCCAGACCTCCGGCTTCGTGGAAGCACTGTATCCGCATTTCAACGTCCTCGATCTTCCCTTCCTGTTCCCGAGCGCCGATAAGGCGGAAAAGATGCTGGACGGCCCGGTCGGGGCAACGCTGCTGAACGAACTGCCAGCCAAGGGAATCTATGGCCTGTCGTACGGGTGGTGGGGCTGGCGGGAGCTCGATGCCGCCAATCGCGCCGCGCCCGAGCCCAAGGACATTCAGGGTCTGAAGATTCGCGTCCAGCCCGGCGCCATCTTCGCCAGCACCTTCAAGACGCTCAAGGCGATTCCGGTCGGGATCGACATCACCGAGGTGTACCTGGCGTTGTCGGACGGCACCGTTGGGGCCATCGAAGTCCCGATCATCTCCGTGCTCGCCAACAAGCTGCAGGAGGTGCTCAAGGTCATCACCTTGATCAACTACGATTACAACGTCGGCATCCTGATGGCCAGCAAGCGCAGCTTCGACAGGCTGGACAAGAAGCACCAGGAAGCCATTCGGCAGGCGGCGCAGGAACTCACGCCGACCTGGCGCAAAATGGTCGGAGAGGCATCGGATAAGGCCGCGAAAGATGTCGCCGCGAAGGGGGTCAAGATCATCCCGGCCGAGCAGGTCGATCGGGCCGCCTATCGCAAGGCGGTGGAGCCGGTTTACCAGCAATATCGGAACATCGTCGGTACGGACCTGATGGACGCGGTGCTTAAGGCGGCCGCCTGATCGACCGGGCCAAGTCGTAACGACCATGCTCGCAACGGCCAAGCAGGCGCTATCCGTCGGCGCGGCCGGGACCGAAGGCGGGCGGGACGAAAGCCCGCGCCTCGGCCCGGTCGCGCGGGGCTTTCGCACCGCGCTGGATGCGCTCGACCTGCTCTCGCGGATCGTCCTGATCGTCCTGTTCACCGGCGAGCTGGTACTGATCCTGGTCGAGATCTGCCGACGCGAGCTGTTCGATGCGTCCTTCCTGTGGCTGGAGGAGGTCTCGCAGATCATCCTTCTGGCGATCGCCTTCATCGGCGGCCCGCTGGCCTACCGGGAACACAGCGACGCCGCGATTTCCTCGATCACCCGGTCGTTGCGGCCCGCTCTCAGGACCACCGTCGAGGCCGGGATCGACTTGGCGATCCTGGGCATAGGCGTGCTGACGGCAGTGGTATCGGTCGGTCTCTTCGCCACCGAGAGCATGTCCATCCTGCCGATGACCGGATGGAACCTTGCCGCGACCGTGGTGCCCTTGCTCCTCGGGATGTCGTTCATCGTCCTGTTCGCCCTTGAGCGTCTGATCCTGCATCACCGGCCGGCGGCGGTGGTGCGCGCCTGCTTCGGACTGGGGGTGCCGACGCTGATCGTGGTGGCGATTGCGTGGGTGCCGGCGCTGCACCCGAGCGACGGCTGGGCATTGCTGATCACTCTGGCGGCGTTTTTCGTGGCAATCCTGCTCGGCCTTCCCGTCGCGTTTTCCATGCTGATCGGGACGATCCTGTTCCTGGCCCTGACCGGCGTGGCCCCTATGGTGGCGGAAGCACAGGAAACGATCGACGGAGCCAGCCTGTTCGTACTGTTGACGATTCCCTTCTTCGTCTGGGCGGGCCTGATCATGGAGCGGGGCGGCATCAGCCTGCGACTGGTCAGGTTCGGTGTCGCCATCGTCGGCCATTTGCGGGGCGGGTTGCAGCAGGTCGTCATCCTGACGACCTTCCTCGTCGCCGGCGTGTCGGGATCGAAGCTCGCCGATGTGGTGGCGGTCGGCTCGATCATGCGCGAACAGCTCCTCCGCAAGGGATATCGCGCGCAGGACGGCGCCGCGGTGCTGGCTTCGGCAACGGCCATGTCGGAGTCGATCCCGCCGTCCATCGCCATGCTTGTCCTGGGCTCCGTGGTGCCGGTTTCCATTGGCAAGATGTTCGTCGCCGGAGTGCTGCCGGCAGCGACGCTGGCCGTGATCCTGATGATCCTGGTCTGGTTCATGGCGATCCGCCATCCGACCGAACTCGTGGCCAAGGCCAACGGGAAAGAGCGCTTGCGCGCTGCGCTGGGCGCGCTGCTGCCCGCCGCCATGCCCGCGATCCTCATCATCGGCATCAAGGGAGGGATCGCCACTCCGACCGAGGTCTCCTCGGTGGCCGTGTTCTACGGAATGGTGCTGGCGGTGGTGATTTACCGGGAGATGGGCTGGCGCAGCTTCGTCCGGGCGGCCGTGGAATCCGCTGTGATGTCGGGGATGGTGCTTTTCATGATCGCCGCGGCGGGCGGGTTCGCCTGGGCCCTGTCGGCCGGGAATATGCCGCAGTACCTGCTTGGGTTCCTGCAAGCGGCGGGCGACAACAGATATGCGTTCCTCGCTGGAACCATCGTGATCGTGGTCGTCGTCGGATCCCTGCTAGAGGGGATACCGTGCCTGGTGATCCTCGCACCGATCCTCTACCCGGTCGCGGTCAGGCTGGGCATCAATGGCGTCCACTACGCGATGGTTCTCGTGCTCGCGATGGGCGTCGGCATCTTCCTGCCGCCAGTCGGCATCGGCTTCTTCGCGTCCTGCTCGGTCATGAACGCCAGCGTCGAAAGCACGTCCAAGGCCATCCTGCCCTACATGCTGGCTTTGCTGATCGGCATTCTCATGCTGGCCTACGTGCCCTGGTTTTCCCTGGCCCTGCTGAACCTGCTCAGCCGTTGACACGTCGGCAGACGTTAGATGCCGCAGCGGCGAGGGACTAATTAGCCCCCGATCGCGTCGCGGATAAGACCGACCGCCTCCTCCACCTGCGCCGCCGTCACGTCCAGGTGCAGGCAGGCGCGCGCCCGATACCGTCCGGACACCGACACCAGCACCCCCGCCGCACGCAGACGGTCGGCGAGCGCGCGGGCGGTCATCGCCGTCTCCTCGGTGTCGAAGAAAACCAGATTGGTCTCCGGCACCTCCACCCGCAAACCCGGGATCTGCGCGAGACTCCGCGCCAGGGCGCGCGCGTGGGCGTGGTCGTCGTCCAGGCGTTCCACGTTGTTGTCCAGCGCATACAGGCACGCGGCGGCGCACATCCCACCCTGGCGCATCGAGCCGCCGAGGCGCTGCTTCCACCGCCACGCCTGCCCGATGAACGCGGCGGTTCCGCACAGCACCGCGCCCAGCGGCGCGCCCAACCCCTTGGTGAAGTCGAGCCACACGCTGTCGTAGCCCTCGGCGACCTCGGAAGCCGCGACGCGCAACGCCACGGCGGCGTTAAGCACCCGCGCGCCATCCATGTGGGTGGCCATCCCGTGCGCGTGCGCCACTTTGGCGACCGCGCGTAGCCGCTCGACGGGCCAGCAAGCGCCGCCTCCGCGGTTCGCGGTCTGCTCCACTTCCACCAGGGTCTGCGGCGGGGAATAGCGGCCGCCCGGGCGGATCGCCGCCTCCAGCGTGGCGGCGTCGAACTGTCCGCGTTCACCGCGCAGGCCGCTCACCATCACGCCGGCGATGGCCTGGCAAGCGCCGCCCTCGCTGGTGATGATGTGCGCTTCCTCGTGGGCGAGCACCTCGTCGCCCGGGCGGCAATGGGTGGCGATGGCGACCTGGTTCGCCATCGTGCCGGACGGCAGGAACATCGCGGCTTGCTTGCCCAGCAGCGCGGCGACGCGGTCGCATAGCGCCCACACGGTCGGGTCCGACCCGCCCTGCTCGTCGCCGAGCGGGGCGTCCATCATCGCCGCCTTCATCGCGGGCGACGGCATCGTCTGAGTATCGGACGAGAGGTTGACTCGGATCGGGGAGGCGTCGAACCGGACGGGTTCGAAACTCATGGCGATGCTCCGGTGATGTGGGCGATCAAGGCGTCGGGATCGGCGGGCGGTGCGTCGCCGCGCCAGGCGATGTGCTGGTCAGGGCGGGACAGTATCAGCTTGTGGCGATATCCCGCATCGGCCTCCGCCACGTCGAGCACCGACATCGGGACTCCTCGGCGCGCGGCGGCGCGGGCGATCGGATCGACGTCCGCCGTCGGGTCAACCCGCAGCAAGGTGAACCACGGCCCCAGCGCGTCGTAGAGCGAGCTTCCATCGCGTCGCCACAGATGCGGCGTACGGCATCCGGGCACGTCGGACGGCGTGAAGCGGTCCATCGTATAGGACGGAGCCTCGCCCGCATGGGCGATGATCGGGGAGCGATCGTAGAAATACCCGAAATTCAGTCCGCCGCAGCAATATTGCGGCGTGTTCAGCGCGACGAGCCGCGTGCCGAACGCCGTGCGCGCCGCATCGCCCTCCGGCCCCGCCGCCTCGATCATCGGGGGAACCGCGCCGCGCGCGCGCGACAGCGCCTGCGCGGTTTGCATCGCATGACGCGACACCTGCTCGGTGATCGGTTGGCGCTTCGCCTCATGCGCCTCCAGCAAGCGAGGGGGAGCCCAGCCCGCGAGCACCGCGCCCAGTTGCCACGACAGGTTCATCGCATCGGCGATGCCCGCGTTCATCCCGTACCCCGCGAACGGCACCCAGATATGCGCCGCGTCGCCGCAGATGAAGACACGCCGGTCGCGGAAACGATCGGCGACGAGGCGGCGGCCGGTCCAATCCTCCTTGCTGAGGACCTCGAACGCGAAATCGTCGCCGACGCCCAGGATGTCGCGCAGGCAGTGATCGCGATCGACCGCGTCGAAACCCGACTCACCAGGCCGCAGGTAGTTGTGGACCAGCCAGGTTTCGCGCCCGTCGATGGCGAACATGTTGGCGCTGCGGCGTGGATTGAGCGACTGCGTGGACCATGCCGGGGGCGCCTGCATCCGGGCGAGCAGGCCGGGCGCGCGTATGTAGCTCGATTGCGTGCGCCCGACGACGGCATCGCCCGACAGCTTCGCGCCGATCGCGCGCCGAACCTCGGAATCCGGCCCGTCGCAGCCCACCATGTAGGCGCAGTCGATCGTGAATGCCGCGCCGGTGTCGAGGTCGCGCGCCTCGGCGCGCACCCCCTGCCCGTCCTGCTCGAAGCCGGTCAGCCGGGTCCGGTTCAGCAGCCGCACGCCCATGCCCAGGGCGGCGTCGCACAGCACCGGCTCCAGATAAATCTGGTTGATGCGGTGTGGCGGCTCCGGTGTCGGCCAGTCGCCGTCGGGGCCACTGTGGTCAGTGTAGCGGTCACGCCGACAAGGAATGTGGATGCGGCCGAACTCGATCCCCGTCGTCGTGGTGCGGAACGCGACGTCGTTCGGATGCTCCGCCGGCAGGCCGGGCGCCTCGCGCACCGCGCGCGCGATCCCGAGGCGGCGAAACACCTCCATGCTGCGCGCGGCGACGTGGTTGCATTTGACGCTGGGCGGTTCGGCACGCGCGCGCGTTTCCAGCACGAGCACGTCGACGCCGCGCCAGGCGAGGTCCATCGCGAGCGTCAGACCGACGGGGCCGCCGCCGGCGATCAGCACCTGAGCCTTCAGGCGGGACAGAGCACGTTCACCAGCGCCTGCTGCCCCGCGCGGACAGCCGCGGCGGCGCGTTCGAGCGCGGCGGGCAGGTCCGCCGGACGTGTCACACGCTCCCCATGCCCATCATGCGCCTCGACGATCTTCTCGAAGGCCGGCGAGGGATCGAGATTGGCCATCAGGCAGCCATCCGCCTCCGAAGCGGTGCCGCGGGCAAACATGTCGAGCGTCGCCCGCCGGACCGCGCCGTACAGCGTGTTGTTGTAGATGACGACCAGCACCGGAAGCTTCTGCGCTTGGCTCACATAATGGCAAGCGGTCGGATTGGCGAACATGTAGGCGCCGTCGCCCAGCATCGCGACGACCGTGCGCTCCGGCGCGGCGAGCTTGGCGCCGAGCGCGGCACCGAAGCCCCAGCCAAGGCCACCGGCGATCGGCATCCCGAACAGGCTCCCGGGCCCCGGCAGGGGACAGTAGTTCTGGTTGAACGAGTATTCGCTCACCATGATCGTGTTCGGATCGACGATCTTGCGCAAGCAATGGGTCAGCCAGGCGAGCGTGCACACCTCGCCTTTCCCGTCGCGCTCGGCCTGCGCGGCCCAGTCCGCGCGCAGCGCATCCGAACGCGCCGATAGCGTCTTGTGACGCTGCGCCACGTCCGGCCGACGCGCCTCCAGCGCCTTCTCGACCGCTTCAAGCAGCGGCAGGGTGGCGCTCCGGATCGTCAGGTCGGATGGGAAATTGCGCATCGGATAGCGCGCGTAGAGCGGATCCTCGCCAATCTGCACGATCCGCGCCCCTTGGGCGGGGCTGGCCGTGTCCGGATACCAGGGCACGTCGGATTCCCAGGCCACGATCAGGTCGGCCTCGCCGAACAACGTTCCGGGCGTGCCGCCCTGAAACATCTTGTGCTCCGAGGAGAGCGCGAAATAGCGGCTGTTGAGCGGCACGACCGGGAGCGCGAAGCGATCGGCGATCCGCGCCAGCGCCGCCGCCTCGCGTGGATCGCGGCCGACCGTGCCGGTGATGATCAGCGGCAGCTTCGCGGCCGCGATCCAGTCGGCGAGCTGCTCCACCTCGGCGGGAGAGGCGAGCGGCGCGGACGGACGGGCGCGCGGCGGGCGCTTCGCATCGCTTGGCTCGACCGTCTCGCCGAGCACCTCGCGCGGCAGGCTGAGATAGACGGGTCCCGAAGGGGAGTTCGTCGCGATCTCGAGCGCACGAGCGACGACATCGCCGACCTGGTCCGGGCGGCGCAGCTCGTACTCCCATTTGACGATCTCACGCAGCATTCCGGCCTGGTCGAACATCTCCTGCGCCCAGTGGATATGCACGTTGCGCGTGCCGGATGGGCCATGCTCGGTGATCGGCGTGCGGCCGGAGGTGAGCAGGATCGGGATGCGGTCGCGGGCCGCGTCGATCAGCGCGTTCAGCGTGTTGGCGGTGCCGACATTCACATGCGTCATCACCGCTTGCGGCCGGCCGGTGACCATGGTGTAGCCGTAGGCCATGCAGACGGCGGCGTTCTCGTGCGGCACCACCAGCGGACGCGGGACGGCTCGGTTGGTCCGGGCCGCACGGGCGAATGCCTCGATAATGGGGGCGAAGTCGGTCCCGGGGTTGGCGAACAGATATTCGATCCCCTGCGCGGCCAGCGCCTCGAGATAATCCTCGGCGGCGATGCGGGTGTGCTGCTCGGCATCCATGCGAAGGCCCCTGACATGCGGATTTCGAGGCCGGGAGTGTGCGCGACCCGCCCCCCGGTCTCAAGCCCGCTGGGTCAGAATCGCGTGCCGGTGAACGGGTCGATGCCTGTCAGCTTCGGGAAGTGCTGGGCGACGAACGCGAAATCCGCGACATTCCGGCTCGCCACGCACGCGCCGTGCGCGATCGCGGTGGCCGCGATGATGAGGTCGCCGCCAAATCCCGGCCATTTCGAGGTGGCGGCGCGCGCGGACAGCGCCGCATTCGCATACATCTGCCCGAGCAGCAGGGCGGCCTCGGTATCGAGCGGCAGAACGCGGTGCGAAGTTCGAATGGCATCGCGCCACGCGGTCAGCTGGACCGCCTGAGCCGTGCGGGACGCGGGAAGCCGTTGGATGCCGTATTCAATCTCGGTCATCGTGAACGAGGCGATCGCGACGTCGTCGGGATCGAGTGCCCCGAACCACGTCGCCACCTTCGGATCGGGGCTGGGAAGGCGAAGCTCGCTTAGTATGTTGGTGTCCTGGATCGTCAGCATTCGGCTCGTCCTGGCTAAGATTCCGAGGATGAAAGGCCGATCCGATAGTGGACCGAGCCTCGTTCAAAAGCTGATCAAACGCGTCGCCACGCTCACCGAACCGGATGGACAGCAGCACCGATTTGAGATTAGGTTCCGTTAGATCGAAGTATTCCTTAGATACGATAACAACCTCCCTGCCGTCACGCCGACGCACGAACTGCGGACGGCCCTCGACCGCGGCATCCACGACGTCGGAGAACCGATGACGCGCGGCCGCCGCCTGCCAGACATCGGAGGACACTGACGGATTGGACATGGCGGACAGGTAGCAAGTGACAGATCAAGTGTCAACCCGGAAGTGACCGTTGACTGCCTCACCGCGCCGGCAGCGGCGATGCCAACCCCGAGACATCGGGCCACTCCAAGGATCGGGTCGCTAACGGCTTATTAGGGAATCGGTACGAACAATCGCCGCCATGCCAGTATCGTTGACACCAGCCGACCCGGTCTACTGCGCACCGCTGACAGCCGAGCACATCATGCGCTTCGCGCCGATGGTGACCTTCCACCCGCACGAGCGCTCCTTCCCGTGCGGCATCGCGCACCTCCTCACCGGCGCCACGCTGCGCAGCCATGCCAACCCGGCGCTCGCCGTCCCGTTGCAGGGCGACCCCGCCCGGCTCGCGCCGTACGACACGACGGACGGCGCGTACGTGGAGGTCAACCCCAGCCAATATGCCGGCGCCGCGCCGGTCAACGGGGTGGTCGACGCGCCGATGTACGTTTCGGTGCAGTTCAATCCACCGTACATCGATATCAACTATTTCTTCCTGTACGCCTATCAGGGCGGCCAGACGATCAATGCGTTGCGCTCGGGCAGCCATTTCCGGTGCATCCTGAACGATTACGGACGCCACCAGGGCGATATCGAGAGCGTCGCGGTGCGCGTCCTCGCGACCGCTCCCGACCGCATCCTCGCCGTCGGCTACGAACAGCACGGCACCAAGTCCTGGTTCGTGCCTGGCAAATATGAGGCGGACGGCGAGCATCCGATCGTCCGCGCGGCGCTGAACGGCCATGCGTCCTACAACGCGATCCAGATGAACGAAGAGGATTGGATCGCCACCGGCGGCATGTCGGGGATCGTCGATGTCGTCGACGTGATCCATCGCAAGCCGACCGTCGTCTGGAAACCCTACGTGACCGGGGGGCTGGTCCTGATCGGGCGCGGCGACGATGGCACGCCGCTGACCGATCAGCATTGGGTCACCTTCTGCGGCCGCTTCGGGACGCAATGGACCAACCACCTGACGGGCGCGACGTATCTCGACGGCGGCAACCTCAATGTCTGGGACTGGGACTACGTCAAGATCCTGGACTGGATCGGCAACAACCCGAAGCTCGCGACCGGTCTGATCGGTGGCCTGCTGACCGCGGCGACCCTTGGCGGCTTCGCGATCGTGGGCGTCGGCGCGGCGATCGCGACGGGTGTCGTCGCCAGCAAGCTGCCGTCGAACCTCGTCGCGAGCGGCGGCGACGACAGCCCGACCAACGGCAACGGCCCGGGCGCGTTCGGCGGTCGGTCGAACGTCTGGCTGCACCAACTTCCGGTCTACAACCGCATCAAGTCGATGGCCGATGCAACCATGGTGCTGACCTACAACGCGGCGGACCCGACGCGGACATTGATCGTCGACCCGCAGACCGCCGCCAACGACGCCCAGCTGTGGCGGATCGACGATTGGGGCGACAACGGCTTCACGATCGTCAACAAGGCGGCCTCGGTGGCGATGCAGGCCGGCGGCAACACGGACCCGATCACGCTGGTCGCCTGGACCCCGGGGCTCGCGGGGGATCACGCGCGCTGGGACCTCGGCGGCGACGAGGGGCTCGACTACCACGCCCTGCGGCCTGAATGGGACAGCGGGCAGAATGCCGATGTCTGGGGCGGCGGCGCCTCGGCCGGCCAAGCCGTCCATACGGGCGGCTGGAATAGCGGGACGAACCAGAAATGGCGCTTCGTCCCCGATGGCGGGTTCCTGTTCAATATCCGCCCGCGCGCCAACACGAACTTCGCGCTGGCCGCCGGGTCGGACGGCCGCTTGACGATGAAACAGTGCAGTCCTGATCAGGCGAAATCCGACGCCTCCGTGCAATGGTCCCTGCTGGCGCGTGGCGGGCTCACGTTCGCCCTGGTCAACAAGGCAACCGGGCGCGCGGCGCGCGCGGGCGGCAACCGCGACCCGGTGCTGCTGGCCGACCAGAGCCGGATCGACGACCACGCCGAGTGGGACCTCGGCGGTCAGGAAGGCGGTGACGGCTATTTCTATGCGGTCCGCCCACGATGGGACAGCGGGCAGAATTGGGACGCCTGGGGCGGAGCGATCAACCCCGGGACGGAGTTGCACACCGGCGGCTGGAATGGCGGGGACAACCAGAAATGGGGCTTCTTCGCGAGCGGCGGCAAGGACAGCATGATCCCGGTGTTCTGAGGCGATCAGCTCTTCGGCCGGCGCCGACGGAGGCCGGCGAACCCGGCGAGACCGGCGGCGAGCAATGCGAACGAGGACGGCTCGGGCACCGGCGGTGGCGCCCCGACCGCGCTGAGGTAGACGTAGCCGTTGCCGCTTAGGTCGTTGAGCCCTATTCCACGGTCCGTGGCAATGGACGCGATGTACGAGGCGCCGCCGCCGCCGCCGTAGCCAGGAGCCGAGTACCCCATATTGCCGCCCTCGCCGCCACCGCCGCCGCTGTAGCCGCCACCACCACCACCGCCGCCGCCAAAGCCGCTGTGGCC
>JBAWFF010000178.1:0-1862 GCA_049591635.1 Acetobacteraceae bacterium
GGCCCCAACGTCACGATCACGACCAACGGCGACAAGCAGTTCGGCGGTCTCGATGTGCTGGATACAACGACGAACAACGGCGACATCATCTCGGCGACGCGCAACGGCAAGCTCAGCATCGATCTCGTCGGCAACGCCACGCTCGACAACACCTCGAGCGGCAGCATCCTCTCCACCAACTACGCGTCGCTGAGCTTCGACGGCAGCGGCACCGTCATCAACGACGGCATCGTGGTGGATCAGGGTGGCCTGACCATCGGGGTCGGCGTCACATTCACCAACAGCGGCACCAATTACGGCATCATCCGCCTACAGCAGGGCGGCCACGCCACGATCGACGGCACGATCGACTCGACCCAGCAGGTCGAGTTCGGCGACACCACCGGCTATTTGCGTCTGACCAACCTCGCCGGGTTCCAGGGCTTCATCTCCAACATGTCCCAAGGCGATCGCATCGACATCGCCAACGTACAGGTCTCAGCCGTCGAATACGACACCGCGACGGAGGCGCTGTCGCTCTACAATAGCGGCGGCGGCCTGCTCGACACGCTCTATGTTGGAACAATCGACGGCTTTTCGGGCTTCAACGTGCAGTCCGATAACAGCGGCGGCTCGCTCATCACCTATACACCGACCGTGCAGATCGAGCAGCCCTCGATGCCGGTCCCGCTGGTCGCCACGGTTGGCACGCAGGTCTCGCTCGAAAGCCTGCTGACCCAGGCGTTCGGCACCGTCCCGTCGGAATACACCCAGTTCGGCCTGTCCTACATGAACGGGCCGGACATGCACGACTACGATTGGTCGTACTGGACCCTCGGCGACAAGCAGGTAACGCCCTGGGTCGTGGGCGGCACGATCGTGCCCGGGCTTCCGACCTATCCCTATCTGCCCCCCAATCCGCC
Organism: Acetobacteraceae bacterium; assembly: GCA_049591635.1. Lineage (GTDB taxonomy): Bacteria > Pseudomonadota > Alphaproteobacteria > Acetobacterales > Acetobacteraceae > DATFDN01. The sequence goes on from JBAWFF010000178.1 coordinate 903, forward strand.
GACCACCACCGTCGATGCGGCGAATCTCGGTTCGGTCACGCTGCGGATGGGAAACAACATCGGGCCCGACACGTTCCTGACCATCCCGGTCGGCGGCACCGCGACCGACCCGACCGCGCTGCTGACCTACTACATCCAACCGATCGACCCGGCCGTGCTAAGTCCCACGGCCTATAGCGGCATCGTCAACCCCAGCGACATCGTTGCCTCGGCCGAGCGCCTCGCCGCCTATTACACAGGTATCCCCAACGACAATGATTGCGGCTTCATCGGCGATGCGGTGGCCGCCGCGGCCGGCGCGGCGATGCCATACGAGGATCTCTCGACTGATCCCTCCGCCAATGTCAGCGGCGGATTCTGGCGTGTCGTCTATCGCGCCTCGGACTACACCAACCCGGTGCAGAACTGGTCCACGCTGGTGGAGCCGGGCGACATCGTGCGTATGGCCTGGGGTGGGGGGAACGACGGCCAGCACACGACGACAATAGTAGCCAAGAACGCGGACGGCAGCCTGCTCGTCTACGACAACGCCGCGCCGACGATCAGCCTGCATGACGCGACGTACTGGACCGAGACCCTCCCCTCCTCCATTACGATCTACCGGCTCGACCCCAATCACCAGTACCTGATCACCGGCTCCAGCGCGACGGAGTTCCTGCAAGGCAGCGTCTACAACAATCTGATTCAGCCCGGCGGCGGCGCCGACACCATCACCGGTGGCGCCGGCCAGAACGAGATCCAGGACACCGCATTCCGTCTCAACGACGTGACGGTCACCGATTTCCACTCCGGCGACTGGTTCGACATCACCGACCTTCCGGTTGGCGGCGCGACCTACAGCTACGATGCCGGGTCCGGCGTGCTGGACGTGACCAACGTCATCACCGACCAAAGCGTGACGCTGAACCTGCCGACCGCGCTGGTGGGGCCGTTCGAATTGTCGGCCGACCCCACCGAGCA
>JBAWFF010000179.1:0-1745 GCA_049591635.1 Acetobacteraceae bacterium
AGCGCCCTTGCCGCATCCGTAGTCGAGCAGGCTCGGCCGTTCGTCGCCCGGCCTGGTCGCGCTGACCTGCCTGATCGTGTCCATCAGATAGGGATGCAGGTGGGTGCCAAAGACCGCGTGCTTCGCGTGCGTATCGCGGTGCCGACGCAGCCACGCTTCGCTGTAGGTGCGGATGGGGCGAATCATCGCGATACGCGCAACGAGCGGGGCGGTCGCATTTGGCCGCCATCGTCATTGCGAGCGCAGCGAAGCAATCCAGGCCCACGCGCCGAGAAGTGGGCCTGGATTGCTTCGCCTTCGGCTCGCAATGACGGCGGCGATATCATCGCAGATCGCGCAACTCACCCAGCCACGGTTCGTATCGCCGCCAGCGTTCGACGGAGCTGCGGTAGACCGGTTGGCGGGCCTGCCAGAGGCTGGCGGTCCGAACGATGCGCTGGTTGCGCTCCGGCGCCATGCACGCATCGTCCCACGGCAGATCACAGAACGCGATCATTCGCCGCGTGAGCGTCTCACGATCGGCGGTCAGCGCCTCGTAGTCGATCTCCAGCAGCCGATCCGGCGGCATCACGCTCCGCCAATGCGCCATGAGGCGCGCGTATTCGCGGTAGTAGAACGCCAGATCGCCCCGATCATAGGCGAAGGGCTGCGAGAGAGCAAAACGGGTGAAGTAGATCGACAGGCAGGTGTCGATGGGATCGCGCCGGCAATGGATGAAGCGGGCGCCCGGCAATGCCAAATGGATCAGGCCGATCCAAAGGAAATTGAACGGGTTCTTGTCGGTGACCCGGACCGCATCCGGACCGATCCCACGCAAAAGCGCCAGATAGTCGGCGGCACGTCTCGCCAGCAGCCCGCTACGGTCGATGACGGCATCGCCTTCCGTCCAGAAAGTCAGCTCGCCGCCCGCGGCCACGTCGGGGTGCGCGGAGACGATTTGCTCCACCAGCGTCGTGCCGGAACGCGGCATGCCGACGACGCAAACCGGCATCTCGCTGGCGATCCCCGACGCGGCGTGGCGGGCGAGGAAGGCCGGCGTGAACGCCTCGATCAGCTGGTCGATGCGTGCCGCGAATTCATCCCGATCGAACGCGTGCTTGAAGTGCTCGATCGCGTTGCCCTGATCGAAGTGCCGGATCGCCCGCGCATAGTCGCCAAGATCGTCATGGGCCTTGCCGAGCGCGAAATGCAGAAGCGCGCGGTCGAGATCGGTACCGCCAGGCCGTTCCACCAATTCCTGTAGGCGGTCCACCAGCGGCCGATCCGCCTCGGTGATCTTCGAGAGGATGGCGAGGTTGTGGTACGCGCCGACCCGTTCCGGATCCAACTCCGTCGCGCGCCGCAGAAACGTGGCTGCCTCCTCGAACCGGCCCGATTGTCCCAGCAGGTCGCCAAGCAGCGCGTGCGCCAAGCTGTTGGTGGAATCGAGTTCTATCACGCGGCGCAGACGCGGCTCGGCCTCTGCGGCGTTGCCCTCGGCCAGCAGCAACTTCGCGTCCTCCAGATCGCGGTCGGCGGGGTTGGTCAGGAGTTCGCCGGCACGGCGGAAGCATGTCTTCGCCTCCTCCTGCTCGCCCTGCGCCTGCAGAAGGTTGCCGAGGCGGCTATAGGCCGGCCCCATCTCCGGGGAGATCGCGATCGCCCGGCGCAGGCTCGCCACCGCCTCAAGCGAGCGGCCCTGCCGCTCCAGCGCGGCGCCGAGATTGTAGTGCGCGACCGCGAAATCGGGCCGCAGGCCGATCGCC
>JBAWFF010000180.1:0-12411 GCA_049591635.1 Acetobacteraceae bacterium
GGCACCGTCAGGAGCACCTGTCCGCCTTGCGAGAACGCCCAGTCCAGCCCGGCCAGTACGCCGGCGAGCGGGCCGCATCCGATGAACGCGCCGTCTCCCAGCACCGGACGTCCATAGGCGGCGAACCGGGCGGGATCGCCGTTGGCGCTGATTGCCACTTCCGCGGCCTCCGCCGCGAGCGCGTCCAGCACGCGGATCAGCATGGGCCGCCCGCCGACCTCGAGCAGCGGCTTGTCCCCGCCGCCCATCCGTCGCGCTTCGCCACCGGCGAGGGCCAACCCGAAGATCGCGAGGGAATTGGGGCGAGCGATGGGACTCGAACCCACGGCATCCAAGACCACAACCTGGCGCTCTACCACCTGAGCTACGCCCGCCACAGGAGGCGCGTTGTCCCCGATCAGCGGACTTGCGTCAACGATGGCGCGTTGCGTTCGCGGAAATGGCGGCGCAGCCGATCCACCGCCTCGTCGAGCACCTCGTCGCGCTTGCAGAAGGCGAAGCGGGCGTAATTCCGGGGCGGGTCGGGTGCGTCGTAGAATGCTGTCACCGGGACGGCCGCCACCTTCGCCTCGGTGGTGATGTGGCGGCAGAACGCCTCGTCGTCGGCGGCGAAGCCGAGCGGGGTGAAGTCGGCGGTCACGAAATAGGTGCCGCGCGAGTCCAGGACCTCCATCCCGAGCGCCGCCAGCCCGGCCGCCAGCCGGTCGCGCTTGGCTTGCAGCGAGGCGGCCAGGCCGGCGAAATAGGCGTCGGACTTGGCGAGGCCGACGGCGACGGCGCGTTGCAGGTTCGGAGCCGTCGTGAAGGTCAGGTTCTGGTGCGCCTTGGCGACGACATCGGCGAGGCTGGCCGGCGCGGTCACGTAGCCCACTTTCCAGCCGGTGAGCGAGAACGTCTTGCCGGCGCTACCGATACGCATGACGCGCTCGCGCATCCCCGGGAGCGCCATCAACGGGATGTGGCGGGCGCCGTCGAAGGTGAGATGCTCATAGACCTCGTCGCACACCGCGTAGGCGTCGTGGCGCGCCAGCAGATCCGCGATAAGCTCCAACTCGGCCGGGGTGAAGACCTTGCCGGTCGGGTTCATCGGCGTGTTGAGCAGCAGCGCCTTGGTGCGCGGTCCGAACGACGCCGCCAGTTCGGCGCGCGGCAGTGACCAGTCGGGCGGGGTGAGGCGCACCAAGCGAGGGACGGCGCCGAGCAGGCGGATGATCGGCAGGTAGGTGTCGTAGACCGGCTCGAACACCACGACCTCGTCGCCCGGATCGAGCAGCGCCATCAGGCAGGCGGTGATCGCCTCGGTGGCGCCGGAGGTGACGACGACCTCGCGCATCGGATCGATTTCGAGCCCGTAGAATCGCGCGTTGGCGGCGGCGACGGCGCGGCGGAGTTCCGGCACGCCGGGCATCGGCGGGTACTGGTTGCGCCCGTCGCGCAAGGCGGCGTCGGCGGCGTCGAGCATGTCGCCCGGCCCATCGGTGTCGGGGAAGCCCTGGCCGAGATTGATCGCCCCGTGTTCGGTCGCCAGCGCCGACATGACGGTGAAGATCGTGGTGCCGAGACCGGACAGCAGGGAGTTGGCGGGTTTCACGCCCGGAAACTATGACGGCATAAGCCGGCCGGTCAACGAACCTGCCCCATTTTCGGGCAGGCCAGTGGCCAGTCGCCCACGCCCTGGGCTAAGGCTGGCGTGTACAGGCCGTTCATCCGACGATGCCTTCTTGGCACGGCGCGTGCAACGAAGTCCGACAGGAGGCCCGCGAGGGCGCAGGCGATGAAGAAGATCGAGGCGGTCATCAAGCCCTTCAAGCTCGACGAGGTGAAGGAGGCGCTGCACGAGGTCGGGTTGCAAGGCATCACGGTCGTCGAGGCGAAGGGCTTCGGACGCCAAAAGGGCCACACGGAACTGTACCGCGGGGCGGAATACGTGGTCGATTTCCTGCCCAAGGTGAAGATCGAGGTGGTGTGCGAGGACGCGGTCGTCGAACGCGCCGTCGAGGCGATCGTCAACGCCGCCCGCACCGGGCGGATCGGGGACGGCAAGATCTTCGTCACCTCGGTCGAGGAGGTCATCCGCATCCGCACCGGCGAACGGGGCGAGGACGCGATCTAGCACCGCTGGCTAGCGTGCCGTAAGGGAAACGACTACAGAGCGGCCGCGCGAGCGGCATCAACGGGATTTGGAGGTTTCGAGGAATGGCGAAGCGGGCGGGCGGGGACGGCGACGCCGTCGGCAAGGTGATGGAGCTGCTGAAGGAGCATTCCGTCGAATACGTCGATCTGCGGTTCACCGATCCGCGCGGCAAGTGGCAGCACACCGCGCAGCACGTCTCGACCATCGACGACGAGGCGTTCCGTGACGGCATCATGTTCGACGGTTCCTCGATCGCCGGCTGGAAGGCGATCAACGAGTCCGACATGATCCTGTTGCCGGACGCCGAGACGGCGGTGATGGACCCGTTCGCCGCCAAGCCGAGCCTGATCCTGTTTTGCGACATCATCGAGCCCTCGACCGGACAGCCGTACAACCGCGACCCCCGTTCCACCGCCAAGAAGGCCGAGCAGTACCTGCTGGCGAGCGGCATCGGCGACACCTGCTTCGTCGGCCCGGAGGCCGAGTTCTTCATCTTCGACAGCGTGCGGTTCGGCGTCGGCGGCAACTACGCGATGTACCAACTCGACAGCCAGGAAGGCCCGCAGGCGTCGATGAAGGACTACCCCGAGGGCAACATGGGCCATCGCCCGGTGGTGAAGGGCGGCTATTTCCCGGTCCCGCCGGTCGACGCCGAGAGCGACCTGCGCGCCGAGATGCTATCCACGATGGGCGAGATGGGCGTCGCCATCGAGAAGCACCATCACGAGGTGGCGCAGGGCCAGCACGAGCTGGGCATGAAGTTCGGCCCGCTGGTGCGGATGGCGGACCATCTGCAAATCTACAAATATTGCATCCACAACGTCGCCCACAGCTACGGCAAGACAGCGACGTTCATGCCGAAGCCGGTCTATGGCGACAACGGCTCCGGGATGCACGTGCACCAGTCGATCTGGAAGAACGGCAAGCCGCTGTTCGCCGGCAACGGGTATGCCGATCTATCGGAATCGGCGCTCTATTACATCGGCGGGATTATCAAGCACGCCAAGGCGCTGAACGCCTTCACCAACCCGCTGACCAACAGCTACAAGCGGCTGATCCCGGGCTTCGAGGCGCCGGTGCTGCTCGCCTACTCGGCACGCAACCGCTCGGCGTCATGCCGCATCCCGTACGCGACCAGCCCGAAGGCCAAGCGCGTCGAGGTGCGGTTTCCCGATCCGGGGGCGAACCCTTACCTGGCGTTCGCGGCGATGCTGATGGCCGGGCTCGACGGCATCCGCAACAAGATCCATCCGGGCGATCCGATGGACAAGGACCTCTACGACCTGCCGCCCGAGGAGCTGAAGGGCATCCCGACCGTCTGCGGCAGCCTGCGCGACGCGCTGACCTCGCTCGAGGGCGACCACGAGTTCCTGCTGTCGGGCGACGTGTTCAGCGTCGATCAGATCGAGAGCTACATCGAGCTGAAGTGGAGCGAGGTGTACCGGTTCGAGCACACGCCGCATCCGGTCGAGTTCGAGATGTACTATTCGGTGTAAGGGAGGAGTGACAGCCCAGGTCCCGCGTGCGGGATTAGTAGCGAACGGGGCTGACCCCCCCATCGTCATGGCCGGACTTGTTCCGGCCATCCACGCCTTCCTGGCCGGCGGTAAAGACGTGGATGCCCGGGACAAGCCCGGGCATGACGGTATAAGGATGCGCCTCGTCTCACGCGCGGAAGGATGTTGCGTCGATGCCGCTGTCAGCCCTTGCCCTACCGCGGACCGCGGCGATGGCGCGCCGGCGGGTCGGCGTTTGGTTCCTGCCATTGCTGGGGCTGCTGCTGTCCGCGTGCGGCGTCAATAACATACCGACGGCGCGCGAGCACGCCAAGGCCGCCTGGAGCGAGGTCCTCAACCAGTACCAGCGGCGGTCCGACCTCATCCCCAATCTCGTGGAGACAGTGAAGGGCTACGCCAAGCAGGAGAGCAGCGTGCTGACCGAGGTAACGGAGGCGCGCGCCAAGGCGACCGCGGTGCACGTCGATGCCGACACGATCCAGGACCCGGCGAAGTTCAAGCAGTTCCAGGAAGCGCAGGCCCAATTGTCGGGCGCGCTCGGCCGTTTGCTGGCGATCCAGGAGGCCTACCCGGATCTGAAGTCGAGCCAGAACTTCCTCGCGCTGCAAGCGCAGATCGAGGGAACCGAGAACCGGATCGCGGTTGCCCGGCGCGACTACATCGAACGGGTGCGGCAGTACAACACCCTGCTGAGCACGTTCCCCGGCGTGCTATGGGCCGCGACGGTCTACCGGGGCGACAAGCCGATGGAGACCTTCACGATCTCCGACGAGCAAAAGCAGGTGCCGAAGGTGAAGTTCTGATCCGGCCATGACAGCGGGCGCTTCCGCCGTGCGGGCGCGGAACGCGGTCCTGCTCGGGCTTGTGCTCGCTCTTGTCCTGATCTGCGGCGCGCTGGCCGAGCTTGCCTTTCCACCGCTGAGCGGGCGGGTTGTCGACGCCGCCGGCGTGCTCGACGCGAAGACGCGGGCCGCGCTCGAGCAGCGGCTTGCCGCGCAGGAGGCGAAGAGCACCGATCAGGTCGTGGTCGCGACCGTCCCGTCGCTCCAGGGCACCTCGGTCGAGGACTACGCGAACCGGCTCTTCCGATTCTGGAAGCTCGGCCAGGCGACGAAGGACAATGGCGTCCTGCTTCTGGTGGCGCCCGCCGAGCACAAAGTACGCATCGAGGTCGGCTATGGATTGGAAGGCGTGCTGCCCGATGCGGTGAGCAGCACGATCATCCAGACCGCCATGCTGCCGCTGCTCCGCAAGGGCGACTACGCCGGCGCGATCGACAAGGGTGTCGATTCCGTCATCGAGATACTGAACCTCGATCCGGCGGAGCTGGCCGAGCGCGCCAAGCGGGACGCGCAGCCGACGACGCGGGGGATCGACCAGGGAGATTGGGAAGCCTGGGTACTGCTTGCCATCTTCCTGCTCGTCTGGGTGGTCATGTTCCGCCGGGCATCGCGCAACTGGGGCCGGTCACGCACGATGCGACGGCCGGGCGGATTTGGCGGCGCGCCGATGGTCGTGCCGTGGGTGTTCCCGCGCTCGGGCGGGTTTGGGGGCGGCGGATTTGGCGGCGGCTCCGGCGGTGGGTTTAGCGGCGGCGGCGGGTCATCGGGAGGCGGCGGTGCATCCGGAAGCCGGTGAGAGGCTGAGCGAAGCGGACCGTCAGCGCATCGCGCTGGCGATCGCGACCGCCGAACGCGCAACCGCGGGCGAGATTCGGGTCGTGGTGGTCACCCGGCCGCTGATGAACGCGCATGTCTATCCGGTGCTCTGGGCGGCTCTCGCCGCGCTCGTGCTGCCCTGGCTGTTCGTGCTGTTCCGGCCGCTGCCGATCATCGCGCTGTTCGCCGCGCAGGTCGTGCTGTTCGCGGCGGTGGCCCTTGTGCTGACCCACCGGGGACTATCGCGAGCCGTCACGCCGCGCCGCGCACGCGAGCACGCGGTGCGCGAGATGGCGCTGACGCAGTTCCTGGCGCTGGGCATCCACGAGACCCGCGAGCGGACGGGCGTGCTGATCCTGGTCGCCCTCGCGGATCGCGTCGCCGAGGTGGTGGCGGACGAGAAGATCCACGGACGTGTTGGGCACGAGGCATGGCACGCCGTCTGTTCGCGCATCGTCGAGGGCGGCCGCGACGGGCGCCTCGCCGAAGGGATCGTCGCCGGCGTGGAGGCGACCGGGCGGGTGCTGGGCGAGCATTTTCCGACCCGCCCGGATGATGTGAACGAGCTGCCGGATCATCTGGTGGTCGTGTAGGCGCGCGGGCCATGCGAAAGCGGGACTTTCGCGCCATGCACCGGGCGGCACTCCATCGCCCTTAGCGATGAAGTGCCGCCGAGTTGTCGGCCGGCGTCAACGTGATCAGTGGCGCTTGTTCCGCCGGATGGTCGCGCCGAGCCCCAGAAGGCCTACAGCAAACAGGGCGAGCGTTGCCGGCTCCGGCGCCGCGGTCACGACCGGCGTAGCAAGAAGGGTGAGCGAGGGGATATCGATTGAGAAGGTGCCCTCGTCATAGAAGACGGAGAGTGGTCCCACATCAGGGAACACTGTATCGAGGTCGGTTTGTGAGGCGATCACAATGTCGCCCTGTCCATCGGTTCGGTAGAAGGTGTTGGGGAGAAAGCCAGGGAAAAATTCGCCGGAAGACGACCCCGAGAGTGCCCGCGCATCGGTTGCCAACGCGTTCGCCGTAGCGGCGGAGACTGTCGGGAGAGGCGTGTCGTCAAACGGATAGCTGGTTTCGTCGACATCGACCGTCCCGGTCAGGGTCGAGGCATATGGCGTGCTTACAGCGCCCGTCGGAAAACCGCTGGAGGAGACAACATAGGTGCCGGTGTAGACATCGAAGAAGCCGGACGATGGCAGCGCCTCTGCCAAGTCCGCCATCAAACGCTCTCCCAAATCCGCCGTCAAACCGCCCCGATGGTCGACCCGAAGGACACCTCTTGTTTCGAGGGTTACCCTCGTCGGGGCGGCCCAGGAGGGCTGAACCAGCCCGAGCAGGACCGCGGACAATAGAGCGGTCCCGGCGGCGAGCCGCACACATTTTCCGTGGATGGTGTGATGAGACATGGTTCCATTCCCCCGAGTTGTTCTGATAAGTCAGCGATGACAAATCAGAAGGAATGGGTAACCGCCGGGCCGCAGATGAAAGGCAAATGGCCGTTAAGGTATCGTTAATCTGACCGAAATGGTTGCTGTAACTTAAATTTGTAGTAGTCCGTCCAGAAGCTATCGCCCGGTCCGCTCCGCCAAGCAGGGCACGCGGCCATGGGCGACCAAAGGAGAAACCCAGTGTCCAAGATCACTCCCTGCCTCTGGTTCGACGGCACGGCCGAGGAAGCCGCGCGCTTCTATGCATCGCTGCTACCCGACAGCCGTATCGACCGCGTGCTCCGCGCGCCTGGCGATTTTCCGGCGGGCAAGGCCGGCGATGTGTTGATCGTCGAGTTTACCCTGATGGGGCAGCCGTTCGTGGGGCTCAACGGCGGGCCGCTGTTCAAATTCAACGAGGCGGTTTCGCTCCAGATCCCGGTCGAGACTCAGGCGGAGGTCGACCGGCTGACCGACGCGCTGTCGGCGGTTCCGGAAGCGGAGCAGTGCGGCTGGGTCAAGGATCGCTATGGCCTGTCCTGGCAGATCGTGCCGCGTCAGCTGATGCGGCTACTGGGCGAGGCGGACCCCGCCCGCGCCAAGCGTGGGTTCGAGGCGATGATGCAAATGAAGCGCCTCGACATCGCCGCGCTCGAACGCGCCGCGGATGGCGGCGTCACGCCTGGCTGAACCGCGTGGCCATCAGGCGAGGCAACGGGCGGGGGACCATCGTGACATTCCATAAGGGAACCATACCAAGCCTATGCGATGACCTCTCCCCCAACCCCTCCCGCAAGGGGATTCTGCACTTCGCAAACACGGCGCCCGACACAGGACTGACTTCCTAGAGTCGGTCGAACCCGCGTCACTTCGTCCTCTTACGCACCGGCTTGCTTGCTGGCTGGATTGGCGGCTCGTTCCTCGGCTTCTGCCGTGCGATCACCGCCAGCTTAGCTTTGAAGGCGGCTTCGTTCTCATCGGCGCCTAGATCACAGGCGGCCTTGATGAATTTCTGCCTTTGATCGGTGTTTGCGTTTTCTTGGCGTCGCATCGAAGAATCCTGTTGCAATAACTCACGCCCGCTCACTATAGCCCCATCAGGCCTCGTTGGTGGAACGGTAGACACAGCGGTCTTTAAAACCGATGCCTGGCGGCAACTGCGGGTTCGAGTCCCGCACGGGGTACCACAGTTCCGGAGACAGTAGATGGCATCGAAGATGAGCGCACAACACCTACAGAAGCTCCGCGATGAGCTTCAGAGGGTACAGATGGAGATTCGCTCGCTTCAAGGACAAGAGGTTGCCTTGAAAATGGCGATCTCGGTGGTGAGTGATGAACCGACTCAATCCAACCATGAATTCCCTGTAACGCAAACGATGCGCAGGCGTCGGAGTCCTCTTAAGGACATCGTGTTGCGGCTTATTGGGGAGAATGCCGAACGTGGGTTGGTGGCAGTCGATCTTGTTGATATTGCCAAAGCTCAAGGACATGACCTCGACCGTAACTCCGTCTCCTCTCTTCTGAGCCGCTTTAAGCGGGAAGGAGTGCTGGAATATGATGGCAAGGTCTATCGACCGACGCGCCCTTTTCCCCGTGAGGTGAAAGACGCGGCCTAATGTGTCAGCGCCCGGAGTTGTGGCTCCGGGCGCTGACGTATGAGATGGTGCGGTAGCTGAACTGGAAGCCTACCAGGGCGCACAGCACCCGATTAGTAATCGGGAGAATGTGGGTTCGAGTCCCACCCGCACCACCATCACCACGAAACCAGTACCGATGCCTGGCGGACTTAGGTCCAGTTCCGTTAGCCGCAGATTCTCAGCATATTGCGCGGGGAGTGAAAGAGAAAAATCCCGCACAAATGTTTGAGTCATCGCTCTATTGCCTTAATAACCGGCCCTTTAACTTAGGTTCGGTAAGTTAGGCGCCTTCCAACAATGCCACGCAACGCATTGTCAGTCCGTTTGGCATCATCCACGCCAAGACAAATCCGGTTGTTGTACCGGAAATCGAATTCGGCAACGTAGCGATGAAGGTGCTTCTCGGCGCAATGCTGGTAGACGCCCTTCATCCCGCGTTTGAAAACGGAATAGAAGCCTTCCACGGTGTTCGTATGAACGTCGCCGCGCACGTACTCACCGGCGCTGTGGCGGGTAAAATCGTGCTCGGTAAAGAACTTGCCAAGATGGGCGTACTGACCAGCCTCATCGGTCATGACGCGGGTTCCCGGCAACACGTTGGCCTGGATGATCGGAAGCAAGTCGCGCGCGCTTGTGCCGTCCACATGGAAGGAACGGGCCGAGCCGCCGCGTTGAACCAAGGTCATGACCGCATGTTTGTGCGCGTAGCCGGGGCGCACCGGCCGACCTTCCTTTTTACCGATGAACGTCTCATCAATCTCGACCGTCACATCGGCCCCGCCCATCGGGGGCAGATTGCCGGACTTCATCGCCTCACGGATACGATGCGTCATGAACCATGCGGTCTTGTATTGCACCTCCAAGGTCCGCATGAGTTGATGACTGCTGATGCCCTTCTTGCTGGAACACATCAGATAGACCGCCTGAAGCCACAGGTTCAGCGGCACATGGCTGGACGCAAACACGGTGCCGACCGTGACCGTGAACTGGCGCTTACAGGGGCCGCAACGGCGGAGACCCATGCGGCCACCCTTAACCGCCGTGATCCTGTCCAATCCGCCGCATCGGGGACAAACCGGACCGTGCGGCCAGAGGGTCGCCTCTAACTCCGCGAAGGCGGCGGCTTCATCATGGAAGTATGCGGCGGACAAAACGGACATTGGCGTTGCTCCCTGACCAAAATCCTATCCGACCCGCCCGTGTTTGTCAACTACATAATCCCCTCCCGCAAGGGGAGGGGAGGATTCCGAGCGTGTGACTTCCCTCCCCTCGCGGGAGGAGGCTGCGGGAATGCGGGAGCACGGCCACCGGCCGCTTTCAGCGAGGCCGCAAGCTCAGCCGAGGCTACCACGAGCAGATATGCAACTACTAATTGAGAGACCAGCTCGTCAGCGAGTCGAGCGGAAGCACTCGTCAGGCTCCTTCGCTTTCACGCAGGGCGCGGACTTGCTCGGGCGTCAGGGGGCGCACGGGCGTCAGACAGGCGGCATCGAATTGTCGCATGGTCTGCTCGTCGAGCAGACCCGCGTTGTGCAGCCCTTCCGCCGTTTCATGCGCCGAGGCCATCGCCCGGCTGCGATACTGCCTACTCATCGGTCCTTGCCTCCATCAGGACAGTGGCGGCGACTGCTTGCGTTTTGAAGAAGGTCAATTCGTTGGCGACCATTGTGTCTACAAATCCTGTTCGCAACTGCGAGAGATGTACAAGAATGCTGCATGTGCGAAGGGCGTTATGTCTACAAATGCTGCACCTGCGAAGGCCAATGTGACCGCAAATCGGGGGCTGGCGCCGCCGATGTGACTACATTTCCGAGGCCTTTAAGGGGTCAACTCGCCACCAGCCGCGCGGCGATCGCGATCACGCGGTGCGCCTCGCTCCACAGATCGAACCCCTCCAGCGCGTCCAGCCTCGCCCACACCGCCTCGGTCACGTCCGAACCGGCGATGGGCTCGCCCACCTCCCAGCGGGCCGCGAAGTCGAGGATGGTGTAATGGTACTGGATGCGCCCCGCCTGGTCGCGGCGGATGCTGTCCACCTGGGCCGCGAGGGTCAGGGGGCCGACGTGCAGCGCGGTCTCCTCCAGCAGTTCCCGCCGCGCCGCCTCCTGGGCCGTCTCGCCGAGTTCCTGCCCGCCGCCGGGCAAGGTCCAGGAACCGATTCCGGGCGGCTTGCCGCGACGGACCAGCAGGACATGCTCGCCCTTCAGCACGACAATGCCGATGCCGACGATGGGGCGGAGCGGATATTCCCGGTCACTCACCGCCTCAGCCAACCGGCGGCTCCCGGCTCGGCGTCTCGGCCAAGGGGTCGAACATCAGCACCCCCGTGTTCGGCTCGATACAGACCAAGCGGTTCTCGACGCCGCGCACGCCGGGCAGGTTCTCCGCCATCACCCGCAAGGCGTCCCGCTCGCGCAGGTCGAAGACACAGCCGTCGAGCAGCACGGTCCCGCTCTCCACCGCCACCGTCACGCCGCGGCGATGGGTCCACGGCTGGCGGACCATTTCCGCGATCAGGCGGGCATGGATATCGGCGTCATCCACGGTCGCGGCCGGCGCGGCCAGAGCGTCGGCGAGGACGCGCACCAGGTCGGCGCGGGCGACGATGCCGACCAGCCGCTCCCCGCTCACCACCGGGAGGCGCTTGATCCCCTTGCGCTGCATCAGCGCCACGACCCCCTCGAGCGGGGTATCCTCCTGGACGCATTGCGCCTCGGGCGTCATGACTTCCGATACTTGGCGGGCATGGCTGCGGATGTAGCGCTCCGCCAACCGGCCGGGGGCGAAGAGGACGCTGAGCCAGCCAGGGGCCTTGCCTTCGGTCCCCGTCTCCACCCGGCGCAGCAGGTCGCCCTCGGTGAGAACGCCGATCGGCCGACCGGAGGCATCGACCACCGGCAGGCCGCTGATTCTCTTGTCCACCATCAAGCGGGCGGCCTGACGGAGCGGGGTGTCTGGGGCCACCGCGACCACCTCTCGGGACATGACGTCGGCGGCTGTCAATGGGGTCGTCCGGGTCATGGCATCCTCCTTTGCCTCGCGCTGCGATCATGCGCCTTAGGCTCGAGGACGACTATCGGCACCTGGAATGCTACAACCACCCGACAGCAACTGGAGTGCCCCCATGGTCGAGAACGTATCCCCCACCCAGGCGTGGGAGGCCCTGCGGGCCGATCCCGACGCGCGGCTGATCGACGTGCGGACCGATCCGGAATGGGCGTTCGTCGGGATCCCCGATCTGCGCGAGGCCGGCAAGGAGCCGGTGCTGATCCCGTGGCAGACCTACCCGACGATGCAGGTCAACCCGGGTTTCCTCGACCAGCTTCGCCAGTCCGGCGTCACGGCGGAGCACAAGCTGTTCTTCATCTGCAAGACCGGCGGGCGCAGCATGGCGGCGGCGCAGGCCGCCGAGCGGGCTGGCTACGCGCACGCCGCCAACGTCGCCGACGGGTTCGAGGGCGCGCCCGATGGACAAGGCCATCGTGGGACGGTCGGTGGCTGGAAGGCTGCGGGCCTGCCTTGGCAGCAACGCTAGCCCGGGCCTAGCATCGGGACGCAATCAAGGAGGCCGACATGGCGGATGCGGGAACACTGACCAAGGGAAGGAAGGTCGCGGTCTCCAGCGCCAAGAAACCGGTGCTGGTCAAGGGGCGGCGGGAGTTCTTCACCTACCGCGACCTTGGAGTCACGGCCGGGAGCAAGGGCCAGATGCGCGCCCAGATCACCGCGACCAAGGCGGGGATGACGCAGCCGACGGGCTGGCACCACCACGCCTGCGAATCCCAATTCGTCTACGTGCTGAAGGGCTGGCTGGAACTGGAGTTCGAGGACGGCACGGTGCGGCTGGAACAGGGGGATTCGATCTACATTCCCGGCGGAACGCCGCATAACGAGACCCGCACCGCCGACGAATTCGAGATCCTGGAAGTGTCCTCGCCGGCGGAGATGGCGACGCATCCCTGCGAGGCGCCGGCGCGCTGAGGTCAGACGACGAGGCGGGCGAGCAGCGCGTCGAGGCGTAGCCGGCCGGAGGGT
>JBAWFF010000181.1:0-8965 GCA_049591635.1 Acetobacteraceae bacterium
AAACTGATGATGGCCGAGTAGCTGATATCGGTCTTCTCGCACCGCATGGCGACGCGTTTGAACCGCTTGAGCTTGCCGATTGCCTGTTCGATGCGCGCCCGCAGTTTATAGAGGCGCTTCGGGAAAAAACGTCCTCTCTGCTTGGAGTTTTCGCGGCGCGGGATAACCGGTGTGATGCCACGCGCACGGGCCGCCGCCCGGTTGGCTTGGCTGTCATACCCCTTGTCCGTCATCGCGATGCGCGGGCAGATGTCGGGGCCGATGTCCAGCGATGTCTCGAATTGGGTGCTGTCGCTGGCCTCGCCACCGGTCAGGTGGAAGTCGAGAGGGTTGCCGTCGAGATCGGTCTTGAGGTGGATTTTGGTCGAGAAACCGCCGCGTGAGCGGCCGAACGCCTGGCGATGCTGCCCCCTTTTGCCCCGGCGGCCGAGACGTGGGCACGCGCTGTCGTGCTGTCGAAGAACTGGACCAAGTGTGCCGTCTGGCTGCATTCCGCCAGCAACTGGAAGAATGCCTCGAATACTCCCGACCGGCTGAGCCGCCAGAACCGCTTCCAAATGCTGTTCCATTTGCCAAATTCGCCCGGGAGTGCACGCCAAGTTATGCTGTGTACCGTGAAGTAGTGGAGGGCTTCCAGGAATTTACGGTCGTCATGCCCCGGTTCTCCCCGGCTCGATTGCGCCGCATCAAACACTTCCAGCACGATCGGCCAATCGCGCTCCGTCATTCCAGTCAGCATGCCCGGCCCCCTGATGCCGGTCATGCAGTGATTCGAACAAAACCCGATTCGGGAATCCGTCAGAAATGCATGGCAGGGATTCCGTCCACACGGCCTAATCCAGAAAGATCTCCAAGAAATATGCGATTACGTAGAACCAACAGAAAGCAATTCGACGACACACTCATTCCGATTACACGGATTGCTTATGCGGACATGCATAGAGATAGAAGCCAACTGCAAGGCGATCTTGGTTGAGAATGAATATCATAGCAAAGGAAATCTAACGATCGAGGACTATAAGAAAATCAATCCGTCACACCGGCTTTCGTCGTACGAAGTTAAGGTGCCTTACTGGCGTGGAAGCGGTGAAATCAGGAGCCCGTTTGCAGCTTGGTCGGATTCTAAGCCGCTGGGGTGGTATCAGGCTTATAACAACGCCAAGCATGATCGGCATGAAAAATTTTCCGAGGCAACCCTAAATCACGCCTTGGACGCGGTTTGCGCGCTTGTCGTATTGCTCTCGGCGCAATTTTTCACTGAGGATTTCGCTCCCTCTGCATCTTATCTCAGCTTAAGCGACTCGACCGACGGGTTCGCATCGGCAATTGGGAACTACTTCAGAGTACGATTTCCCAATGACTGGCCGGAGAATGACCAGTATGCTTTTGAT
Organism: Acetobacteraceae bacterium; assembly: GCA_049591635.1. Taxonomy (GTDB): domain Bacteria; phylum Pseudomonadota; class Alphaproteobacteria; order Acetobacterales; family Acetobacteraceae; genus DATFDN01. The sequence goes on from JBAWFF010000181.1 coordinate 1,392, forward strand.
TTGAATGACTGGAACGCTCTTAAGAATGAGGCCGACCCGTTTCAAAGTATTGTCTTTTGATCGAACAGACGAGAGCAAAACTTGGCATAACGATCAAATCGCTCCGCGCCAGCTACAGCGCCCCACCCCGCCGTCCCGCCATCGCCCCAAGGCGCAGCCGGAGCGCGTTCAGCTTAATGAAGCCCTGGGCGTCGATCTGGTCGTAGGCGCCGGCGTCGTCCTCGAAGGTGACGTGCTTCATCGAATAGAGGCTGTTGGGGGATTCGCGGCCGATGACCGTGGCGTTGCCCTTGTAAAGCTTCAGCCGCACCGTGCCGGTCACCGAATGCTGGCTCGCATCGATCAGCGCCTGCAACATCCGCCGCTCCGGGCTAAACCACAGCCCGTTGTAGATCAGCTTGGCATAGCGCGGCATCAGATCGTCCTTGAGGTGTGCCGCCTCGCGGTCGAGCGTGATGCTCTCCATGCCCCGATGGGCGGCGAGCAGGATGGTGCCGCCGGGTGTCTCGTAGACGCCGCGCGACTTCATGCCGACGAAGCGGTTCTCCACCATGTCGAGGCGGCCGATGCCGTTTTCCTTGCCGAGCGTATTGAGGCGGGTGAGCAGCGTGGCGGGCGACAGGGTCTCGCCGTCGATCGACACCGGATCGCCGTGCGCGAAGCCGACGCGGATGACGGTCGCCCTATCGGGCGCGTCCTCGGGGCGGATGGTGCGCTGATAGACGATCTCGTCGGCCTCGACCGCCGGATCCTCGAGGATTTTTCCCTCCGACGAGGAGTGCAGCAGGTTGGCGTCGACGCTGAACGGCGCCTCGCCGCGCTTGTCACGCGCGATCGGGATCTGATGGGCCTCGGCGAATTCCAGCAACTTGGTGCGGCTGGTCAGCTCCCATTCCCGCCAGGGCGCGATGATCTTGATGTCGGGGTTGAGCGCGTAATAGCCGAGCTCGAAGCGGACCTGGTCGTTGCCCTTGCCGGTGGCGCCGTGGGCGACCGCGTCGGCGCCGGTCTGCTCGGCGATCTCGATCTGGCGTTGGGCGATCAACGGGCGGGCGATAGAGGTGCCGAGAAGGTACTGGCCCTCGTACAAGGCGTTGGCGCGAAACATCGGGAAGACGAAATCCCGCACGAAGGTCTCGCGCAGATCATCGACGAAAATCTCCTTGACGCCGGCCATTTCGGCCTTGCGCCGCGCGGGCGCCAGCTCCTCGCCCTGGCCGAGATCGGCGGTGAAGGTCACCACCTCGCAACGATACGTGGTCTGGAGCCAGCGCAGGATGACGCTGGTGTCGAGCCCCCCCGAATACGCCAGCACGACTTTCCTCACGTTCTTGACCGCCATCCGCCATCTCCCTGTCGCGGGGGTGGGTAAACCCGACATTGGCGGGGGCGCAAGCCGGCGCGACGCGTTCCGCGCCACGGGGCTTCGGCGCCGTCTCGGGCATCGCAGCGGCGAGCAGGGCAACGCCGGCGAGGCCGATCGCGGCGAGCGCGACGAAGGCCATCCGATCGCCGGCGGCGTCGGCGACCCAGCCGGCGAGCGTGGTGGAGATCGTGGCGCCGATCCCGACGGCGAGGCCGAAGATGCCGACGCAGAGATTGAACCGCCCGCGCCCGCGCGTCAGATCGTCGGCGATCAACGGCAGCATGATGCCGAACACGGCGGCGCTGACGCCATCAAGCGCCTGGGCAACCACGATCAGCCCGGGAGCGGGCAGCACCGCGAACAGAACGGCGCGCAACGGCAGCGCCGACCAGCCGACCAGCAGCACCGCCCGGCGCCCCCGCCGCACGGCTTCCCGCCCGATCCACGGGGAGAACAGCGCGACCACGCCCTGCGGCAGGACGATGCAGGCGGCGATGATCAGGCTTGCATAGGCGCCGGCGCGGGCGGTGATGGCGGTGGCCGCGATCGGCAGCAGGGCGGCATTAGCCATGTGGAACAGGATGATGCAGGCGGCGAAGGCGAGCAGGCGGCGATCGGCCAGGAGCTCGGCAATCCCGTGCCAGTCAAACGGCGAGCGCTTCACCTCCGCGATGGCGCCGACGGCGGGCGGCGGCCCAATGCGGTACAGGGCGAACAGCGCGGGAGCAGCGAGCGCCGCCGTCAGCAGGAACACCGACTGGGTGGAGACGTAGGTGCCGAGCGCGCCCATCGCCGCCGCCGCCGTTCCGCTGCCGATCGCGGCGAAGCGGGCATTGCGGCCCAGCCGGACGGCGAAGCCGGCATGGCCGACCAGGCGCAGGCTGACGGCGGCGACGGCGGGGGTGAGGATGCAACTCGCGAAGCCGTGCAACAGCTCGGCCGCCGCGACCGGAAGCTGGTACGGCAGGAAGGCGAGGAGCAGCGCCGAGACGGTGATCGCGACGATGCCGCCCCCCACCGCCGCGCGCTTGTTGGAGAGCGCATCGACCAGGGCGCCGGCGGGGATCTGGCTGGCAAGCGCGGCGACGGTGCCGATGCTGAGGATCGCGCCAATTTCCAGCACCGTCCATTTGTGCGCGGTCAGATAGACCGCCACGAAGGCGCCGAAACCGGTCTGCACGTCGGCGATGAACAGGTTGAGGAAATCGAGCGCCCGCTGGCCGCGCAGCTTCGGCATCTGTGGAAAGCGGCCCATTCAGTGCGCCGGCGCCGGCTTCACGTCCGAGCGCACGACGACCGGCGCCGGCTTGTTCTCCATGCCCTTGTATTCCGGCATCGCCTTGATCTGATCCAAGGTGAGAGACAGCGTGATCGGCGCCTTCGGGTCCGCCGGCGTGAAGTGCAGCAGGTTCCAGTGCACTGCGATGCTGCGCGAGCCGAGGCCCATGAACCCGCCGATGTCGAGCACCGCCGCCTGCGGCTGACCGGTGCCGTCCACCAGCACATCGATCAAGGTGCCGATCTGCTGCTTTCCCGGCCCGGCGACCGGGCGGCCGAGGATGGCGACGACCTGGTCCTTGTCCACCGGCTCCACCGCCGGCTTGGCTTCGGGCTTGGCCGCCGGCTTCGGTGCGGGCGGCGGCGCGGGCTCGGCGCGCGCGACCTCATGGACTGCGAAAAGCATGGCGAGCGTGGTTGCCGATCGGCGGGTCAGCACGGCGATACTCCGGACCGGGTTCACGTGCCCGCCGCCGGGCGGGTTCGCACGCCGCAGCGGCCGAAGGGAAGCGAGGCGAGCAGGATGCCGCTGCCGATCAGCGCGATGCCGGCGGCGTGGTAGGTCCGGAAGCGCTCGTGGAGGAACAGGACGGCGAGCACGCTGCCGAACAGCGGCATCAGGTGCATCGAATGGCCAGCCGCGTTGGCGCCGATCAGCTCGATCCCGCGGTTGAACAGCAGATAGGCGATGAACGAAGGGAAGATCGCCATGTAGGCCATCGGCAGCCACGCCTCCCAGCCGTCGTGGATGCGGGCGCCGCTCACATGTTCCCAAACGTAGAACGGCAGGATCATCAACGAGCCGAGACCCATCAGGGCGGACAAGAGGCTCAGCGGATGCACCAAGGGACGGCGACGCAGCATGATGCAATAAACGGAATAGATGGCCAGCCCGCCGATGATCCAAAGATCTCCGGGGTTGACCCGTAACGCCGTGAACACGGCGAGGGAGCCGCGCGCGGCGATCACGGCGACCCCGCACAGCGAAAGCACGATGCCGCCGACCTGTCGGGGCGAGGGCCGCTCGGCGAAGATGAGAAAGGCCAACGCCACGATCATCAGCGGCGTCGCTGACTGCAAGAGCAGCACGTTGAGCGCGGTGGTGCTGTCGAGGGCGATGTAGGAGATGGTGTTGTAGGACGCGATGCCGGTGGCGGCGAGCAGCAGCATCATCCGCCAGTGCCGCAGCAGCATGGGCGCGTCCCGACGCAGCAGCGGCCAGGCGAAAGGGAGTGAGACCAAGAAGGCACCGGTCCAGCGCCAATAGGCCAGCGCGACGGGGGGCACGATCCCGGCGACGCCACGGCCCAGCACGATATTGCCGGCCCACAGAAGGTTGGTCAGGACCAGGAGCGTCCAGGCCGAGGACCAAGGGCCCGAGGCCGGGTGGGGGGTGGACGGAGCCATCACGCCCACCAGAAACACGCGACTCGCCTTCATTTCAACATTTTCCTGTCGAGGGTTTTTGTCCATGCGCCACGTCATCCTCGGCGGAGAGACCGATTTCGAGGGCTGGCGTAGCCATGCGAGGACGCTCGCGCTGGCCGGGATCCCGCCGGAGGAGGTGGGCTGGTGGGTCGGTTCCCGGCCCACCCCGGCGCCCACCTCGACCGAATCGAAGGGCGGCTTCTCGGTGCCTCGAGCCCTGGTGCAACTGGCCGGGCTGGTCGTGCAGGCGCGGGAGGCTGACCGCTTCGACCTGCTCTACCGGCTGATCTGGCTTGCCCAGGCCGGCGCGCTGGCGCTCGACGATAAGACGGACGCGGAGCTGGCGCGGGCGCGCCGGCTGGCGCTGGCGGTACGCGCCGAGGGACACCGGCTGCGCTCGCAACTTCGCTACCTGCCGATCGAGGGTCGTTATGTCGGGTGGTTCGCCCCGGCCCATCGTGTGCTGGAGGCGTCCGCGCCACTGCTCGCAAGGCGGTTTCCGCAGTTCGCGGTGTCCGTGCTGACGCCGGAGGCGAGCGCGCATTGGGACGAGTCCGGGCTGCGCTTCGGCCCTGCCGCGGAAGCGGCGGCGGTGCCCGACGATGCCGGGCTGGAGGCGTACTGGCGTGGCTACGGTGCCGAGATGTTGGCGGCCTCGCGGCCGGAGACGAGCGTACCGGAGGCCGAGCCGCTGGTCGAGGACCCGTGGCCGCCCGACTGCGCGCCACTTGGGCCGGTGGTCATGCCTGCCGGGGCCGATTCCGGCGTGGCCGAGGCGGCGCGTGAGGCGACGGACTGCCGGCGCTGCCCGCTCTACGGGCCGGCGATCCAGACGGTGTTCGGCGAGGGCCCGGCGGGCGCACGATTGGTGTTCGTCGGTGAGCAGCCGGGCGATCAGGAAGACGTCGTCGGCCGTCCGTTCGTGGGTCCGGCCGGGCAGATGCTGGACCGCGCTCTGGCCGAGGCGGGGATCGACCGGCGGAGCGTCTATGTGACCAATGCCGTCAAGCACTTCAAGTTCACCCCGCGCGGCAAGCGGCGCATTCATCAGACTCCGGACACCGAGGAAGTACGGGCGTGCGCCTTCTGGCTGGACGTCGAGCGGGTAAGGTTGCGCCCTGAGCTGATCGTGCTGCTGGGCGGCACCGCCGCGCGGGCCGTGTTGGGACGCGCGGTGACGATCGGGCGCGAGCGGGGGCGGCCGATCCGGCTGTCGGAGACGGAGACCGCGTTCGTGACGGTGCATCCGTCGTTCCTGCTGCGGGTGCCCGACGAGGAGGCGAAGCGGCGCGAGTATCGGGCGTTCGTGGAGGATTTGCGGAAGGTGGCTGCGGCGGGGTGAGACGGGTCCGGGTCGCGGTCCGGTCGGTGTCGTGGTACAAAGGAACGCCTTGGATCGAGCGGAGAGGAACCTGTGCCGAACTCCATTACTCTCGCTGCCGATCTGGACGACGCGCTGAGCCGCTTGGCCGCGACGACAGGTCGCTCGAAATCCGTGCTGGTTCATGAGGCCCTGCGCTCCTTCGTCGCGACCGAGGGACAGTTCCTCGCCGCGGTCGAGGAGGGCAAACAGGCGCTGAAGGAGGGCCGAGTCGTCGACCATGCTGCCGTGGTGGCGGCGTTTGACCGGATCATCACGCCGGGCTGCTGATGCCGGTACGTTGGACCCATCCGGCTCAGACTGACTTTCTTGGTATCGTCGAATGGCTCACAGCAAGGAATCCCGCTGCCGCCATCCGGATCGGGCGTCGAATCCTTGCTGCAGTCGATAATCTTCCCGGCTCGCCCTACATCGGAAGGTCGGGACGTTCGCCGGAAACCCGCGAGCTGGTCGTTACCAGGACCCCTTATCTCGTCGTCTATGCCGTCGAACCGGCCGTCGTCATGTCTGATCCGCCGAGCGTCGTCGTCCTGCGAGTGCTGCACGGTGCGATGCTTTGGCCGCCGAAGACCGGCTAACCGAGCTACAGCACCATCTGCGTCTGCGTCACTATCGCGACCAGTCGCCCGGCGTCGGTCTCCACGCGGGTCTGCCAGACCTGGGTGCGCCGGCCGCGATGGATCGGCGTGGCGGTGGCGGTCACGGTGGAGCCGGCGGGAGCCGGGGCGATGAAGTTGGTCTTGCTCTCGATCGTCGCCGTCCCCTTCGCATCCGGCGGCAGATTGATGAACGTGCCGGCGGCCCCGAGCGTGTCGGCGAGCGCCATCACCGCGCCGCCGTGGATCACGTGTCCGGCGGTGCAAAGATCCTCGCGCACCAGCAGCGTCGCCACCACCTTCTCCGGCTCGACCGTCGTGTAGACCACGCCCATCAGGGTCGCGAAGGGCAGGGAAAGGGCGTTGAGCTTTTCGAACAAGGTCATCTATCCTCTCCATCGGAAACCGCCAGGAAGCATCCCATGATCCGCCGCCGCGCCGCGCTGCTGGGCTGCTTCACACTCGCCTCGCTCGGGGCGCGGGCGGCCGACCCGGCGATCGTCGAGGCGGCGCGCCGCGAAGGCGCGTTCGCCATCGCCGACGCCGCGCCGGGGGAGAACTTCCAGAAATTCATGGCGGCGTTCAAGGCGAAATACCCGTTTCTCGACATCGCCACCGGATTCTACTCGGCGCCGACCGGGCGCGTTCTGGCGCGGGTCAACGCGGAGATCGACGCCAAGCGGGTCACGTTCGACGTGATGCTGGCGGCGAACATGGCGGCTTGGATCGAGATGACACGCGCCGGCAAGACCATGCGCTACGATTCGGCCGAATACGCCGCGTTCCCGGCCGGCGCGAAGGCGGACGGGTTCTGGGCGGCGGCGCAGGCGATCGGCGTCATCCCGGTCTACAACAAGACCGTGCTGGCGCCGGCCGATGCGCCGACATCGTGGCTCGACCTGCTGAACCCGCGGTTCGCCGACCGCAAGATCGCCATCCAGAACGCCGCGGCCGGCACCCAGTTCAACCAGTTCTATCTGCTGGAACGCGCGCTGGGCCTCGATTTCATCAAGAAGCTCGCGGCGCAACGTCCGGTGGTGATGGCGACCGGGGCGCAGATGACCGACGCCGTGGTGCGCGGCGAGGTGCTGATCGGCGCCTCGCTCGATCATTGGCGCGCCTTCGGTCCGCTCGCCGAGCAGGAGGGGCTGGTCGGGGTGTATCCGCGCGAGGGGATGCCGCTGACGCTCGCGCCCGTCGGCATCATCGGGGGTGCGCCGCATCCGAACGCGGCGTGGCTGTTCATCGACTTCATCCTCTCGGCGGAAGGCCAGACGCTGCTGGATACGAACCTCTACGGCATGTATTCGATGCGCCCCGACGTGGCCCCGCCGCCCGGACAGAAGCCGCTGGGCGAGACGCATCCGCTGCTGCCGACTGATCTCGATGACTACGTGAAAGCGAGCGCCGCCTTCCCGCGATTTTTCGAGGAGTATTTTCACTGAGGCGGACGGGGGTGCCTGGTGTTTTCGTGTTCCCGCATCCTCAAGAATGTCCCCCCTCCCCTTGCGGGAGGGGGTTAGGG
>JBAWFF010000182.1:0-9701 GCA_049591635.1 Acetobacteraceae bacterium
GGCGGCGTGAAGCGGATCGGGATCGACGTTGGCGGCACCAACACCGACGCCGTGCTGATCGACGGCGCGCGGGTCCGCCATGCCGTCAAGACGACGACCACGGAGGACGTGCTCGGCGGCATTCGGACCGCCTTGCGCCTGCTGCTCGACGAGGCCGGGGACGCTGATGGCGTGGACGCGGTCGTAATCGGCACGACGCACTTCACCAACGCGGTGATCGAGCGCCGCGCCTTGCAGCGGGTCGGCGCGCTGCGCATCGGCCTGCCCGCCAGCGCCAGCCTGCCGCCCTTCGTCGACTGGCCCGACGATTTGGCGGCGCTGGTGCGCGGCGTGGTGGCGATGGTCGGCGGCGGTCACGAATACGACGGACGCCCCATCGTGGCGCTCGATCACGCGGCGATCCGCGACGCCGCGCGCCGCATGGCCGACGCCGAGATCACCGCGGTCGGCGTCACCAGCGTCTTCTCGCCGCTCACCGCGGAGTGCGAGCAGGAGGCGGCGCGCATCCTGCGCGAGGAGATTCCCGACGTCGATGTCACCTTGTCGAGCGAGCTAGGACGCATCGGGCTGCTGGAGCGGGAGAACGTCACGCTGCTGAACGCCTGCCTCCAGGAACTGGCGCGAACAACCACGGACGCGTTCACCGCGGCACTGCGCCAAAGCGGGATCGACGCGCCGCTGTATCTGACGCAGAACGACGGCACCATCATGCGCGCCGAACTGGCGCGGCGCTTTCCGGTGTATTGCTTCGCCTCCGGCCCCACCAACAGCATGCGCGGCGCGGCGTTCCTGTCGCATATCGAGGATGGGGTGGTGGTGGACGTCGGCGGCACGACGACCGACGTCGGCTACCTGAAGGCCGGCTTCCCGCGCGAGGCCAACGCGGCGGTGGAGATCGGCGGCGTGCGGACGCTGTTTCGGATGCCCGATCTGTTGTCGATCGGCCTCGGCGGAGGAACCGAGATCGCGCTCGACGGCAGCCGGATCGGTCCGGCAAGCGTCGGCTTTCGCCTATTGCAAAAGGGACTGGCGTTCGGCGGCGACATCCTGACCGCGACCGACGTGGCGGTGGCCGCCGGGCGGCTCGATCTTGGCGATCCCGCCCGCGTCGCGCATCTGTCGCCGGCATTCGTCGGCGCGACCTTGCGGCGCATGGGCGACATGATCGCCGAGGCGGTGGACCGGATGAAGGTCGATGCCGGCGACGTGGCACTGCTCGCGGTCGGCGGCGGCAGCTTCCTCATTCCGGATCGTGTCGAGGGCTGCTCCGAGGTGATCCGGGTCACGCATCACGCGGTCGCCAATGCCGTCGGCGCGGCGATATCGCAGGCCAGTGGCGAGGTCGATCAGATATTCTCGGGCGTGAGCCGTGAGGCGGCGCTGGCCCAGGCGCAGGCCGAGGCGGAGCGCCGCGCCGTCGCGGCCGGGGCGCGAAGGGATAGTCTGAAACTGGTCGAGTTGGAGGACATCCCGCTTTCGTATCTGCCGGGTGACGCCCGCCGCGTCCGCGTCCGCATGGGCGGCGATATCGGGTGAGCCGGCGATCGCGAGTGAGGTGAGGGGCGGCAGTGAGGTGGCTCCGTTGGGTCTACAAATCCTGTTCGCAACTGCGAAAGGTGCCTACAAATGCTGCACCTGCGAAGGGTATTATGCCCACAAATGCTGCACCTGCGAAGGCCAATATGCGCACAAATCCGAGGCCGGCGGCGCCGATGTGACCACATTTTCGGGGTCTGTTCAGCGTCGTTGGTCGGAGCGGCGGGATTCGAACCCACGGCCCCCAGTCCCCCAGACTGATGCGCTACCAGGCTGCGCTACGCTCCGACGTGTGCCTTCCTAGCAGCGCGCCGGGCGCGCGGCAACGCCAGCGGGCGGCGTCAGGTCAACAAGGCGCGCACCGCTTCCAACTCGCGCAACGTCTCCGCCAGGACCGCGCGAAGCCGCGCGATCTCGGCGTCCGGACGCGGCGCGAAGGGCGCCGGATCGACCATCAGGCCGGGGATCGGCGGCGAGTCGGCCTCGCTCGCGATCGACCGGGCACGCTCGGCGGCGGCGGCCTGCTGTTCCTCGGGCGCGGCGGGAGGGATGTCGTCCGACAGCTTGCCGCCGCCCTCGCGCAACAGCCGTTGGACCCCCTTGATGGTGTAGCCTTGGATGTAGAGCAGGTCGGAGATGCGGCGCAGCAGGGTGATGTCGTCGGGCCGGTAATAGCGCCGTCCGCCGCCGCGCTTGAGCGGTTTGACCTGCGGGAACTTGGTCTCCCAGAAGCGCAGGACGTGCTGCGGGATATGCAGTTCGTCGGCGACCTCGCTGATCGTTCGGAATGCGTTCGGCGCCTTTTTCGGCCGCGCCCGGGCCGGGCCGTCCGGGTCGTCGTCGCGCGGGCCGCTCATCATTCGTCGTCGAGGGCGTCGGTACCGGCCGGCACCGCGTGGCCGTTGATCCGCGCCTTCAGCACCTGGCTCGGGCGAAACACCAAGACGCGGCGCGGCAGGATCGGCACCTCCTGCCCGGTCTTCGGATTCCGACCCACCCGACGCCCCTTTTGGCGGACCGAGAAGGTCCCGAACCCGCTGATCTTAACGGATTCACCAGATTCAAGAGTGGCGGCCAACCGGGTCAGCACGGTTTCCAGCAGGTCGGCCGATTCATTCCGCGACAGCCCCACCTGGGCGTAGATCGTCTCGGCCAGATGGGCGCGGGTGACGGTGTTCATTTCCGAAGGGTAGGAAATATCGCCTTGTTCCGTCAAGGAAACCCGTCGGCTCGACAAACCCGCACCATCAATCGCTTGCCGCGCGTGGCGATGGCGCGCATGTGCCCCCGATGACCGTGTTCGCCTGGCTGCTGGGATTCCTCCTGCCCGCCTGCGGCACGTCCGGGACGCAAGGGCTGCCGATGCCGGCGCCGTTCGATGCGGCTCGCATCGAGCGAGGGACGAGCCCCAACACCGCGTTGGCCGCCCCGGCCGGGTTCGCCCCGCCCCCTGACATCGTGACGCCTGTCTATCGCGTGCCCCCCAAGCGCCTCTATTCCGCCGTCCGGGCCACGGCCGCCGCGCAGCCGCGGACCTTCCTCGCCGCCGAGGACGCGGCGACCCTGCAAGCGCAGTGGGTCGCCCGCAGCCGGCTGTTGAACTTCCCCGATCTGGTCGCCGCCCAGATCCTTCCCGCCGCCGGGGACGCGAGCCGCCTCGTGCTGTATTCGCGCAGCGTGTACGGCTATTCGGACCTTGGCGCGAACCGGCGCCGTCTACATTCATGGCTCGCCGCGATCGAAGCCGCCGTGGCGCCTATCGCGAGGTAAAGGTCCCCGCATGAACGCCATTCGCGCCTTCCTGTCCGACATCTGGCGGCTGGCACGGCCGTATTTCCGTTCCGAGGAGAAGTGGTCGGCCTGGATACTGCTGATCGCCATCCTCGCGCTGAACTTGTCGATGGTCGGCATGAACGTCGTGCTGAACTTCTGGAACCGATTGTTTTTCAATAGCTTGCAGGCCAAGGACTACACCGCCTTCCTCGACCTCCTGTTCACGTGGCGGCGCACCGCCCACGGCTTCGTCATGCCGGGGTTCTGCGAAATCGTCGTGGTCTACATCGCGGTGGCGGTCTACGCGACGTATCTGAACCAGTGGCTGCAGATCCGCTGGCGCCGCTGGCTGACGCGGAAGTTCCTCGACGAGTGGCTGGCCGATCGCGCCTACTACCGGATCAGCCTCGCCGGCGATAAGGGGGCGATGGGCACCGACAACCCCGACCAGCGCATCGCCGAGGACCTGCGCGATTTCGTGGCCACGACGCTGTCGCTCGGCGTCGACTTCCTCTCCAACATCGTCTCGTTCGGGAGCTTCGTCGGTATCCTCTGGGGCCTCTCGGGGGAGATCACGCTGTGGGGCATCACGATCCCCGGCTACATGGTTTGGGTGGCGCTGGTCTATGCGGTGCTGGGAACCTGGCTCACCCATCTGGTCGGGCGGCCGCTGATCGCGCTCCGCTTCCGCCAGCAGCGGGTGGAGGCCGATTTCCGCTACGCCCTCGTACGCTTGCGGGAAAATGTCGAGGGCGTCGCGTTGTACGGCGGGGAGGCAGAGGAGAAAGGCAACCTGCTGACTCGCTTCCATGAGGTCATCACCAACTGGTGGGGCATCATGATCCGGCTCAAGAGGCTGAACGCACTGGTCACCGGCTACGCCCAGATGGCCAACATCTTCCCGTTCGTCGTCGCCGCGCCGCGCTATTTCACCGGCAAGATCGAGTTGGGCGGCCTGACCCAGACGGCCGACGCGTTCGGCCAGGTGCAGACCTCGCTCTCCTGGTTCGTCAACGCGTACGCCCTCCTCGCGCAGTACCGCGCGGTGGTCGAACGGTTGGTCGGCTTCCACGGCGCGGTGATGGCGGCGCGCGCGGCATCGAGAGAAGGGCTGACGGTCGTTCCGACCACCGGGTCGCAGCGCGCGGTGCGCCTCGATGACCTTACGCTCGCGCTGCCGGACGGCACGCCGATCCTCGATCACGTGGCGATGGCCTTCCGGCCCGGCGAGTCGGTCGTGGTGACGGGCCGCTCGGGATCGGGCAAATCCACCTTGTTTCGCGCGCTGGCGGGCATCTGGCCGTTCGGTACCGGGCAGGTGGAGCGGCCCGGCACCTCACTGTTCCTGCCGCAGAAACCCTACATCCCGCTGGGCACGCTGCGCCATGTCGTGACCTACCCGGCCGCGCCCGAGGGCGTCGGACAGCCCGAGATCGCCCAGGCGCTGGCCGACGTGGGCCTGCCCGGATTGGTCGCGCATCTTGACGAGGACCAGAACTGGGCGCAGCGCCTGTCGGGAGGGGAGCAGCAACGCGTGGCACTGGCGCGCGCGCTATTGGCCCGGCCGGACTGGCTGTTCCTCGACGAAGCCACCGCGAGCCTCGACCCCGAGGCGGAAGCCGAGCTTCACCGTATGCTGAGGACGCGGCTTCCGGACACGACGATCATCTCGATCGCCCACCACGCGGCGGTCGCCGATTTCCACGACCGCCGGCTGGTGCTGACGCGCGCCGAGGGCAAGCCGGGCAGGCTGGAGGAGCGCGCCGTGGAGCCGGCTGCCGAGTAGTGGGCAACGCACACCTGTCATGCTCGCGAACGCGGGTACCCCCGACGTTTACGGCCGGCCAGGGAAGCCGTGAATGCCCGCATGCGCGGGCATGACGGTGTTGTGGTCAGTCCGCGGCTTCGGCCCGCATCTGGGGTGCCCCCAGGCTCTGCGCGTGCGCGTCGAGGCGGGTAAGGGCGGTTCGCAGTGCCGCCCATTCGGCGCGGGTGAGGCCCGCTTCAAGCTGCGTCTCGGTCTTGCGCGCGAGCGCGACCAGGCCGCGCTGCACGCCCACCGCCTTGCGGGTCAGCCGCAGGAGGCGCCCGCGGCCGTCATGCGGATCCTGGGTCTGCTTGATCAGGCCGCGTGCGACCAGACTGGCGGCGGCACGGCTGACCTTTACCTTGTCCATCGCGGCGAGCGCGCCGATCGCGCTTGGCGATAGCACACCCGCCCGCTCGACGACGGCGAGAACCCGCCACTCCGAGATCGACAGCTTGGCGGTGTCGGCCAGCCGGCGGCCAATCAGCCGGTTCACGGTCGCCGCGGTCACTGCCAGGCGGTAGGGAAGAAATTGCTCGAGATCGAAGTTCTCCCCCCCGCCATTTGTGTCGATTGATAGTTCCTCGCTTCTTGCTTTCATTCGAATCAACCCGTGCTGCTCGTCCCCTGCCATTACACGCGCCAGGGGCATGCGCGTTGGTCCGGTGTATATGGGATTGAACCGGCGTGAAACCGCTTCGCTGGTACGGAAGCACGTTTTTTCTAAAATAATTCGTCAGTTTGACAGAAACCAACCGAGTGTTGCCAGATTGGAGGGCCATGCCCAATGGACCGGGGTGAGCGCGGCTGAGGCGTAGGCGACTCCGGTGATGGCGGGTAAGGCCGCGGCGGACACAGACATTTAACGATGTGATAACGGTGTGGTTTGTTGGGCAGCACGCGCGATATGACCCATGTCGGCCGCGCTCGACACCATCGTCTGGCCGCCCAAGAATGCCCAAGGCGGGGTACCGTTCGCCGGCGACGTCCCGGATCGTATCCCGCGAACGTGCATTTTATCGATCGCCTGTTGTGATCGCACGTTTGCGCGATCTGGGTAGGAAAGCGTGGTACCCTGGGCTGGATGGTGCGGAACCACGCAGGGCCAGGAGGGACTCGATCGTCACCGAGGCCGTCCTGCCGGCGAGCCAAGCCTGACCGAATCGGCCGGAGGAGTGCCCGTGACGACGCTCTACACTTACTTCCGCTCCTCCGCCGCGTGGCGTGTGCGGATCGCGCTGGCGTTGAAGGGCGTCGTCTGGACGCCCGAATACGTCCATTTGCTGAAGGACGGCGGCGAACAGAACACCCCGGCGTACCGCGCCAAGAACCCGACTGGGCTCGTCCCGACGTTGGAGACCGACGACGGCGTGCTGATCCCGCAATCGCTCGCGATAATTGAGTGGCTGGAGGAGTCCCACCCCACGCCCCCGCTGCTGCCGCGGGATAAGCTCGCGCGCGCCCATGTGCGCGCGATCGCGCTAACCATCGCCTGCGACATCCATCCGCTGAACAATCTGCGCGTACTGCGGTACCTCAAGGACTCGATGGGTCACGACCAGACGGTGCGGGACGCGTGGTATGCCCACTGGATCGCCGAGGGGCTGGGCGCGGTGGAGGCCATGCTGCGTGGCCCTGGTTCATTCTGCCACGGCGACACGCCGACCCTTGCGGATGTGTGCCTCGTGCCGCAGATGGCGAATGCACGCCGGTTGAACTGCTCGCTCGAAGCCTACCCGACGCTGTTACGCGCCGAAGCGGCAGCTCAGGCGCTGCCGGCATTCCGCGACGCCGCCCCAGACCGCCAACAAGACGCATCGTGACGGAGCCCGCCATGAAGGATCATCCGGCCACCCAGTCCGGCTTCGGCAACGAGTTCGCGACCGAGGCGCTCCCCGGTGCCCTGCCGGTCGGGCAGAATTCGCCGCAGCGCCACCCCCTTGGGCTCTACGCCGAGCAGATCACCGCGACGCCGTTTACCGTGCCGCGACGCGAGTCGCGACGCACCTGGCTCTATCGCATCCGCCCCTCGGCGGAGCATCCGCCCTATCGGCGCATCGACAACGGCGCGCTCTGCGGCCCGTTGGCCGAGCCGACCCCGAATCGTCTTCGTTGGGATCCGGCGCCCATGCCGGACGTGCCGACCGATTTCGCGGCGGGGCTGTTCACGCTGGCGGCCAGCGAGGGCGTGTCGGTGCATGTTTACCGGGCCAACCGTCCTATGCGGCGGGCCTTCTGGAACGCCGACGGCGAGATGTTGATCGTGCCGCAGGAGGGACGGCTCGCGCTCGACACCGAACTGGGGCGGCTTGTCGTGGCGCCCGGCGAGCTCGGGGTCCTGCCGCGCGGCGTGCGCGCTCGCGTCGGGCTGCCGGATGGAGCGGCGCGGGGGTACGTGTGCGAGAATCACGCCGCGATGCTGCGCCTGCCCGACCTGGGACCGATCGGATCGAACGGCCTCGCCAATCCACGCGATTTTCTTGCCCCCGTTGCCTGGTTCGAGGACAGCGACGAACCGAGCGAGGTGGTGCAGAAATTCCAGGGCGCGCTGTGGGCGACCGAAATCAACCATTCGCCGTTCGACGTGGTCGGTTGGCACGGCAACCTGACGCCCTATAAGTATGATCTCGCGCGATTCATGGCGATCAATACCGTGAGCTTCGACCATTGCGACCCCTCGATCTTCACGGTACTGACCTCGCCGACCGACAGCCCGGGCACCGCCAACGTCGACTTCGTGATCTTTCCGCCGCGCTGGGCGGTCGCCGAGCGCACGTTCCGACCGCCGTGGTTCCACCGCAACGTGATGAACGAGTTCATGGGGCTGGTGCATGGCGCCTATGAAGCGAAGGCGGGCGGCTTCCTCCCGGGCGGGGCGAGCCTGCATCCGTCCATGAGCGCGCACGGCCCCGACGCCGCCGTGACCGCGGCGGCGATGACGGCGGAGCTGGCGCCGCGCAAGATCGAGGGCGCGCTCGCGTTCATGTTCGAGACGCGCGCGGTGCTGCGCCCGACGCGGGCGGCGCTCGAGATGGCGGAGCTTCAGCGCGGCTATGATGGGTGCTGGAGCGGAATGCCGCGCTATTTCTCGGGGGAACGTTCGTGATGCTGGATGAAACGCACGACCCCGCGCGGGCGAGCTGGGTCGAGTCGGCCAAGGGGCATCCCGAGTTCCCGATCCAGAACCTGCCGTTTGGCGTGTTCAGCGTCGCCGACGGCGCGCCGCGTTCGGGTGTCGCGATCGGCGATGCCATCCTCGACCTCCGCGCCACGCGGGATTCGGGCTTCCTCACCGGCGAGGCGGAGGAGGCGGCGAACGCGGCGTGCGAGGTGGGTCTGAATGCGCTACTCGCGCTGGGCGCCGAGCCGCGGCGGGCGTTGCGTCGCCGCGTCGGCGAGCTTCTCGATGCGAAGTCGCCCGTTCGGGAATTGCTGCTGCACCGGGTCGAGACCTGCAAGCTGCACGTACCGGCAATGATCGGCGACTACACCGATTTCTTCGCCGGCATCACGCACGCGACCAACACCGGCAAGCTGTTCCGCCCGGACAACCCGCTACTGCCCAACTACAAATACATTCCCGTCGCCTATCACGGCCGCGCTTCGTCGGTGCGGGCGTCGGGCGCCGACGTTCGCCGCCCGAGCGGACAACGCAAGCCGCCCGACCAGTCGGCGCCCGATTTCGGGCCATGCCGCAATCTCGACTACGAATTGGAACTCGGAATGTGGATCGGCCCCGGCAGCGCGCCCGGTCAGCCGATCCCGATCGGCGAGGCAGGGACGCACATTGCCGGCTGCTGCCTGCTCAACGACTGGTCGGCGCGCGACATCCAGGCGTGGGAATACCAGCCCCTCGGGCCGTTCCTGGGGAAGAGCTTTTGCACGACGATCTCGCCCTGGATCGTCACCGCCGAGGCGCTGGAGCCGTTCCGCGTGGCCCAGAAGCCGCGTCCGGCGGGTGACCCGGCGCCGCTCGCGCACCTCCTCGACGGGGACGATCAGGCGAACGGCGCGCTCGACATCGCGCTGGAGGCGGCGCTGCTGACGCCCTCGATGCGCGCCGCCGGCGCGACGCCGTTCGTATTGTCGCGGACCAATTCGCGGGCGCTCTACTGGACGCCGGCGCAGATGGTCGCCCATCACAGTTCCAACGGCTGCGACCTGCGCGCGGGGGACTTGTTCGGCAGCGGCACCATCTCCGCGGAAGAGGAGTCGGCTTTCGGCAGCCTGCTGGAGATTACCCAGAGCGGGCGTCGCAAGCTCAAACTGCCGAACGGCGAGACCCG
Organism: Acetobacteraceae bacterium; assembly: GCA_049591635.1. GTDB lineage: Bacteria > Pseudomonadota > Alphaproteobacteria > Acetobacterales > Acetobacteraceae > DATFDN01. The sequence goes on from JBAWFF010000182.1 coordinate 9,403, forward strand.
CGGCTTCCTCGAAGACGGCGACGAGGTGATCCTGACCGCGCGCTGCGAGCGGGCAGGGGTGCCCACGATCGGGTTCGGCTCCTGTCGCGGCCAGGTCACACCGGCCTGAGCGATCTCCCGCGCCGTGTCCGCGCCCAGTTGTTCGGCCGGCCGGCGGCGCGTGCGCTGGGCCGGCGCAGCGCCCGGGACTGGGGCGACACGGGGCCAGTCATCCTGGTGCAAACCTGCGATCCGTTCGTCTATTTCGACATCCTTGTCGCGTCCTCCCGCGCCAACCGGGCGTTCTGCGAGCGGCACGG